>DASTLA010000292.1:0-8185 GCA_035715525.1 Nitrospiraceae bacterium
AACCAACGAATGAGCCATGCCCGCTGGTACTTGCTGCCGGCCCAGATGAGGTCGGGGGCCTTCAAGTCGAAGCGCGAGCCGGGCTGACCTTCCAGACGATGACATTGCACGCAGGAGCCCTGGAGCAGCTCTTTCGCGCGCAACTGATCGCTGCCGAACAGAAGGTGAGGTAAGGACAATAGACCCACAATCGCCGAAACCGCCATGACCAGCACGATCATCCGCCCTCTCTCCATATGTTCCCCCCTTCACGTTCGGTTCTGAGTGATAAATTCCGAGGTCCGCGACGCGACGAAGAAGGAGCGTCACGTTTGCGGACGGGCGCCTTCATCACTCACAACTCATAACTCAGAACTGAAAACTCAGAATTCAGGACTCTGTTTCAGCAGCCACGCATGCAGGTCGGCGATGTCCTGCTCGCTCAACGCGCCGCCCCATGCGGGCATGGCACCGCGTCCGTGAAGCACCGTCTCCCAGAAGGCCCCCTCGTTCTTCAAGATGGGATTTCCCGCCAGTTTGGGACCGACGCCTCCGGCAGCCCCGGCTCCATGGCACGCCTGGCAGTTGTTCGAAAACAATCCCGCTCCCCTGGATGAGACACCGACCAATGGGCCTTCCGCCACGTCGGCTTTCAATGGTTCGCCCTTCTCGCTCTCGCTCTCCAAGGACGGGATGTGATCCGGCGCGCCCGGATGGTACCGGGTGGACAGATACCGCAACAGCACCGCTGACTCGTCGTTGGACAGCTCAGCCCCCCAATGCACCATCTTTTCCACCGTGGCGGTCCAGCGTTCGGCCGGCAGCCGTTGCTGATAAATCAAATCCGCCGTATGGCAGACCGAACAACGAGCCAAAATCAGCGCCTCCGCCCGATTGGCCAAGGCCGGCGTGATCGATGCGTCATCCTCCTGCGCCGCCGTGACGGCACCAAAAACTCCGAAGGCGAGCAAGAAGCAGAGGATCACAGGACCTATCCCATGGAACGAGAACGACGAAACAGTCGTTCCAGCAAGGCCGCAGCGAGCGAAAGCCCGAGGCGTACGTTGACTGTACGTTGAGGGATTGAGCGATGCGAGAACGAAGCTGGAGGGCTGTTGCGTCGTTCTCATGCCACCGTCACCATGACCCGATCCCACCCATTCCACATGAACCCGCTGGGATTCCACGCGGTCACGGCCGGCTGCTTTTCCCCTCGAGCATCAACGGCGCGGCAGACGATGGCGGTCGGTCCTGGTGCCTTCGGCGTCCAGACGTGCTGCCACTGTCGCCAGGCATATCGCTGTTCTTCCCCCACCAAGCGCGCGAGTTCCCACGTTTTTCCATCATCGACCGAGACTTCGAGCTTCTCCACCACCACGTCCCCGGCCCAGGCGACGCCTTGGATCGTTACCGGTCCCCTCTGCAGCGTCGCCCCTTCGCGAGGAGCAGCGATGAGCGACTTCACCGGCATCAACTCGACCGGCGCCATCGTGGTGCCGGGCAAGCCCGAGGACTGCTGCACCGTCGTGACCGGCATACGGTAGGCAGTCTGCATGAAATAGCCTTCTGCTTCGGTATTCTGCACGGTGATCTCCGTCAACCATTTCACGCAGGACTCCGCCATCCAGGCGGGGGTGACGACCCGCAATGGTGCGCCGTGCAACAACGGCAGCGGTCGCCCGTTCATTTCGTATGCGAGCAGCGTATCGGGATGCAGGGCCTTCTCGATCGGGATGCTTCGGACAAACAGCGGAATCGTCGCGAGAGCCGGGCGGTCGGCACCGAGAAATTGAACGTGCAGCGCCTTGTCTTTCATCCCTGCCTGATGAAGCAGGTCGCGTAGCCGCACCCCCGTCCACTGCACATTTCCGACCGCGCCTCGCTCCCACTGCACGCCGGGAACTTTCGGCCGATGGAACGCCCGACCGTTGCCGCTGCATTGCAAGACGGCCGTGAGTGAGACCGCTTCAAATTCTTTTTGGAGGTCCTGAAGCCGAAGAGTCAGCTGCTTGGCGACACGTCCGCCGACGGTCAACCGCCAGTGTGCCGGATCGACCGACTCGGGCACGGGAGGACCGAAGTGGCTGCGTACGAACAGACGCTCGTTCGGCGTGAGCCAGGAGGTAAATTCGTGCACGGGCGTTTCGGCATCGAAGGGCCTCATCACCCGCGTAATCAGAGGACCGACGGAAGCGGCCGAGGGTTCCGCATGGGCCGTCCTGGTCAAGCCGCCTCCGCCAAGGGCGAGCCCGGCTCCGCCCAGCAGAAGACTCTTCAACCATGCTCGTCTCGAGACACCCATCCCGCCCTCCAACAATTGGAGTCAGCCAGCGGTAGAAGGATTCAATTCGATCTCCACGCTTGCCGGCACAGCGATCGATTGATGCACCGTGCAGCCATGCGCGACCTTCAGCAACCGTTCTCTTTGCTCATGCGTGACCGGATGCGGCAGCCTGATCGAAAGCGCGACCGAACCGACTCGATGAGGCGCTTCCGCCATCATCCATTCCGCCTCCACCGCGAGGCCGTCTTCCGGAATGTTGTGACGTGCACAGAACCGACCCACGAAATATCCGACGCAGCTCGCAATCGATCCGACGAACAATTCGACGGGGCTCATGCCGGCATCCGCTCCGCCGTCCTCAACCGGCTGATCGGTCACGACCTGATGGCCGGAACTCGTGACGTCGAACCGCGTCCCCCCTTGGTATGTGACCGTAAGTTTCACACTGCTGTCCACTGATCTCGTCGTTTGTATCGGGGATCTAGGAACGTAAGACGGTAGACGTAACAGGATCGCTACATTTCACGTTCCATCGGCCATGCGCCATAAGCTCTGTTCCCAACAGCGACTAATACGGCGTATCCCTGGGCTTGCCTCCCTTCGGCCAATCTCCCGCCTTAGCTTGGAAGTCCGGGTGCGGTTGCTGAGCGAGAAAGGCTGCGACGTCGTAGGATTCCTCGTCGGACAACGCCCATCCCCTCGTCCGCGGCATGTTGGCCTTGATGAAGGAAGCCGCCACGCTGACGCGGGCCATGCCCGACCCGATATTGAACGAGCGCGGTCCCCACAAGGGCGGAGCCACCATGGTTCCCTGGCCGTCGGCACCGTGGCAGAACAGGCAGCGGGCCGCGAACAACTTTTTCCCATTCTCGGGATCCGGGGGTCGGGAAGAAGTGATATGGGAGAGTCCGCGCCATTCGACGCGACTGGATTTGGGAACGTCGCTCGAGAGCCAGTCGATATAGGCCACGATCGCGCGAAGCTTATGGCTGTCCTCGGGCAACGGTTTCCCATTCAAACTTCGCTCGAAACACTCGTTGATGCGATCCTCCAACGTGACCACGCGCCCCGCCCGCGCCCGATACTCGGGGTACAGGCGGCTGAGCCCGACGTACGACATCGCATTCGGGTCGAGCCCCGCGTCGAGATGGCAGTTCGTGCAGTTCAACGCGTTGCCGACATAGGGCTTGGCCTGTTCTTGCGTATGAACGATCACCTCATAGCCGAGACGAATGAGTTCGCCCCGCTGATCTCCGGGAATGGTATCCGGGGAAGGCGGAGTGAACACGGCGTCCAAGGGCACCCCAGCGGCTCGTTGCCCCTCGAGCGGAGCAAACTGGGATCGCTCCGGAGAGCCACTGCAGCTCGCCACGAAACCTGCCAGGATGCTGATGACAAAGAGGAATACGCGCATGTTCACCCCACTTTCCATGGGCATTTCGCAATGTGCATGCCATCACCTTGCACGTCATGATTGTGCCGGTCCTACGAGCTTTCTCGGCAACCGGACGCGGTTGGAACGGGAATCTGACGACAAAGGCGCCAGCCATAGGCGGGCCCCTGTCGCGGGATGCCACAGACAGGGAGAACTTTCAATGTCTCATCGGGTCAGTGCCCATCGGCGATCTCGGCATGACCCAGCGATTCAATGGCGCCCTATCCATAGAGCAGTGCTTCAGGAGGACCGATAGGTCTCCACGCGGTTCCGACCGTTGGCCTTGGCTTGGTACAAGGCTGCGTCGGCTTGTTTCAACAGGCCTTCGACGTCCGAGGCCCCGGGGCTGAGATGTGAGATGCCGATGCTCACCGTCACCGCGATCGTCTGGCCGTCGGCTTCACAGGCATCTTGAGCGACTGCAGCGCGCACACGTTCTGCAATGGTCCGCGCACGTTGCTCGTCGCATTCGATCAACCCCACCGCGAATTCTTCACCGCCGTAGCGGCCCAGGATATCCGGCGGACGCAGCATCCCCGCGATCAACCGGACGATCCATTGCAGGACTCTGTCTCCGCGTTGGTGACCGTGCCGGTCGTTGACCGCCTTGAAGTGATCCACGTCGAGGAACAGCAGGGCGAAGGGACGATGGTAACGCCGGCTGCGTTCGAGCTCTTTTCCCATTTCTTCCATGAGGGACCGCCGGTTCAGGACCTGCGTGAGTGCATCCAGCCGAGACACCTCTTCCAACCGCCGATGCGTTTCCCGGAGTTCGTCGATGCCGGCCGCGAGCCGTTGGGTCGTGGCGTGATGATACGTATCCACGACCAGCGTTTGATCGAGCTTGAACAGTTTTTCCAGCGTGCAGAGGAGCGAACCGATGCGCTCTGGCTTCTGTTCGCCTTGTTTTGCCACCAGGCGCCGCGCGATGAGCGTGAACATCGTGCTGTAGGCACCGAGATACCACTTCTGATCCAACCCGACCCGCTCGTGCGTCAATCCAATATGGAGGCGCTGTTCGAGATATTCTGCCTGATCGGGCGGCTGGCCGATGCTCAGGAGATAGCGCCGCTGTGCATGTTTGACCCGATCCAGCCTCCCTGGTTCTGCCAGTATCGCCCCCAGCTGATCGAATTTCAGAAGGTGCCGATAGAACTCGTCGATGAGCGTGGAGAGGGACTCGCGGACGACGGCGGCCAACGAGGGAAGATTTCTGCGATCCTGTTCGCCGAAACCAAGAAACTCCAGCCTCCTCTGAACCTCATCGGAGGTGATATCAAGATGCCGGATTTGACTCTGCTGGCGGGCTGGGCGACTGCGTTCGGATCCGGGCTGGTCCGGCATAGCGAATTGTACGGCCGGCCTCGTTGGTCGGTGCTTCGGCCGCCATCGTGGAGTTTTGGAGCTATGGAGTAGTCACGGTGAAGGCATGCTACGCCGAACAGCAGAAAAAGTCATCGGCCCACGGTGCTCAGACAAAGGTGCGCGCCCAGCGGACGATCGCGTCGGAGCTGAGCGCCCCGGAACGTCTCGCCACCTCGCGGCCGCCCCGGAACAGGATTATTGTCGGGATGCCGACGATGCCGAACCTAGCGGCGAGCGCCTGCTCGGCCTCCGTATTGACCTTGGCCAGCCGCACCTGCGGCTCGAGCATCTTGGCCGCCTGGTCGAACGCCGGTGCCATCGCGCGGCAGGGCCCGCACCAGGGCGCCCAAAAATCCACGACGAGGGGGATGTCGGCACGGGAGGCGTGCAGGTCGAAATCTGCCGCCGTCAGCCCGATCGGATGGCCCATGAACAAGGGCGCGTGGCAATGCCCGCAGTTCGGGCGGTCGTGCAAACGAGCGTCCGGAACTCGGTTCAGACCGCGACAATGCGGACAGACGATCTGCAATTGTTGGCTCATGGTTGAACTTATCGTCGACCCGACCCTCTCCTACTGCGGCCGCTACAAGTCCACTACGGGACCGGCACGGAAATCAAGACCCCTCCCATGACGTCGTTCAGTTTGTAATCATGCTTCTGGCTGGCCGGGTGCGCATTGTGACACCTGACGCAGGCGTCCGACACGGCTTGGTCCGCATAGAGAGCCTGATAGTAGCGCTTTCCACCCTCCGTCACGAATCCCTTATAGGGCTCCGCAGGACGAGCTGTCACGGCTTGCAACGCGGCTTGCTCGAACTCCGTGGACGGTCCGCTCTGTTTGTTGATGGGATGGAGGCTGATCAACCGGTATCGCACCTGAACCCCGGTCATGGCTGCCAGATTCGACGACTCCTGAACGAATTGAGCGGGAAGAGGGAGGACATTGGCGGATCGCCAATTCTCCGCCGACTCGATCACACCTCTCCGCTGCATCCGGTCCACGACATGGACGGTGTAGAACGTTCGGTCCGACGCCAAGACGGCATGAATGTAGTCCACCACCGTCTCGACCGGAACGGTCACACCGGACTCCTGCGCGGCGAACCCCAAGCCCGATGCTCCCAACAGAAACAGAACGACTGCTGCGGCTCTAGAACAGCCTCTGCGCTTTGACATACCTCACCTCCGTTCCCTCGTTGGTCGGGCAGCTGATCCGGTCCATCGGGCTTTCCACCAGCGGCCTTGGACAAGATCCGGCTATTGTTTCACGATGACGCCGCAGGCGATGCGCGGCCCTCCCGGCGCATCCTTCGTCGGCGGATCGGGAAGATACTTGTCCTGAAATTCATGGATGATGAAGGCGCTCCCATCCTTATCGAACAGCGTGGTCAAACTATCGGACAGCGTGACGCGGCTCGTAATCGTATACAAGGACCCCTTGCGATCACTATCGACGGACAGATTCGGCAGATCGCCTAAATGGTAGGGATGGTTCCCAAGGCCCGGACTGACGTTGGCTTCCGGGTTTACCGAGGCGTCGACGTTCCCATCGTAATGCCCTTTCGCAGCCGCGAACGGCTCGCAGACCCCGGTTTCGTGGATGTGGATCGCATGCAGCCCCGGCGTGAGCTTGCTATCCGGAGTCCCTTGCAGCTTCACCTTGATCCGCACGCGGCCTTCGTATTCTTCGTACAGATGCGCTTCCCCCGTAATGCCTGGACCCGAAATCACGGCTTTGGCATGAAGCGGCGAGTCGCGTTTGCCGGTATGATGCGAGGCGCAGCCCCCGATTGTGAGCCCGGCCACAATGGCAAGACCAATGAACGCGTGGGACTTCATGTCCTCCTCCTTTGGCAGTCAATTGGACATCTGTCAGGGTATTCTATGGCTTGTCACGATGTAGCCACAGCCGGTACCTATCGGTATCCCGTCCAACCATCGCATACGTAGTGCGACAGCCATGCCTGCTGAGGGGCCTGGCGAGACATGCCGGCCTACGTTCCTAAATTGCTGATTGGACGAAGGAAGGAACCTTAGAGAAGGAAACGATGCAGGCCGGCTTGCGGACGAACGCTACATTGCGGTTTGCGGACTGGCGCAAAACGCCTCCGTTCTCCCAACGACGCGCGCGTTATGGCGCTCGCTTTAGGCTCAGCATGTAGCTCGTCAGGTCGTTGAGTTGCTCCTCGCTGAGTGGAAACTTCGGCATGAAGGAGCCGGGCGAAACCGATTGCGGATCGCGAAAATGTTTGAGGTGCCAGGCTCGATCCGGCCTCGTATCGCCGACGTACGACAGGTCCGGCGCCACGGCTCCGCCTTCTCCGTGAATTCGATGGCAGCCGGCACAGCCGAACTGCGCATAGACGGCCTTGCCTCGCGCGACGGCAGGATCGGTCCTCGGAACCGCATACAGGTTCTTGATCGAGATACCAAGCAGCCCAAACACCACGACGAGAAATATGAGGCCGCTGGCCAAGGCTGCCGGTCGCTTGATCGGATTGCGCATCGGATTACGATCGATGAACGGCCAGAACAGCATGACCAACACGACGATCGTCGGGAGGACCCAGGTGGCCAGCGGCTCGAGCGGGCCGTGCACATACTTGAGGAGCTCATAGTAAAAGAGGAAGTACCATTCGGGTACGGGCACAAAATTCGTGTCGGATGGATCGGCCTTGTCGGTCAAAGGGAGCGGGACCAACCCCGCCAGCAGGCCCACGACGATGAAGACGCCGAGCATGACCACTGCATCCATATAGACTTGGCGGGGATAAAAGGTCTCCCTGCCCAAGGCCGCGCGCTCATCCGTCCAAGGGCCGGCCGGTCCCACACGGCGCAGGATGAACAAATGAAGCATGATGCCCGTCACCAGAACGGCCGGCAGGAACAGCACGTGGGTGGCAAAAAACCGCGACAACGTCAGCGCGCCGAGCGCTTCGCCGCCGCGCATGACCCGCGAGAGGAAATCCCCCACGATGGGAATGGTCCCCACCATGTTGATTCCTACCTGGGTCGCCCAGTACGCGGTTTGATCCCAGGGCAGCAGGTAACCGGTGAAGGCAAAGGCCATTACGATCAGAAACAGCACCACCCCGACCATCCACATCACCTCGCGCGGCGGT
>DASTLA010000293.1:0-12577 GCA_035715525.1 Nitrospiraceae bacterium
CGGTTGCTGTCCTTGGCCTCCGAACGGTCCATGATTCATGGATGGCTGACCGCCACGGGAAGGCTGCAAGGCCGATTAGGAGGCACGGCCTTCCTCAAGCAGACCTGGACGAGCCGGCGGCCGGTTCAGATTACCATTGAGGATGGCAAGATCTTTCACGTGCCGGTGATTACGAAGCTGTTATCCGTGATGAATCTACCGGCGCTCCTGCAGGGCCAGATCGATCTCGCCGAGAAGGGTCTTCCGTTCGATCGGCTCAAGCTCGTCTTCTCCGTTGAGAGAGGCATGATCGGCATCAAACAGTTTTTGCTCGACAGTCCGGTGCTGAAGATCAGCGGAACGGGACGATACGATCTGGTCGGGGACGAATTCGATATGACCGTGGCTGCCAGCCCGTTAGGATCCTACACCGCGCTGCTCAAGCGGGTGCCGCTTTTCGGGACCTTGCTCGCCGGCGAACGGCAGGGCTTCGACACCGCGATCTTTTCGGTCAGCGGAAAGGCGGAGGATCCGGAGATCCGTTATTTGCCGGCCGAGTCGCTCGCGACGGGCATCAAAGGCACGGCACAGCTGGCGTTCGACATCCTGGTGAATGCAATCACGCTCCCGAAGGAGGCCTTTGCCCTGACGGAAGAAGCTCTTGGCGAGGGGGATGACGAAGGACCGGGAGCCAAAGCCAGATCCTCATTCGAATAATCCGCCGCGTATGTCCAAATCGTTCTTTACCCGCTTCACCCCGCTGACCTGACGGGCCAGTTCGGCTGCTCGTGCCTTTTGGTCGGGTGTTTGGACCGAGCCGACCAAGGTCACGGTGCCTGCCTCGGTCGACACCAAGATACCGGAGAGGTCGTCCAGGCGATCGGCTTTGAGCTTGGCTTCCACTTGCGCAGAAATCATGCCGTCGTTTGGGGGATTGTCCGAGGGGATGGCGGATGGGAGAAAGCAGCCGGCGACTCCAGCCGACAACAGCAAGAGAGAGAGCAGGGACCAGTGTGTCAATCGCATGCCAGGCCGCATCGGTGGAGGTTCAGCGATCATGACATATCGGTAGCGGCTTTTCTATGTCGGCGGTCGAACGTTTGACGAGACGGGAGCCGCTCAGTATACTCGCGGCCACATCGTAGTGGTCCCGCATTGACGGGAGGCGCCAACTTAAGAGAGGGAACGCCATGGGCGTGACGGTGGATCTCTATACGTGGCCTCAGGTCGTGGTGGCGCCCGGCGCAGAGGTGACGTTGCTGCACTGGGTCGTCGACGGCAACGGTCATTCCGTGATCGATCCTGACCGGTGGTACTGGATGAGTGCAGTGCCGGAATATGCGGGAGTGCGTCCGGACCGGCCCGTTCCCGGAGCTTCGATTCAAGTGCTGTCCCAGCGGCCGGTGCGAGAGCGCACCATGTCGCCTGGTCCCAACAATACGAATTGGCTGGTGACCTGGAGAAACCCTCACAATGAAACCGCCACCTTTAAGCCACGCATGCTGGCGGCTCCCGCCCGATGAAAACCAAGTCGGTCTTGTATCACATCGTCCATGACGGCGAAGGCCGTATCCTGGCCATGGTTCCCGCAGGTGCGGTGGAAACGAGCGGCGGCCTCCAATTGGGGTGGCGTCCCTTGCCGGCGATCAATCAGTTCGTGACCGATGTGCGACTCACTCCCGCCCTGGCGCGGATTGCCCCTCGAGAAATCCTCGACGAGTTCGTGGTTCGATCAGGCGGGAACCGCGGAACCGGCCGCTTGCGCCGTCGCTCGCGCAAGGGGTAGCTCAGCTGATCGGTGTATCCGGACGAAAGTCCACCGAAAGGAAACGAGGAGTGTCCGGCACTCGTGGAGAGAGGTATGTCCCGAATGGAACAGCCCAAGAAGGAGGATTCGAAGGCGCCCGCGCCATCGGCGATCCGCCCGGCATTGAACGAGATCACCACTCGTCTGTTCGATCATGAGTCGTCGTTCCGCGCATATCTCCGAAAGAGGCTGGACCAGGATCACGTGATCGAGGATCTTTGGCAGCACAGCTTGACGCGGGCGGTGGAACGCCATCACGAGCTGAAAAACACCGAGAGCGCAGTGCCTTGGTTCTACCGCATTTTGCGTCATGCCGTGGCGGACTATTACCGCGCCAAGGCGGCCGAGCTTCGGAAAACCGAGGGGCTGTCGAATGAGATGGAACTGCACGAGGAAAACCAGGTGCCGGCGTTGGATGCGGTTCGCCCGACGGTCTGTGCCTGTCTTGGGAGTCTGTTATCGGA
Source organism: Nitrospiraceae bacterium (assembly GCA_035715525.1). Classification (GTDB taxonomy): domain Bacteria; phylum Nitrospirota; class Nitrospiria; order Nitrospirales; family Nitrospiraceae; genus JAHBWI01. The sequence continues at coordinate 2,251 of DASTLA010000293.1, forward strand.
GCTCCGGCCCGCCTATGCCGAAGTCATCACGCGGATCGATCTAAAAGGGGAGCAGCCGGCAACGGTCGCGAAGGACTTGCGGCTCACCGGGAACAACCTTACGGTGCGCCTGCATCGGGCCCGTCAAGCGTTAAAGCATGCCTTGGAAGATGCCTGCGGTGTCTGCACGAAGCATGGCTGCGTGAATTGCACCTGCGGATAGGTCGCAACGCCTTTCGAGAAGAGTTGTTGAAGACTCATCGCAACCGTGCCCGTCTGGCGGGAGTCGACGCCCGACCGGCGGACGCCAGGCGTCGCAGCCTGATAAGCCACCGCCGTTGTAGCCAGTCGGAGACCACCGTCCCGATGACGATCGCAGGAATCACCAACAGCCAGATATACCAGCTTGCCCACAATGCAGGGTCGTGCATGGTGTGACCTCCTCGATAATGACCTGCTTGAAAGGCAAGAGACATACCGGGTTGCTACGGGCAGCACCGGCCGCTTCGTCCGCGGAAAAGAGCAGGAAATCGAGGTTCGGGCTGCCAATGTGCCGTAGCGATTGCCTTCGTTTAGCGGTAGGTAAAATTTGACCGTCACAAAAATCTCACAAATCTTGCTGAACTCCCACAGTCCCGCACCGGGCAGCGTGCTCCGGTGCTGCCCTCGGCATACCCTCCTGTTAAAATCCTCGTGCGTCAGGTAGAAGGAACTTATGCGTTGCCGACAACGGATGGTGCTTTTTGCGCTGAGCCTCTCGATTGGATGGCCGCAGTTCCTCCATGCGGCAGCATTGCCCAATGAGCCAGACGCGAGCCTCGAACCGGAGTTTCAACGGCTGCGTTCGCAACTGTCGGCACAGCCTGAATTCAGCGGACGAGACGCCGGTAGCAGATTGAAGCTCGCCGAAACACTGGCCCATCGAGGCGACGTCCATGGCGCCGCCATGGCTTACCTGGAGGCGGCATCGCTGGAACCTACGTGGCCGGAACCCTATCGGGGTTTAGGGCAGGTGTTACTGGACCACCATGATTACGCCGAGGCGGTCGAGGCGCTGGGCCATGCGGTGCGGTTGCGGGCATCCGATCACCAGGCCTGGTACTGGCTCGGACGGGCGTACATGGGGCATGGCGCACTGCCGCAAGCTGCGCAGGCGCTAGAACAAGCGGTGGCATTGGAGCAGGACGACGCCGACGCGTTTGCCGATCTCGCATTGGTGCGGATGGCTCAGGGACAAGTGCCGGGGGCCGAGCAGGCCTTGGGCGAGGCGATCCGGATCAAGCCGGACGATCCCAACATCCATCGGCTCGGGGAGCGGCTGAGGAGAACCCGCGAGGACCCTGAAGCAGTTCGTGCATCGGCTCGCGCCCTGCTGAGCGAAATCTTCGAACGTCAATAACCGGCACGATCGGCCGTTGACGCATGACGGTGGACGACCATGCCCCTATCCCGCCCTTGCCCTGCGTCATGGTCGCCACTCCGGAGGACGTTTCTCGACGGTGAGCGCGATGGCGAATACCTCGAGTTGGTGGCCGTCGGGCTGTTCCCAGGTTTTGAGGAGCAATAGGTGCTGGTCCCGCACCTCGATTTCCCCGAGCGACACCCAAGCCGGTTTTGGCGGTAATCCACCCTTCGCGCAGGTCTTGGCGCAGAGATTGATCCAGGGATGGCCCGGATCTCCGCTGCCGAAGGCCCATGCGTGGTAAATGCCGGCCGGCAGCAGCGACACTGCGCGGATCGGCGACACGCCCGGAAGCGGCTGCCGGAACATCACCACCCGTTCAGCCTGCGCGCGCGGAACGCCGCAGGTGTCCCCCTTCGCATAGACCCAGAGGCTGTATTCCCCGCTGTTGGCCTTGCACCCTTCGAACGCGACCTCGGTACCTCCTTTCCAATCGGAGGCTGCGAGGAGTTGCTGCGTCAGGGAGGCCGGTGTCTGTTCCGCCAGGGCAGCCGTGCCCGTTCCTTGATGCAGCAGCAGCAAGGACAGTCGAAGGAGGAGAGGCGTGATCCTTCGAGTCCCACCCGGCGCGACCATGACGTGGGTTTTAGCGGATGGGTTAGCGGTCGGTCAATCATCCTGCCACGGCCCGCTTCTGGCGCGATGACTGTAATAATGCGGCCCCACCTCCGTCTGTAGAGATGAACGGATCAACATCTCACCGAGGAGGTCATCATGACGCAGCTTCGCATCGCATCGAACCGGTCGCTTCACGAGCACGAGGAAATGCCGTGCTGCTCGTCAGCCGAGCCTCGATCTGCCGTCGCAGTCGCACAGGCGCATCCTCGGCAGCAAGCGCGGGAAATCGAGAGTCGGCCCAGCCATCATCACGAGGCGCAGAAAAGCAGCGCGCTGAACCGGACGGCGCTCATGGCCACCATGCATTGCCTGACCGGCTGCACGATCGGGGAGGTTCTCGGTATGGTGCTCGGCACGGCTTTGGGGTGGGGCAATTGGCCGACCGTGGCGTCGGCCGTTGTGTTGGCTTTTGTCTTCGGGTATGGCATGACGCTCTATCCCTTGCGGCGGGCCGGAATGGGGTGGGGATCGGCGCTGGGACTGGCCCTGGCATCCGATACCCTCTCGATGAGTACGATGGAATTGGTTGATAACGCCATCATGCTTGTAATCCCGGGCGCCATGGAGGCTGGCTTGCCGGATCCCCTGTTTTGGGGAAGCTTGACCGTCTCGCTGCTGTTGGCGGGCGTTGCAGCCTTTCCGGTCAATCGTTGGCTGATCGCGAGAGGGAAGGGACATGCGTTGGTACATGAGCATCACTGCCACTGAGACGGTTCGGCTGTAATCGTCGATCCGCTGCTACGACAAGCCTGACTGCCGATAAAGAGCAGCGAGGCGGCGGGCTTGTCGTTCAGTCCTTCGACGTATTCCACAGTACGCCTCAGTCCATCGCGACTCGCGGGCCCGTCTCGCGACGCGGCTTGACGATTCCGTGACGAACAGTCGGAAGCTATGATGGCTTAATTGGAATCGAGGATGATGATTCGGACACACATGCGCAATGGGGTGATCGTGCTGATGGCCACGATCGCGCTCGCGGTGGCCGCCTGCAGCCAGTTCGAGCCGCGGGACAAGCGGTTCTACTACCGTGCCCTGTGGAACTTTGCGCTGCGGGAGGATCTCGCGGAACTCGACAGCGAGTTCAACGGTGTGGACTTCGGCCATTCCAATCTCTACGAGAACCTGTTGCTCACGGGGGGAAGGGACGTGCCGGCCATCGACGATCGCGCGCGCAAGGAAACGCTGGCCTTCATCGCGACAAAACCGCGACTCAATCCCAACGAGGAGGCCATTGCACCCAATTACATGAAGCTGGCGTGGCGCGCGCAAAATACCTTCGACGAGGCTCATGCGCTGCACCGGGCCACGTACGACATCGTGGTATCCGACGAGCCGGACAAGGATCGGGCGTTGCGAAACGTGCTGGCCTATTATCAAGAGAGCGAGTATGCGATCACGGCCAAACCTCTGGACCACCGGCGGCTCGACGAGATGCCCTATTCCAAGACGTTCCGCAGGAGATTTCCCCTGTTCAACGCCACGATCTGGTCCTATCACTACCTGCAGGTCGCCGTGTACGATCCGCTGATGGCCGCGCGCGATCTCGAAGAGAAGAAACAGGCGGTACGGCCCATTCTGACGACCTATCGAGAGTATCTGGCACAGCCGCCGGTGCAGTGGACGTTTATGCCGCTGACGGCCGAGCTGAGTCCTCGCTTTGCCGCCCTGTATCCCGAGATCGCCAACATCTTCGACAATCTTCACATGCTGCACGACAACATCAGCGACATCCTTGCGAGCGAGTTGCTGCCGACCTGGGAGGCGAAACGGGAAGAAATCTATCGGGTCGTGAATGGTTACTACTTGGCGAGCGCGGATGCAACGAATCCCATGATCGTGTCGAAGCCGAGGGATCAGGAGCATCACCATTGAAGGCGGTTGTCGCGTCGCTGATGACGATCTGCCTCACGCTGGCCCATCTGTCCGCGCTGGCGCTCGACCATGACAATCTCGACCCCAACCGGCCGATCGGGATGGAGGATGCCTACGCGATTCCGAAGGGGGAAATCGGCGTCGAAGGAGGCGTGCGGTTCAACGACCGTCGCGAAGGTCGAACGCGGGTGACGTTTCAGCCGCAAATCATTTACGGCGCGTTCGCCAACACGCAAATCGAGATTCAAGGAGACCTCTTCACCGAACCTCACTCGCTCGTGGGAGCCGCCAAGTCGGGCGATCTTCATGTCGGCGTGCTGTACAACTTCAACACGGAGACGATCCCCATACCGGCCTTGGCCTTGCGCGTCGAGGTGGATTTCCCCACGGGAATCAATTCAAAGGGCGTGGACACGCAGATCACCGGCATCATGACGCGCTCCCTGGGGCGGTTACGTACCCACCTCAACATCGGCTATACGGTCCTTGGCTCCCCGCAGGGCCGGGAGCGTCCTGGGGCCTATCGTGCCGTTGCAGCGATCAGCTATCCGTTGGGATATCCCACGAGTTTTCGGGATACGTTGATCGCCAGCATCTATTCGCGGGAGTCCGATCTCCGCGGCCAACGCAACCACACCGGCGTGGAAATCGGCTTGCGGCATCAGCTCACGTCTCGCGTGGTGCTCGATGGTGGAATTGGAACGGAATTTCTTGGGCCGTCGGATCGGGCGGCTTTACTGGGCACGGTAGGGTTGTCGGTGGGGTTCTGACTCTGTGGCGAGGTCCCCGCTTCGGGCTGGATATACAGACCCGAAGCGGAGCGGACCGGCCTCAGGTATCGAGCTCCGAACCTTCGGAGCATGCGCATCCCAAGAACGCCACTCTTCCAACCACTCCCCTACCTCTCCCCCTCCAGGGGGGAGAGGCGGCGGTGAGGGGGATCTTGGCGTCCCTGCATCAGGAAGTGACTTACTTGTCGTCGACGCGCTGCATCGTGGTCGTGTGGCCCTGATCGGTGTAGTAGGCCTTGACCTTGTCTCCTTCGACCACCTTATCCAACTTCGTGCTCTTGTCGACGTGGAGACGGACCAATTTCCCGTCATTGTCTTTGACCGTGTAGAATTCCCCGTCGATCTTCATGAGCGTTCCCTTGACGCTGTCCTTCGTAATGCGCTCACCCAGCGTCGGGCTTGCTTCCTTGTCCTTCATGGGATCGGCGGCCAGCGCGGGCACGGCCGATAGCATTAAAAAGGCCGCCAGCACGAGAAAATGTATCGCTTGTCGCATAGTGAGCTCCTTGGTTAGGGTGAAAACCGCTGCACCCTTTACTCTTACTCCGTGACGCGGAGCTTGAAACCTGGTAAATGCCCTAGACCGACGATATGTCCCCCAGCGGTCTCCGTCGAGGGCGCGACGACAAGGAGCTTAGCCGCCGGAGGCGTTGACTTCGGACGTTGCCGATGCTGCAATGACTTCGCGAATGGTCGCGAACGCGAGATCGAGAGGAGAAAGTATGGCACAAGGAATGGCAATGGGGCTGTTGATCGGGCTCGCTCTCTCGATCACCGGTTGCCTGTCGGTCGGCCAGTCCAAACTGGCCGAGGGTCCGACGATGGAGCAGATCAAAGTAGGAGAGACCACCAGAGAGCAGGTCATCGCGCTCCTCGGCGAACCGGCGTCACGACGGGCCATCGAAATGGGCGGTGCGAACCGGGAATGGTGGGCGTACGACTATACGACGTCGGTCATCAACCCCTTGGATTATATTTTCCTGTACGGCCTGTGGATGAACGGCATCGGAACTCCGGACCAGCGGTACGATCTCAGCCTGTTCTTCGACCATCGTGGTGTCGTCAGCGGCTATTCCCATACCAAGGCGGATTACGATCTAGGGCGTCCCTTCACGACGATGCAGGTGACGAGTGATTCGAACAAGTCCACCGGCTGGTCGCCTCCCTCTTCACGGACCGTGCAGTTCGAAGACAAGTTGGACTTTCGCTACTGAGCTGTGTCGATCCTCGCTTCCGGTCTGTTTGACGCTTGGCCATTGACCGTTGACGATTGACGGTTTTATCACCGCCGGTCACCGCTGGTTATAATGGGTCATGCAACTGTCTCGGCTCGTGGACCTGGTAGCTCGGGTCCGGCAGACCACCAAGAAAACGGAAAAAGTCTCCTTGCTGGCCGATTTCTTGCGCCAGACGAATGAGAGAGAAAAAACGGAACTCGCCGCGCTCTATCTCACCGGCTCTCTTCCCCAAGGAAAGATCGGACTCGGCTGGAGTCTATTGCAGCAGGCCATGGGCGAATCCGAGACGTCGGATGCCCTCACGCTAGCGGACGTAGACCGTACCTTCGAACAGATCACGGCCGAACGAGGCGCCGGGTCGACCGATCGCAGAGTCGCATTGCTCCGTCGGCTGTTTGCACGGGCTTCGCCGAACGAGCGACAGTTCCTCACGCAACTGATCATGGGCGAGATCAGGCAAGGGGCCTTGGAGGGCCTCCTGCTCGATGCCGTGGCCAAAGCTGCAGGGCTTCAGCCGGCAGACGTGCGCCGCGCCATGATGTTTTGCGGAAACATCGGACAACTGGCGCGCGTCGCGATGGAGGAAGGCGCAGCCGGACTCGCCCGATTTTCGCTTCGCCTCATGACGCCCGTCGCGCCGATGCTGGCCAATAGTGCGCAGGATGTGGAGGATGCACTGGACCGCTTGGAGGAAGCGGCCTTGGAATTCAAGCTCGACGGCGCCCGCATTCAGGTTCATAAGGCGGGCGACGACATTCGAATCTTCACTAGGCAATTGCAGGATGTGACGGTCCGCTTACCGGAGATCGTGGAGTGGTCGCGCGGCTTGCCGCTTCGCGAGGCGGTTCTCGAAGGCGAGGCTATTGCGCTCGCGCGGGATGGAAGGCCGCGCCCGTTTCAGACCACCATGCGACGGCTCGGGCGCATCAACGACATCGAAACCATCCGCAAAGAGATTCCGCTTTCCCCCTTTTTCTTCGATTGTCTTTATGCCGAGGGGCATGGCGCGCTCATCGGAGAGCCGTACCGCCGGCGCATGGACCTGTTGGCCTCGATTGCGCCGGCCTCGCTCATTCCGCGTACCGTCACGTCGAAACGGGACGAGGCGGAGCAATTCCTCCGGCAGGCGTTGGACCAAGGCCATGAAGGCCTAATGGCGAAATCGCTCACGGCTCCGTACGAAGCCGGCCAGCGGGGCTCGCACTGGCTCAAAGTGAAGCAGCCGACCACGTTGGATTTGGTCGTATTGGCGGCGGAATGGGGTCATGGCCGCCGCACCGGGCGCTTGTCGAATCTGCATCTGGGCGCGCGAGACCCGCAGAGCGGACGGTTCGTCATGCTCGGGAAGACGTTCAAAGGCTTGACCGACGAGATGCTGGCTTGGCAAACGGAGCAGTTGTTGGCCCGCGAAGAGCACAGGGATGACTGGACCATCTATGTGAGGCCGGAGCTGGTCGTCGAAATCGCCTTCAGCGACGTGCAAGAGTCGCCGCGCTATCCGGCCGGGATCGCGCTTCGTTTCGCGCGCGTGAAACGCTATCGGCCGGACAAGGCCGCGGCCGAAGCCGATACCCTTCCGACCGTCCTCGCCATCTTTCGCAAGCAGCGAGGAGAAGCCGCCGACTCGGTTTTGGACTAGATCAGGCGCCGCCATTCCTGCATGATGATCTGGTGCCCGCCGTCCTATCGGCGAGCATCACATCATTCACGACGCAATATGCAATGGAGGGACTCATCATGCAACGCAAAGGCACGGCTCGGTGGCAAGGTGATCTCAAGACCGGTAAGGGGGTGGTTTCGACGGACAGTGGTGTGCTGTCGCACACGCAGTATTCGTTTTCGACGAGGTTCGAAAACGGCAAGGGGACCAACCCCGAAGAATTGATCGCCGCGGCCCACGCAGGCTGTTTCACGATGGCGCTGTCGGCCCAGCTCGGCAATGCCGGTTTGACGCCGGAAACTCTGGAAACGACCGCCACGCTGTCGTTCGAAAAGCAGGAGCCGGGTTGGACGGTCACGGGTATCCGGCTGGACGTCAAAGGTAAAGTTCCGAAGGCCGACCAAGCCGCCTGGGACAAGGCCACCCAGGCCGCCAAGACGGGATGCCCGATCTCGCGGCTGCTCAATACGGTCATCACCATGGACGCCAAGCTGGAGTCCTCGTAGAGATATGTCCTCGCGGCTACAGGGCGATCCCGACTCGCTGGCCTTTTTGTTCGATCTCGACGGCACGCTGATCGACAGCGTGTACCAGCATGTTCTCGCCTGGCGGGAAGCAACCCAGGCGGCGGGGATTGAGTTGCCGGTTTGGCGCATCCATCGACAAATCGGCATGAGCGGGGGGCTCATGCTGGCGGCCTTGCTGCGGGAGACCAAGCGACCGGTGACGCCGGAGGAAGCCGCCGAAATCCAGCGGGTTCATAGCGAGGCCTACGCAAAGCAGGCACCCTCGCTGCGGGTGTTGCCGGGAGCTCAAGATCTGCTGGACACCTTGGCGTCGGCCGGAATCCCCCATGCCATCGCGACGAGCGGCCGGCTGGAAAACGCGCGTTACGCGTTGAACCTGTTAAAGCTCCACCCGAGCGTGCCGGTGGTGACGCGCGACGACGTCCGGTTCGCAAAGCCGGATCCCGATCTCTTTTTGGCGGCCGGCGGCCGGCTGACTGTACCGATGAATCGCTGTGTGATCGTGGGAGACAGCGTGTGGGATCTGCTTGCTGCCAGAAGGGCCTTCGCTCTATCGGTGGGGCTGTTGTCGGGCGGCTATGGGCGAGAAGAACTGGAGCGGGCCGGTGCCTACCGTGTGTATCAGGACCCGGCCGATCTGCTGCGGCATCTGGACGAAGTGGGAGTGAGGCAGTCATGAGATTTTGAATGATGAATTTGGGATTTGATATGTGAATCTCGAATGGTGAATCGGAGAGGGGAGAATTCACCATTCAGAATTGCACAGGAGGTGCCCATGGCATCCAGAAAATCCAACGAGCGAATTTTGTCCACTTCGCTCGATCGGCGGCAATTTTTGAAGACGCTCGGGGTGACGGGCTCGCTTCTGGCAATCGGGGGGACCGCTCGGCTGGCGGATAGTTGGGCGGTGGAGGGCCAGGATCCGGCCCCGGCAGCCGGCGAGGTCCCGACCCGAATGCTCGGCAAGACCGGAGTCAGAGTGTCGGCAATGTGTCTGGGCGGGGCACATCTGGGACGGTTCGAAAGCGATGCCGAAGCGATTCGCGTCTTGCACGAAGCGATCGACGCGGGCATCACCTTTCTCGACAACGCGTGGGAGTACAATGGCGGACGCAGCGAGGAGTTGATGGGGAAGGGCCTTCAGGGACGCCGGCAACAGGTCTTTCTGATGACGAAAGTCTGTTCGCATGGCCGGAACAAGCAGGTGGCGATGCAGCAGTTGGAAGAATCGCTCCGCCGGCTGAAGACGGACTACTTGGATCTCTGGCAGATCCATGAAGTGGTGTACGAGGACGATCCTGACCGGCACTTTGCGCCGAACGGCGCGGCCGAGGCGCTGCTCGAAGCCAAGAAGCAAGGGAAAGTGCGATTTCTCGGCTTCACCGGCCATAAGCATCCCAAGATTCACCTGAAGATGCTGTCACACGATTTTCCCTTCGACACCTGTCAGTTGCCCTTGAATCCCTTCGACGGCACGTACCGCAGTTTCGAGCAGGAGGTCCTCCCCGTTCTGCAAGAACGGGGCATCGGCGCCATCGGCATGAAGAGCTTGAGCGGCAATGCCGAGCCTATCAAACAGGGGATCGTCACCCCCGAGGAGGCAATACGCTACGTGCTGAGCCTGCCGATCGCGACCTTGGTGAGCGGGATCGACTCGGCGGCTGTGCTGAAGCAGAATCTTCAGATTGCACAGCGCTTCGCTCCGATGACGACCGCGGAGCGTGACCTATTGCGCCGGCGCGTCGCGCAGTATGCCGCCGACGGACGGTTCGAGCTGTTCAAATCCAGCAACCGGTACGACGGCCGCATCGGCCGAGAGCAGCACGGGCTGACCTAGGGACTGGCGTCTCTCCCTGCTTCTTCGGCCATAGGGCTTCGGCGATGAGGCCCGCTCTGCCGATTTCAAAGCTTGCCTCCATTTAGTCGTGGGAGTATGATTCGCACCTCCTATCTACAGACCGAGGAGGTGCCATGGCTCTCCGCACCACTCCCAAACCGCCGCGTCCTTCCATCGATCGCAGCATCGAACGCATGCGCAAACAAGTGACGGAGCTGACGGCCTTTCTCGGAAAGGGCAGGCCGACGCGCAGCCTGGAGGAATTCGACTCCGAAACCGAGGTGCTGATCGGCGACCTGCTGGGGCAGGCTTCCGATCTCTTGCATGCCTATGAATATGCCGA
>DASTLA010000294.1:0-19891 GCA_035715525.1 Nitrospiraceae bacterium
AACGCGCTGTATGGCGGCCTGCGTGGGCAAGATCCGCATGCAGAGCCTGGTGCGCATCGGCGAAGACGGCCTCTGGGCGGAAGACCGGTGGCATCCCCTGTACTACGCGATCCGCGTGGAGCAGGTGGCCTTGCCGCTGTATCCGCAGTGGGGCACCGAGCCCAACGGCTTCTACATCCCGCCCCGGCACAGCCCCCGCGGCTATGCCCGGCAGATGTTTGGGCCGGGCGTGGACAACGCCATCGAGAAGTATCTCGTGCCGAGTCGCGAACTGTTGGCCGTGCTGCAATTGTGGCGCGCCAGCCAGCAGATCGTCTTCCGGTACGACGTCATTCCAGGCCCGAAAGTGTTCGAAACCCAGATCCACGGGAAGCGGTTCGAGATGTACAACGATACCGTGCTGGGCTTCAACAAGTCTGGCAAGGAAGTGGCGCGCATTCAGGTCGAAGAGCCGATTTACATCCGGCCCGCCGAACGCGTGACCTGGTTGTAAGATCGCGTCCGTGGGAACAGGGGGAACGGCCATGCCGTTCCCCCGCCCCACAGGCGGAGCTGCGGCGGGGCCCGGCTGTCTCGAACAGTCCGGGGCTCGCGTAAAGTAAATAGGAAGGCGGAGTTCCCTTTGGGACTCCGCCTTTTTTTCTCATCGTGCGTTCGCGCCACGTGAAGTTCATCATTCGCAAACGTATGGATGATCGTTGTCCCAGTCGGAGCTCCTGATTCCCTGTCTCCCTCCAGGTTGGTTAGGTCTACATCACAGGACCCCATCGGCCTTTCGGCTCAGGGCGTCTTGCCCATCTGCGCACTTGACGGACATTAGAGGCTCCAGTACAGTGATTACGTGATAGGCCCTCTCGTCATCCCCCATTACGTCGTTGAGGTATCCCGAGCGTGACCGGCCGTCCGCAGCAGTCGATTCCGTTTGCTGCACAAGCGATCCCCTTCGACGAATACCTTGCGTCCGGCAAAATTCCGGAAGGATTAATCACGAGCGAATACATTGGTGAGCAGTTCGTCGAACGACTCGTCCACTACGTGTTGAGCGTACCGGCCGGCAACTACACGATGGCCCAGTTGAGCAGGATTCTCGAGCAGCTGGATCCGCGTAATCAGGTGTTCTTCTTTAAGCGTCTCAAGGAAAATAGTCCGGAGAGCCTCAAAGATTTTGCGCCGCTCTACTATGGATTCATGAACGAATTCCACTCCCTCCTGTTCACCTAGTTCGGATGACCCCAAAAAAATCCCTTGTCGCCCCCTGGATCTCAGGTATAATCAGATACACACTTAAGAGGTAAGGAGAACTATGAATCCGACCCTACAACGTGCCGTCACGAGTTTCTACAATCTGGTGTATGAAGCTCAAACGTTCGCCACGACGATGGCCCGCATCGATACGGCGGAGCAGGAACACTATGCAGGACGCATCGAAGGATTGAATTGGGTCTTGGATCGTTGCCAGGAACTCGAAGATATGGATACGAATATCACTCCTTCGACGCTCCAGCGAGTATTGACCGAGGTGAAATCAGACCTTGACCACGAGCTGTCCGTGCAGCGCCGTGAAAAGGGACGCCGTGCCGACGGACGGGAAGAGGCGCTGACGTTCGTTGCTGATTACCTCTCCAGTCTGATCACGGCCACCGAGATTGAATCCGCTAAGACCTCCGTTTAACCGCCTCACGCTTATTTTCAGGGCTTTGATTTTTCTGCCCTCCACCGGGGATGTCGATGGCCCGTGAGTGGATCATCTTTGCCATCTGCCTCGGCTTGGGAGGCCATATTGCGCTCGCCGTCGTGCTTCATGCTCCTGACCTCTGGCCCTGGAGCAAGGCCTGGCTATATGGGCTGCTTTCCGGTCTGGGGCTCTATGTTATCGTCCAAATGGTTCGTTCGGTCTGGTGGTTCCGACGTGGGGATGCTCATGAGAACCACGATCCCGGCTGAGAGGCGTTCGTCGCCCATTGCGTGAACGAACACGCAATATTGCGTCTCCACCGAGCGCTCAGTAGAATAATGCCATGAAGCAACGACGATTACCCCCAGGGTGGCAGACAGGTCCCGTTCGCCAACCTCCTCATACCGGCCAGCGCTACAACCAGGGAACGGATCAGTATGACTCCTTCAACGCATCCTTGTTGTATTGCGGAACTTGTCGTCAAGCGACCCCAACTAGGCAACGCCTTCTGCTGGTCCTTCCGTCCGGCAATCTCTATGAGTACCTCTGCGCCCATTGCGGAACATCGACCGGTTCCAAGACTGAATCGGCGACAGGGGAAAACCCAATTCTGACTCTCTAAAGCGGTTCGGGCCACCCGAGAGGATCGGTTTATTCCTTGTGGGGGCGCGAGTGACTACCATCGCCGCTCGACATGCGTCGCACCGCCGCTTGCAGCTTGAGACCCGGGAAGAGCTTAGAAGAGCCTAAACGATGGCTGCTAGGAAACTTGTTCGAGAGGGATGCCTTCGTCGATGAGCATGACTGGGATATCTTCTCGAACCGGATAGAGAATCTTCCGGTCCGCGCGTACAAGGCCGCCATCCAACTTCTCCGTGACCGACTTCTGAGCCTTATTCTTCAAGGTCCCGCGATCGATCGCATCGTTGATCTTTTGCACCAACGCATCATCGGCCAAGGCGACCGGCTGTTTGGTGTCAGGACAACAAAGAATAGCCAAGAGTTCCTTATCTAGATTCATGGGTTTCTCACGTCATCGTCCATCGCTGATCACACGATCCAGTTCACATGAAGGTTGCCACAGGGTAGTCGAATCAAATCGGCAGATCAAGAACATATCAAATGATCGGCGACATTTGATATCTTAACCATAGCGATTTCCCGGGTTGTTCTATTCGGAGGCTGGGTGGCGTCAACCCATCACTTACAACGCATCTTTCTGACCGGACTACTGATCCTCGTGCCGGCTTGGGGAACCTTCTTGATCCTCTCCGCAATGCTTATGACGTTGGATGCATTACTTTCGGACATCTTGAGCACGCGCCTACAATCTTACACGCCGGGTTTGGGTTTGCTTGTCCTGCTGTTACTTGTGCTGACGGTCGGTTCCATCGCCACCCATGTGTTGGGCCAGCGGCTTGTCGCGTGGACGGAAGCCGCTTTGGAACGGATTCCGATCATCCGAAGCATTTATCTTACGCTAAAGAGCATGACGGACCTGCTGAACTATCGGTCGCGATTCGGCAAAAGTACGGTGGTCGCTTTTCCCTTTCCGCGTGACGGATTGTGGGCGTTGGGCTTTGTTATGGGCTCTCCACCTCATGTGTTACAGGTAGCGCCGGGGGCGGAATTGGTCATGGTTTTCGTGCCTACGGCCATTCATCCGTTTACGGGATATCTGGCACTCGTCCCACAGGCCCAGTTGCACCGGCTGAACCTGCTTCCCGAAGAAGCGTTGAAGATGGAATTCTCGGCCGGCTTGTATCGGCCGTTGCCTGGGTGGCTTACCGCACCGCCTGGAGGCTCCTCATGATCCATCCTGGTCAGTTGACGGTGCGACCCGCGACACTGGATGACCTGGAGGTGCTGACGGATTTCAGCGCGGCCATGGCGTTTGAAACGGAACAGCGATCTTTGGACCGTATTCGTCTGCGAGGGGGAACTCTGGCGGTGCTGGAACGATCCGAGCGAGGACAATTCTATGTCGCCGACGTGCAGGAAGCTCACGGTAGTCTCGCCGTCGGGCAATGTCTAATCACATACGAGTGGAGCGACTGGCGGAATGCGCAGTTTTGGTGGATTCAGAGCGTGTATGTTCGGCCCGACTGGCGCAGACGGGGTGTGTATCGACGAATGCACGAACGCATCCATGAGCTGGCGCGATCCCGACCTGATGTCTGCGGCCTCAGACTTTACGTCGAGCGTGATAATCGTGTGGCCCAATCGGCATACCAATCCCTTAAGATGGTCCAGGCTCCGTATGAAATATGGGAGGTGGATTTTGTTCTCTAGCAATCGCCTGTTCAAACCCGTTTACGTTCTCTCGTTGCTCGGCATCCTGGCCGTCGGCATGCTGACGCCGGGCTGTGCGTTCGTCCGGGGCAACTATGACGACGACTTCAAACCTGAGGATGTTGAGAACATCAAGGTCGGAACGTCGACGAGGCAAGATGTGGCGAACCTCTTGGGGGCTCCGGAGCGTGTCCTTGAAGTGCACGGACAGGAAATTTTCCACTACTACAACTACACCCTCAAATCCGGAACCGTTCTATTTTTCTCCCGCACCAATGTCGTGGGCAACGATTTGTACGTGTTCTTCAGCCCCGACGGCATCGCCCAGCAGGTCTTGTTCGGACGCCAAAAACCGCCCCCCAAGTTGCAGTTCTGGCCGTTCGGAGACTAGACGGCCATGGCTCCCGCTCGTCTATTTTTAGTGGCCGCTCTCTGTCTACTCGCGGTTGCATTGGAAGGCTGTCCCTTGGCGTGGCGACGCGTCACTCTCAACGACATCATTCGCCCGGAGGACGTTGCATTCATTGTGCCGGGACAGACGACGATTTCCGACGTCGTGAGGCATTTGGGGGCCCCGGGCAGCATCCGGTCGGTGGACGACCGTACCGTCGTGCGGTATCACTTTTTGGATGCCAAATACTTTACCGTCAATATCACTCGGCCGCTGCCGTTCATCTTTCCCGCCATGCAACTCGTACCCAACGATCTCTATCAATTGACGTTCAGCGGAGGAGGCTCTGGCACCGAAGAGTTGCAGGTGGAATTCGATCAGCATTGGGTCGTCGTCTATTACGCCTTCGCCCACCATCAGAATGCCAGCCGCTACATTCCTTAACGAGGTTCGCCTGCTAGGGCCCGGCATACCGTAGGGCCTGTGCATGCCCGATCGCGCGACAGCGCGACATTGCCGGAACATATGCCGGTCGCTATAATGCGCGCATGGAAGCAGGTTCGCCTGACGTTTCGCCGCCCCGCTCACCCGTCGTCAAATCCGCTTCCTACATTCCGGCCGATCGGGATACCGAATTTCTTCAACGGGATGAACTTCGCCCCCTCCGCCTGAGCATCGAGTTACTGAAACCTGAACTCATTCAAAAGGAACACGGCATTCGCTCGACCATCGTCGTGTTCGGCAGTTCGCGGCTGCTGGAGCCGGCGCTAGCCCAGCGGGAACTGGACCGTGCAACGGCCGATCTTGTCGCGGCGCCGGGCGATCCCGTCCTGGAGGCGCGGCTGGTGGTCGCCAAACGACGCGCGGCGTTATCGCACTATTACGATGTCGCTCGCGAGTTCGGGCGTCTAGTCTCTTCCACGTGCCAACTCGATGACCAATGCGATTACGTCATCGTCACCGGCGGGGGACCGGGGATTATGGAAGCTGCCAACCGCGGAGCCTCGGATGCCGGTGCCAAGTCCATCGGCCTCAACATTACGCTGCCGCATGAGCAGTACCCTAATCGCTTCATTACCCCTGAGCTCTGTTTCCAGTTTCGCTATTTCGCTTTGAGAAAAATGCATTTCCTTCTCCGAGCGAAGGCTCTGGTCGTCTTTCCCGGCGGCTTCGGCACGCTCGACGAGCTCTTTGAAACACTCACCTTGCTCCAAACGAGAAAGGTGACAGGCGTGACCGTCGTCCTGGTCGGGCGGACCTTCTGGGAACGGCTGATCGATTGGGAACTCTTGATCGACGAAGGGCTGATCGGGCAGGGAGATCTTGCGCTGTTCCACTTCGCGGAAACCGCGTCCGAAGCGTGGGCGATTATCAGCCGGAGCCACGGGGACCAAGCGGGATGAAGCTGTCGTTCCATGGTGCCGCACGGTCGGTAACCGGCAGCCGGCATCTACTTGAATTTCCTGGGTTTCGACTTCTCTTGGATTGCGGATTATTTCAAGGTCGACGGCAGGAGGCGGAGCGACAAAACCGTTATCTGGGATTCGACCCTCGATCGATCCAGGCCGTGTTGCTGTCGCATGCCCACATCGATCACTCGGGTGCCCTCCCGGTACTGGTCAAACATCAGTTTACTGGCAAAGTTCATGTGACGCGCGCGAGCGCGGATCTCGCGGCGGTGATGTTGGAGGATTCCGCTCGTCTGCAGGAAAACGACTGCGAGTACCTCAATCGGAAGGAAGGACGTCGCGGCGGGCAATGTCTCCAACCCTTCTATGACTCTCGCGATGCAAAAGCGATCGTCCGACGATTCGAAGGGGCCCGTTATGGGGACACCATCAAGATAGCACCGCGCATCACCGCCACGTTTCATGACGCCGGACATATCCTCGGTTCCGCGGCTATCCGTGTCCGCTACTCCGCCCGAGGAAACAGCACGACCGTTCTCTTTTCGGGCGACTTGGGACGTTCCCGCATGCCCATCCTGCGCGATCCGGAACCTCCCCCGAGCTGCGATGTTCTGATCATTGAATCGACCTATGGGGACAGGCTGCACGAGGAGGTGGGCGAAACACTGAAACTCAAAGCCCAGCAACTCGTCGCCCATGCCAAGGCGCACAATAGCAAAATTATCGTCCCTGCCTTCGCGGTCGGTCGGACTCAGGATCTGGTGATGCGGATCAAAGAACTAGTGGCGGAAGGACGGATCGAACCCCTGCCGATCTACATTGACTCCCCCCTCGCCTCAAGGGCCACGGAAGTGTTTCGTAAGCATCCGGAATGTTATGACGAAGACACCTTCAAGACGTTTACCGCGCAGGGTGACCCCTTTGCCGCACGCTATATCCGATATGTCTCCTCGGTTCAGGAAAGCAAGCAGCTCAATACGGCCAAAGGTCCATGCATCATCATCGCCTCCTCCGGAATGTGCGAAGGGGGTCGCATTTTGCACCACCTGAAACATGCGATTCAGGATGAGGCTAACATCATCGCGATCGTGGGGTTCCAGGCTGAACATACACTTGGCCGACGATTGGTCGAGGGGTGGGACGTCGTCCCGATCTTTGGCATCCCGACTCCACGACGCGCGCAGGTCGTGGTATTCAACGGACTTTCGGCCCATGCCGACCGTAATGACTTGCTGGCATACGTGAGGGCCATTTCGCCGGCTCCCCATAAGGCCTTCGTCGTCCATGGAGAGGAAAAACAGGCGCTGTCCCTCGGCGCCGCCATTCAAAGCGAGCATCCTCAGATGGAGGTGGTCGTCCCGTCGGCGGGGCAAACCTACGGCTTGGCCTAGCGGCGACCATCGTATTCTCGCCACTTTAGACACACGTTTGCGGAGTGTACCAACATGAAAGTCTTGTATGCCGCCACACTATGCGCGTGGACAATTCTCTGTGCGTACCTCCCTCTAGGATGGAGTCTCGAAACAGACCAATCCGTCTCAGAGACCGCTCGCCAGCGCGCGCGAGGACTTGGACTCACGATCGGCCAGCTTCCCGTCGGCCCCTATAATGCGATTACCGACGTCTCCGGAGTTCGCGTCGGGCATGTGACGCGCATGGAAGGAGACGGAGCACTTCAACCGGGAAAGGGGCCGGTTCGGACCGGCGTCACGGTGGTCATCCCACGTACGGACGTATGGCACAAGAAGGTCCCGGCGGGCGCATTTGTCTTGAACGGCACAGGAGAAATGACCGGGCTCGCCTGGGTGGCGGAGTCTGGATTCCTCGAATATCCCATTGCGCTGACGAATACGCTCAACGTGCCGCTGGTGGCGAACGGAGTGATGAGTTGGATGATCCGGCAGCATCCGGAAATAGGCATCAGCGACGACACGTTGACCCCCGTCGTGGCGGAATGCGACGACAGTCGACTCAACGACATACAGGGCCGGCACGTTTCGGAAGCAGATGTCATCCGAGCGCTCGATAGTGCGACCGAGGGACCGGTGGCGGAGGGCAGCGTCGGAGCCGGCACGGGCATGATTTCATATGGCTTCAAAGGGGGAATTGGGACTTCGTCGAGACGGATTGCGGGAGCCGACGGCGGCTTCACCGTCGGTGTCCTGGTCAACGCCAACCACGGACGCAGGCACGAGCTCATGATCGGAGGCATTCCGGTGGGACTCCGCTACGATGAGCCGGCCGGTCACAGGGGACAGTCGACGTCCCCCGGCAGGGAGTCGCTACAAGCAACCTATCGTCAGGAATCCGGCGCCGGCGAAGGATCGATCATCGTGATCATCGCAACCGATGCGCCCCTCGACAGCCGTCAGTTGGGCCGGCTGGCCAAGCGGGCGGCATTGGGCCTCGCGCGAACCGGCGCGACGGCACGGCATGGAAGCGGCGACTTCATGCTGGCTTTCTCCACAGCGAATATCGTCCCGCACTACCCTCCGGAAGCCACGTTTACGATGACTCACTTGGCCGATACTCATTTGAACCCTTTGATCACCGCCACCGTCGAGGCCACTGAAGAGGCCGTTCTCAACGCGCTAACGTCCGCGACGACCGTGGTCGGGCGGGACGGGCATCGTGCCGATGCGATTTCCTTGGCACGCCTGCGATCTCTCCTTGCTTCGAGCACGGCAATGGAACGGTAACCAGCCGGATATGCCGCGCACACCGACCCGATCGCTTGCTTTTGCAACCTTGCACCGCTATCCTCCTACGTCGATTCTCCGGAGGGACGATGGCTGACTATCACATCGGCGGCAGTCTTCATCTCATCACGGCCCTCGATAAGACCGGCAAATTTGCCGACTTTCTCAAAGAACGGATGGTACGTGCATTGGAAACGCAAGATCCCACAGAGTTGCATTACCTGCTGGCCCAACTAGACGACTACCATTCCTACATGTGGCGGTATTACAAGAAATTGGCGACCGACCGACCTGAACGGATGAATCCCGGCGTCTGACCTCAGACCATATGGTTATCATCTACCATAGTTGAGACACCTTCGTGGTTGCCACTCACGTCAACTCTCTGCGGATCGCTTCCGCGCTCAGCCGCCTCAAAGACGCCCCATCGACCGCCGACGAGTTGGTGAATTCGGTCCGTCGACAACTCGGCTCCGCTCCCGTCGATTTGGCCTTTTTGTTTGTCTCTTCTCATCATTTCGATCAGGCAGCCGTTCTGTGCGAAGCCCTGCGTCAGTCACTGTCACCAAAGACGTTCGTGGGATGTACGGGTGAAGGCGTGATCGCTACCGCGCGGGAAGTGGAGCAGGGTCCGGCTGCAACCCTGTGGGCGGCCCATTTACCGGCAGTCGCATTACAACCGCTCAGACTGTCGTTCTCTGGCATTCACGATCGTTTCTCGCTGCACGGCTGGCCGGATGAGCATTTTGCAGAGGGCGAAAGTCCCGTTCTCCTTCTCTTTGCCGATCCCTTCTCCACCCCCATGCAGGATGTCCTTTCCCTGATCGAGACACGCTACCCGGCAGCCGTCGCCCTGGGGGGCCTCGCCGGAGGAGGGAAGGATGTGGGAGAAAACAAGCTTTTCCTTGATGGCGAGTTGTACTCCGATGGTCTCGTTGGGGTGGCGCTGGCAGGCAATGTGTTGGTGCGCACGGTCATCTCCCAAGGCTGTCGCCCCATCGGCGAACGGTTTATCGTCACCAAGGCCGAGCAGAATGTCATTCACGAACTGGGGGGAGAACCGGCATTGTCCTGCCTGGAACGAGTGTTTTCGTCGTTGAGTTCATCCGAACGGTCGCTCGCACAACGGGCACTGCACATCGGCATCGCGATGAACGAACATCGTGCACAATTTGGGCGCGGAGACTTTCTCATCCGAAATCTGCTCGGCGCCGATCAGCAGACCGGGGCCGTCGTCATCGGTGATATGGTCCAGGAAGGGCAAACCGTTCAATTCCAAGTTAGGGACGCAGATTCTGCCGATAAGGATCTCCGACACCTGTTGTCAGGCTCTGCCGAAACTCGCCACCCCGCGCCGCAAGGCGCGTTGTTGTTCAGTTGTTGCGGGCGCGGCAAAGGATTGTTCGGTCGAGCGGATCATGATGCAGGCGTCCTCGAAGAACACCTGGGAAACATTCCGGTCTCCGGTTTCTTCGCCCAAGGCGAGGTCGGCCCGGTGGGCGGGCGCAATTTTTTACACGGCTATACGGCCAGTATCGCCCTTTTTCTGGATCCTTCGCGTCGGGTCCCCGAGTGCGAATAACGCCATCCATCAAAGTTTTTCATGACCGAACGCGAGGAGATAAAGGAGAGTACAATGACTCGCAACTGGACTGCGACCTGGGGTATGGTGGCTCTCTTAGCCATTGCCGGAGGAGGGATATCAATGGGACAAGGACAGGCCGGTAGCGCACCGGCAGAGATTACGACCGATTCCGGGCTCAAATACGTCGATCTCGTCGTTGGTACCGGCCGAGAAGCCGCGGTCGGCGACCAGGCCACGGTGCATTATACGGGGTGGTTGACGGATGGGAAAAAGTTCGACAGCTCGGTCGATCGCCGCGAACCATTCTCGTTTCCGCTGGGAAGTGGGAGGGTCATTCGAGGCTGGGACGAGGGCGTGGTCGGCATGAAAGTAGGGGGAAAACGCAAACTGACGATTCCGCCGCAACTGGGCTACGGGTCCAGGGGTGCCGGCGGCGTAATTCCTCCGAATGCCACCCTGGTCTTCGACGTTGAACTCCTCGAAGTCCGGTAGCCTCGCCTGTCATGAAACAGACTCCATTGATTCAAGTGCATCGTGCCGCCCAAGCCAAGTTGGTGGACTTTGCCGGCTGGGAGATGCCGATCCAGTACAGCGGTGTGCTCGACGAATATCACACGGTGCGCAGTAAGGCCGGCCTGTTCGATGTGAGTCATATGGGCCGGATCACCGTGAACGGTGGCGGGGCTTTGGCATTTCTGCAGCACGTCACGACAAACGACCTGTCGAGACTTTCACCCGGGCAATCGCAATACTCGATGATCTGCACGCCGGAAGGCGGGATCAAGGACGATGTCTTCGTCTACCACGTCAAACCTTCCGAATACCTCGTCTGCGTCAACGCCTCCAACCGCGAGAAAATTGTTGCCTGGCTGACCCAACAGGTCGCGGGAATTCCTGGATTGGAAATCAAGGACCGCTCGGCTGAGCTGGCGCAGATCGCCGTACAGGGCCCGGCGTCGCGCGATATCCTGGCGGCAACCGGTATATCGAACATCGCAGGACTCAAACTGCGGCACTGCATGGAAACAGCGGCATTCGGCGAATCGCTTGTGGCCGGCCGCACCGGATACACCGGCGAGTTAGGGTATGAGCTGTATTTGCCGGCACATCTCGCAACCGAAGTGTGGGAAAAGTTGATGGAGGCAGGGAGAGCGGCGGGCATTAAACCGGCCGGCCTTGGAGCACGAGACTTGCTTCGGCTCGAAATGGCTTATCTCCTCTACGGGAATGATATCGACGAAGAGACGACACCGCTGGAGGCTGCCGCGGAGTGGGTGGTGAGCTTCGAGAAGGGAGACTTCATCGGTCGCACGAAGCTGATCGAGCAGCGGGCACGTGGCGTGCCACGCCGGTTGGTTGGATTCGAGCTCGTAGAAAAGGCTGTTCCTCGTCACGGTTTCACAATCCATAGGACGGAGATCTCCCAGGCGCCTGTCGGCCAGGTCACGAGCGGAAACCTGTCCCCGCTACTGCAAAAGGGTATCGGCTTGGGGTATCTGTCCCCGGAGTTAGCTGCGCCCGGGACAGCGATCACGATCGACATCCGAGGAAAAGCCTGTGCTGCGGTAGTCACGAAGCCACCCTTCTACAAAGGTAAGAAATCGTAAGAGACAACATAAAGCTCGTAAGACAAGGATTGACGCCTTGCGTCCACGCCACGACATGACCAAGAACATTTACAGCGGCAAGGTTGTCACCCTCGACGTCGACACGGTGCGCCTGCCCAACGGCCTCACGATCGAGTTGGAGATCATCCGACATCCCGGTGCCGCCGCAGTCGTGCCACTCAAAGAGGACGGAACCGTCGTGCTCATTCGCCAATTCCGACATGCCGCCGATGGGTTCATCTATGAGATTCCCGCCGGTAAGCTGAATCGCAATGAGCATCCGTTGGACTGCGCGATCCGTGAACTTGAAGAAGAGATAGGGTATCGGGCCGCGCGGTTCGACCTGCTGTCCAGCGTGTTCACGGCCCCGGGATTCGCCGATGAGGTCATCCACATCTACGTGGCGACCGAGCTCAGCAAGGGGGTGCAGAGTCTCGATCAGGATGAGGTGTTAGAAGTAGTGGAGATGCCGTTGACGGAAGCGATACGCAACATTGAGGAGGGAACGATTCGGGACGCTAAGACCATCGTGGGTTTACAGGCGGTCTACATTCGCCAGATGCGCAATCGGTAAGCGACTCAAGAGGCCTCCCACCAGAAAATTGGGAGACCTCTCAAGCCAGCTAGCCTCGCCAAGAGACTGTTGATTATTACTTCCCAGGCTTCTTGTCTTCCTTCTTCTTTCCCTCTTCGCCGTACACCATCTGCACGAGCTTACCGCTCTTCTTCTCTTTGTCCTTCTTGCCCTCATCAGCGAAGGAAGGAGCGCTGAACGCGACCAACATCGCGGCCGCCATCATCGACAACATGAGCTTTTGCATCCTGATTCACCCCCTTTCGGATTGGGATTGCAATCACAGCAGCACTGGGCATGAGCAAAGTCCTTGCCTTACGCCGGAAGAATCTAACTCCTTGTTTTTGCATATCACCGTTGGTTACCCTGGGAATCGCTGATGCCTCACACGACTGATTCCTGTGGCAGAATGGTTTTGCCGTCACTAAACCGCCTCAGCAACGAGCCTACTGAACCGAGAGCGCGGCGCCGAGCACAGCACCTCCCAAGCCTCTTTGTTCACATTGCTCATCCATGCCTCCCAGACTACCTCGCTCCGGACCTGCGGGCATTGTTCGTGGGCATCAACCCAGGTCTTCGCTCGTCTCAAGTCGGACATCACTACGCAGGCCCCTCGAACCGCTTTTGGAAGTTGTTGTACGAGGCTCGGCTCGTTCCAGAGCCCATCACCTTTCGAGAGGATGCACGATTACTCGACTGGGGTTTGGGACTCACGAATCTCGTAGGCCGGCCTACGGCAAGCAGCAAGGGCCTGACTGCCGAAGATTATGCAGCCGGCCGGCGAGACCTCATGCGCAAGGTACGCCGTTGGCGTCCGAAAGTCCTGGTACTGCTCGGATTGACGATCTATCCCATCCTCTTTTCTGGCAAGGCAAAAGGCCGACCGGAATTGGGCCTTCAAGAAGAGAAGATATATGGATCCGCCTTGTTTCTGCTGCCAAATCCAAGCGGCAGAAATGCCTCGTATGCCTACGCCACCTTGCTTAAAGGATTCCGCCACTTAGCCCGATACATCACGGAAAAATGAATCCCCATGCTTCCATTGCAGGTGGCGCCCTTGGCACATAGAAATTGGCATCGGACTTGCTGTAGACTCGCAAACCGACATTCGACTGCTCTTTTGAGACACTCGTGAAGACCTCCGACGTACGTGCGGCCGCCCTCATACTTTTGCTTTCCCTCTTCATCGTTGCGACGGAAACGGAGGCGGCTTCCTACCTGCAAGATTTTGCTGGCCAGGCCATGGCAGAGTGCGACCGTGGGAGGCGCGCTGAGGATCGTGTAACCCGCCTGCAGCATTTTGAGAAGGGTCAGGCGTTCGGAGAACAAGCCGTGACGGCAGACGATCAATCTCCTGCCGCACACTTCGCGCTTTTCTGCAATCTGGGCGAGCAGATGCGTATAGATGGGGAAGCCAGAATCGGATCCGTGCTGGGCTTTCGTAGAATGATGCGGGAATTAAACCGCACGCTCGAACTGGAGCCGGATCATCTGGACGCCCTGTCCGCCAAGGGCACTTTTCTTGTTCGCCTGCCTGCTTTCTTGGGGGGCGACAAGGAGAAGGGCGAGGCGCTGCTGCGGCACGTCATCGCGCGCGAGCCAATGTCCGTCAATGCTCGACTGAGTCTTGCGAAAAGTTATTGCGCCGGGGGGAAACACGAGGAAGCGGTCAGCCTAGCGGCTCAGGCCCTGGATCTGGCGCAATCGCTTGATCGCGTGGATTTTATTCCGGAAGCACGGCGCGTCCTTGCGCAACTAAGTACTCAGGCGGCAAAGGGAAACTGACCCTACGCTCGCCTGCCTATCCTGCCTGCAGTTCGTGCACCGCCTTGATCACCCGATCCACCTCCTCCGGGTTGTTCAATAAACCGGGAGCCAGCCGAGCGTAATGCGTCGCGTAGGGGGTGACGCTGCTCACGATGTCCCTGCGGCGCAGTTGCTGGACCACCCCCTCCGGTGCCAGTCCGCGGACCTCAAAGCAGACGATTCCCGCCGAAAGATCGGTGGTCCGAGGCGTATGGAGCGTCACGTGGGGCATGCCGGAAAGAGCCTCTTTGAGTTGGCTGTTCAAGGCATGAATACGGTCTCGAACACGAGCCTTTCCCATGGCCTGATGGAACGCGAAGGCTGCATCCAATGCCCACCGATGTTCGAAGGAATGAAATCCCCCCGGTGTCATCAGAGCGGACTGGGGCACCTCATGACGTGGAACGTCTCCTGTCCAAACTTCATACGCGTCGGTGTTGAACGTCGGAATGATGGGATGGGCGATGGGCCAGGCCCGCGGATGCCCCCAGACGAGCCCGGTGCCTCTCGGCCCGAACATACATTTGTGCGTCCCAGCTATGAAAAAGTCGCAGCCGACGTCCGACAGGTTGAAATCTTCCACGCCGAGGGCATGCACGCCGTCCACACAGAGGATCACGCGTTTCATTTCGTCGCGCTGCGCATTTAGTCGAGCAAGCTCAGCGGCCATGTCCCGGATCGGCAATTTCACGCCGGTGCCCGAATGAACCCACGTAACCGCCGCGACTCTGGTGGCGGGGCGAATTTCACGGATAAAGGCCGCGACCAGCTCTTCTTTCGAAATTTGCGGGACGTCTCGATAGAGCGGCACACGCCTGATGGTCGCTCCTGTCCGTTCGGCGCGGTGGCGAAGGGACATGTCCGTCGAATAATGGTCATGCGTCGTCATAAGAATTTCTTGGCCCTGCTGGAGGCTCAACCCGCCGTAGAGCAGTCCCAGGCCCATCGTGGTGCTATCGGTCAGCGCGATCTCTGAAGGATGGACCATAAGATACTCGGCTGCGGCCCTCAGCACTGCGGCCTCCTGCACGGACTCCTGCTGGTGCCAATAGCCGATCGGATCGGCATCCAATCCTCTGCGGTGCTGCTCGATCGCCGCCGCGACTGGTGCTGGATGAGACGCTAGAAAAAATCCGGCCATATGGATGAGCCGTCGGTCCAAGGGGAACTGATCACGGATCGTCTCCCAGGAACCGGCCAAATCTTCCGAGAAAGCCGACGGGCCGGACAGGAACGAAGACGACTGGCCGGCCAAGATCGCTGCTCCGAGCGCCACGCCCGTTCGAACTAGAAACTGTCGTCGATGAAGAGCTTCCATAATTCGCCTCATGGACCCTCTCAACGTGAAGCGACCGACTGATTCAAGGAGACGGTGTTCATTCCGTCAGGACAAGATGCGCCTTGAACCGGATCGTCGCAATTCCTCTATGTCTCGCCTCATGGGGATCGCTTCTTGAGCGCCCCGTTTCATCGTGGCAAGCGCGCCGGCGGCGGCACCGATTTCAACCGCCGTCTCCATCGTGGCTCCCTCGGCCAGCGCACAGCCCAGTGCCCCATTGAACGCATCGCCGGCCCCGGTGGTATCGACCACATCGACGACAAACGCCGGGACCCGTCGCTCCCCTTGCCGACCAAAAACCAATGCCCCCTCCGCTCCGCAGGTCACGATGACACAGCCCGCGCCTCGCTTGACGAGAATCTGAGCCGCCTCTGCAAGATTGGACGGACCGGCCAATGTCTGCACCTCCTGCTGATTCGGGGTCAGGACGTCCACATGTTTGAGCATCTCGGAGGACAGCGGGCTGGCCGGTGCTGGATTCAAGATCGTCGTCAGGCGGTGGCGTTTCGCCAACATCAAGGCCTCGAGAACCGTCGCCGACTCGATCTCCATCTGGACGAGCAGGACACGAGCCCCGGCCATGAGAGTGCTCGCCCGCCGGACGTCCTCCGGCGTCAACAGCCGGTTACTCCCCGGTACGACGGCAATTTGGTTGCCGCCGGCGCCGTCGATGCAGACGAAAGCCATCCCGCTCTGCGCTTTCGGATCACGCAGAATCCCCGTGAGAGGCAATCCCTGAGACGAGAAGTAGCGCTCCAACAGTTTTCCGTTCGCGTCAGCACCCAGCTTGGTCAAAAACACCACGTCCGAGCCGGCCCGCTTAGCCGCCACAGCTTGATTGGCGCCCTTTCCACCGAACGACTGCACCATGCTGGTCGCAAGCACCGTTTCCCCGGGGCGGGGAAGCCGTTCGACCGTGACGGTCAAGTCGACATTGCTGGATCCGACGACTATGACTTTGGACATAAACGGCTGCGAATGAGTTCAGTCGCCCGTGGAACGTCGACATCAACGGCGACCAGCATATTCGGAGGTGCCTTATATTCCGGCTTCAAGGTCCGCCGGTCTCCGACCGTCACACCTCGAGCGACCCCGCCAGTCGTTTCTACTGCAACGTGGAGCGGCTCGATCACAAATAGACTCATATCGATCGCCGCCAACACAGCGAGCGGATCGTGAAAAAATAACGTCCCGTGCCCCTCAACTTTCTCAGCAAAATCCAAGGTTCTCCCGGTCGCATCCACCAGAAACCGCGCCGCTGGCTCGCAAGAAGGTGCGGCCCACCCGGCAAGCGTTTTACGGTCCGCCTTCACTTTCGTGGTCACATCAAGCGGAATGAGCGTGATGGGCAGTGCTGTCTGGAACACGCGAGCCGCCGCATGAGGATCGACGTACATGTTGAACTCGGCCGCCGGCGCTACGTTTCCCGCCACTCCCAGGGCTCCCCCCATGACGATGATGGACTGGAATCGTTGTACCAATGACGGGTTCACGCGCAATGCCACAGCCAAGTTGGTCAGCGGACCGAGCACAATCAATGTGAGGGTAGAGAGATACCGGCGTGTGCAGTCATTCCACACTTCTTGTGCCGTGGCCAGCGTCGCCGGCATACGAGATTGGGGATAGCGCGGCGCTCCTCCGGGTTCCGTGAAACGGTCCAGATCCCCCAGCCCATCGGTCCCATGGACGTGGGTGGCGGTGACGAGATCTTCTTCGAGCGGTCGAGCCGCCCCCTGGCCGATAAGGAGCCCGGACGGAATCTTTGCCAGGCTCAGTACGCGGAACACATTCTTCGTGGCTTGCCCTACAGGAACGTTACCGCACGTGGTGGTGATTCCGACCACCTCGAGTTCGGGCGAATTGAGCGCCAAAAGAAGGGCCAGCGCGTCGTCGGCTCCCGGATCGGTGTCGATGATGACGCGCGTGGGTGGTTTTCCGAGGCTCATCCGGCAGTATCCCGGCAGACTACGGCCACGAGGGCCACGGTCGATTTGCTCAATCGAGGCATCATAACGGCGTCACCTCGTCGCGAGATTGTTCCTGAGATTCAGCAAAGCTGGTCGTCTGTCGCAATTCGGCCAACACCTCGTCATAACTGACCGCCCCATCAGCCGGCCCCATGATGAAATACATCATGCAAGCGCCGCCTGGGCCGAAAACGGCCGCTGCCTGGCCGATCATCCCTTCGCCGGAATAGGATCGGCCGATCCAGGTGTCGGTTTCCGTCACAGCTCCGGCGGGAATGAATGACAGTCCGTGCAACAACGAAAGGGGTTCATCGAGCTGTTGGCGGATGCTCGCCCGCGTCGCGTTGTGCAGCGGGAAGATCATCCCGAAGCTGCGGCGATCTTCCGAGATCAGTAAGGGTAGATCCGAGTCGGGAGGCTGGCTGCTTTGCCATCGCGCCGGAACCGTGAACGACCAATCGGTAGCGGGGATTTTGAGCCTCGTCCCGGCTGCATAGGTACGGCCGGGCTCAACATCGAGCGCCGGGCTTTCTGATCCGCTCATGGACTCTGCCGCCAAGAACATTGCGGCCTGGGCTGGAGACGGCGTGAAGGCAAGCACCCGTAGATCAAGGATCGGGTGCAGCCAGAACACCGAAAGGATGCATGAGATGACGAGGCCGCAGCGATCCGGATGCCGGGCCCTCGTTCTAGGAAGAGGACTCCATCGGCGGGCAGGTACAGAACAAATTACGGTCTCCATAGGCTTCATCAATCCGCCCCACACTCGGCCAGAATTTGTTGTGATGCACCCAAGGAGCCGGAAACGCCGCCTTGTCCCGCGTGTAGGGCCGGGTCCATTCGTCGGCCGTCACCGCCACAGCCGTGTGCGGGGCATTCTTGAGAATATTTCCCGTCCGGGGCTGTCGTCCTTCGATAATATCTTGGATCTCGCCACGAATGGCAATCAATGCATCGCAGAATCTATCCAACTCTGCCTTGGACTCGCTTTCCGTCGGCTCGATCATGAGGGTGCCGGCGACAGGAAAGGACACCGTGGGAGCATGGAAGCCGAAATCCATGAGGCGTTTGGCCACGTCCATCGCCTCGACCGCGCTCGACTCCTTGAGCGGGCGCAGATCCAGGATGAATTCATGCGCCACAAACCCGCGCTGGCCTGAATAGAGGATGGAGTAGTGCTTCTCCAATCGTTTGGCCATGTAATTCGCATTCAGGATCGCCACCTCAGTGGCCTTGGTAAGGCCGTCCCGCCCCATCAACGCGATGTAAACCCATGAAATGGTCAGAATGCTGGGACTCCCATAGGGTGCAGCGGAAACCGGGCCGATGGACTGCGAGCTACCCAGGTGCGTGACCGGGTGGCCGGGCAAAAACGGCATGAGGTGCCGCGCGACCCCGATCGGACCCATGCCCGGGCCGCCCCCGCCATGCGGAATGCAGAACGTCTTGTGCAGATTCAGGTGGCATACGTCGGCTCCCAAATCGGCCGGGCGACACAAGCCTACCTGTGCATTCATATTCGCGCCGTCCATATACACCTGTCCGCCGTGCGTATGGACGATCTGGCACATGCGCCGGATGTCGGCCTCGAACACTCCATGCGTCGATGGATAGGTGATCATCATGGCAGCCAGCTTCGCGCGATGTTGCGCCGCTTTCCGCTCCAAATCCGCCACATCGACGTTGCCATGCGCGTCGCACGCCACCGGTACCACCGTCATGCCGCACATGGCGGCACTCGCGGGATTCGTCCCGTGGGCGGAAACGGGGATTAAACAGATGTCGCGTTGCGCCTCCCCGCGCTGCCGATGGTAGGCTCGAATGACCATCAGCCCTGCGTACTCTCCTTGAGATCCTGCATTCGGCTGCAGCGAAATAGCCGCAAACCCGGTAATATCCGCCAACCAGCCCTCGAGCTGTTGAAACAGCAGCTGATAGCCCTCCGTTTGATCCGACGGCGCGAAAGGGTGCAGGCGAGAAAACTCCGGCCATGTGACCGGCAGCATCTCCGAGGTCGCATTGAGTTTCATCGTGCAGGAGCCCAACGGAATCATCGAATGCACGAGTGAGAGGTCTCGCGACTGCAAACGATGGATATACCGAAGCATCTCATGCTCGGCGTGATAGCGGTTGAACACCGGATGCGACAGATACCGGCTGGTGCGCGCGAGCGTCTTCGGGTAGGAGAGGTCGATCGAGCGGGCGAGGATCTCCATCTCCGGCGTCGACAGCGCATGGCCGGTGAACACAGTCACCAGCCGGCTCACTTCCGCAGCATCGCTGCACTCATCCAATGAAATTCCGAGACTATGATCGTCGTATCGCCGAAGATTGATCCGCTCCTGGCGGGCGCGATTGAGAATGCTATCAGCCTGTGTGCCGGACAGCGGCACGCGCAAAGTATCGAACACGGGGGCCAGGCCGACCGTGCATCCGTTGCGACGGAGCCCTTCCGCCAACAACAGCGTGAGCCCGTGCACTCGTTGTGCAATGCGACGAAGTCCGTCCGGGCCATGATAAACCGCATACATGCCCGCCATGATGGCC
>DASTLA010000295.1:0-8936 GCA_035715525.1 Nitrospiraceae bacterium
CCGCGATGGTCAGCGACACGGCCGACATCTGCTTTGCGTGGCCTTCGATCTCTTGTCGTTCTTTCTTGGCCTTATCCGCCGCCACCCGCTTGGCATGTTCGAATTCCTTGATGTTTCTGCTGTTGGCCTCCACCGCCTTGCGACGCGGCAGTAAATAGTTGCGCGCAAATCCATCGGAGACGTCCAACAGATCACCGAGGTTGCCCACGCCTTCGAGCGTTTCCTGTAGAATCACTTTCATACCGCAACTCCTTTTAGTGGAAAGGGAAAAAGCATACTGGCGCCTTGGGGAAAAGTCAATTCGCCTGAGTGAAAATCCGGAGCGCTCGTGACCGTTCGAGAAGGGCTTAGCAGGCCTGTACCCTGGACAGGTTGTTTTCACAATCATTAAGATACAGCGCGATCAGCGAAGCCCTGCCTGTACAGCAATCCTGACCGGCCGGCCTCGGAGGAAATCGAAGCGGTGACGCCCGTTCCAGCGACAGTCGAGCAATGGCTCGAGCAATCAGCCTCGCAGTTGCAAGCCGAAGCCGGGCATTGCGCCGCTCGAGGCCTAGACCAGCCGGTCTCAGCCTCGCAAGGCCGGCTGCTGCAGACGGTCGGGACGCTGCACCTCTATGAATTCTTCCTTCCCTCGGATACTGACTGGGGCGTGGATTGGCCAGTCACGGTGCTGCTGCCCGATGGGGAGGAACCAACCGAAGGCTTCGTTCTCCTGCAGGAAGGCAACCGCGTCGTGCTTCAGTTGTTCGACGCCGTGGGGGAGACGGTCCCCATGGCGACGTTGGTACCGGATGCGAGCGGCTTCGCCGAGACGGCATCGCACCGTCTGGCCGACATGAACCGTTCCACCGCGTCCTACAGCTTGGGGCCCGCCGAGCGATTGTTGCCGGTGTTCGATGCGGCGCAGGCGGGTGATGTCGCTGCGCTGCAAGCCATGGCATCGACCTCGGTCCTCGCCACCTTATGGCAGGAGGATGTTGCGGCTCGTCGGCAAAAACTCGCGACCCTGGCCATCGAAATGACGAGGACCAATAAGCGCATCTTGCTCGTGTCCCCGGACCACCGATCCGCCGACGCGGTCACGCTCGTTCTGGCAAAGGCAATGAAAGCGGCAGGGTTGACCTCCAAGAGTTGGCTCAGTCGGTACGAGCTGGCTTTGGGGGTCGATCAAGGCGGCATCCCGCTCAGAGACTTGGGGTTCGAGGCCCAGATGCATCAATTCTATGCGAAGGCTCGATCGGAGAAAGCGGCCCTCCGTAAGAAGTACGAACGGTTTCGGGAACTGACCCCGATGCTCGCTTATAAGGCGCAGAAGCAGAAGGACTTGGACGAGGTCCGGCTTTTGGAGTGGCGGCTGCTGACGCATCTGAGCGAGTTGCAGGAAAAGATCAAGGAGATCGACGGGACGCTGACGCAATACGAGCAACTGCCCATCTGGAAGCGGCTTTCGATGCAAGCCGTCGGCAAGAACGTCGAGTCCCTCCAGGAATACAAACAGATTTATGACCGCGAGATCCGCGGGCTGATGGGGGAACTCGATATCGCCAAGAAGCGGATCGATGAGCTCGTCCCTGAAGCGGCGGTGCCGAAGGAGATGAAGCCGGAGTTCGCCGAATTGAAGGAAGAGATTGTGAAGTTGGGAGGCACCAAAAAGATCCGCGAATTACTAGCCGCGGAAGAGGACACGAACCGGCAGGCGTTTGTGCAGAACCGCCGGGTCATTGTGACGACGGCCGCACGGGTGGCCGTGGATCCTTTGTTCAAAAAAATTCGCTTCGACATGCTGATGGCCGACGAAGCGCCGCTGATTCGTAGTGCCTGGCTGCTGGCCTGTGCCGGGTTGGTTCGTGAGCGCATCATCCTCAGCGGCGATCTCCGCACCATCACACCCCATGGGCCGTGGTGTCTCACGCCTCGCTCATCGTGATGATTACTGCCGACCCATTTCTCCGCCCGTCACCACCTCTACCTTGAACGGCATGCCAGCCTCACCCAAATACAGAGTACGGTGAGGGAAGGGGATTTCGATGCCCTGGGCATCGAATGCCTTTTTGATGCGACGGCGGTACTCGCGTCCGATGGTCCATTGCTCGAGCGGCTTCGTCTTGATCCGCGCCCGTAATGTCACGGCGGAGTCGGAAAAATCCTCCACCCCCACGACCTCGATCGGCTCGATCATGCGCGATCCAAACATCGGATCGTGGCGCAGCTCCTCACCCACGTCTTGCATGAGCTTGACGACCTTATCGGTGTCTTCGCGGTAAGCCACCCCCATATCGAGCACAAAGGCAGACCATTCCTTCGTCATGTTGGAGAGCGTGTTGATGGCGCCATTAGGAATGATATGCACGACGCCGGAAAAATCGCGCAGGCTGATGGTTCGGAAGGTGATTGTCTCGACGAGGCCGCCGGTGCCGTTGATGACCGCCACGTCCCCTAATCGGATTTGATCCTCCAGGATGATGAAAAAGCCGCTGATGACATCGCGTACGAGATTCTGTGCGCCGAATCCAACAGCCAAGCCCAAAATGCCTGCGCCGGCGAGAATCGGCGTCATGTCGAGACCGACCGATTGCAGCGTGATGATGAGCACGATGGCCCAGATGCCCGTCAAGGCGATCGTCCGTAGGATGCCGGTCAGGGTCGCAGCCCGTTTTTGGGCGACTCCCGCGAGCTGATCCGACTGATCGCTTGCAAGGACGATCACCTTCTCGAGTTGTTGAAGTCCAAGACGGACGAACCGGATCGCGACGTATCCGAGCAAGAGCACCAAGAGGATGCGCAGAAGAACGGTCCCCGCCGTTACCGAGATGCTGAGAATCCACGGAATGATGTTGTCCCAAGACAATTCGGTCATCTCCATGCCTCCTTTTCGGACAAGAAAGTTTTATGTGCAGGCCTTAAGCCATGTGGCAACAATGCGTTGACATCCCTGCCCTCTAAAGTCATTGAGCCTGAAGCAGTGCTGGCATCGTCGGTCTTCATGACTATCACAGGAACATCTCGTTTCTCCCGCTGTTCTTCGCAGCTTCAGCTTGCGGGTGGCTCCCACGCTCGTCTCGATTGCCGCGTACATGACCTATGGCGTAGAGCAGTAGGAAACGGCGTTGAACATCGCGCTCGAACAGACCGGCCCAACCACGAGCAACAGCAACCGGGATCCGACTCAATGATGGCGTTGAAGCGAACGATGTCCGTTCCCCCTCATCTGACGAGAACCAGCTACACTTTCTCCCCTCGCTTCTGCTACACTCCCTCGTTCAAGGAGATGCAACGCGCCCCCAATGCCGAAGTGGCGGAACTGGCAGACGCACTAGATTCAGGGTCTAGCGCCCGCAAGGGTGTCCGGGTTCAAATCCCGGCTTCGGCACCACCTACCACGCACTGTCGTAACGACGACCACGGGAAGAACGATTTGCCGGCATCCGTCGGCGCCGAACCATCGCGTGCCGGCCGGCATGTGATGGACAGTTGAATCAGGCAACGAGGTTGCCAAGGGAGAGGGAGAAAGCCCCGATATGAACAGGTCGTCGCAGATCGATTGGACAGCATTCTTCCGTGCGATGCGCCGAATGGGAAGCCATCGGCTTTCTCTGGAGACCGTCTTCTGTATTGCTGTCTGGTGCCTGCTGATGAGTGCCTGCGGTACAACGACGGCTCGTCCTTCCCTCGGCGCCTTTACCGGAGACGAACACGAGTTGGCCTATCTTCACTACCTTCGCATGGTATCCCCAACCTCGCTCCAAACAGACGAGTCGATCCACACGGCTTTATCCGTCTATCGTGACACCAAGGTACGGCAACAGGCCTTGTTTCGGCAGTTCAGCCGAGAGTATCCCCGCGCCACACCGCAAGAAATGACGGCTTTGATCCGCGAAGCCCTGCCTCGGAACACGAATCCCGATCTACCTAACTTGCCGCCGCCGGTGTTTCTTTGCTCCAGCGTGATCACAGGTAAAATCGAATCACTTTCCTGCAACTGACTCACTCCGGTCGGCGGCGAGTCTCAGGGGAGAGCGGATGGCGACTTCCAGGCAGGGTAGACGTTGGTTCAAATTATTGATTTTATCCCCCGGCCGGCGTATGCATACAGGTGACGCTCTTGCCTGCGCTTGTCGATCTTTCATGTCCCGATCGTGGAAATTGTGCAGTTTTCTGCCTCGGACATTCTAGGCGTTCTGCTCTTCTGGTCGTTTGTGTGGTACCGTTGGTCTCGCCAGCGGGGACTCCACATCCCGGCCATTCATCCCGGCCGGTACGCCCCCTTGAGTAATCCGCCCCTCGTCTCCATTGTCGTGCCGGCCCGGAACGAAGCTCCACACGTCGCGACCTGTATCCGTTCTCTTCTCGCCCAGGATTATCCGAACTTCGAAGTCATTGCCGTCGACGATGGCTCCACGGACGGCACGGGCGCGTTGCTGGCCGATTTCGCGGCAGACCCGCGGCTCACGGTCGTCCAGGGCGCTCCGCTTCCCGACGGTTGGATGGGTAAGGCGCATGCCTGCCACCAAGCCTACCTCCGCGCCAAGGGCGAGTGGTTATTGTTTACCGACGCGGACACGGAGCATGGATCGTTCCTGCTCTCCGGCGCCATGGCGATCGTGCATCGGCTAGGCGCTTCCGTGGCCACGGTCATCGGGCAGCAGCGACACCCATCCTTCGGCGTGTATCTGGTCAACCTTGCCGTGTTTACGTACATCTACCTCGTCATCGATTTCAAAAATATGGCGGATCCGCGGTCCCGCCAAAGTCTGGTGAACGGCCAATATCTACTGATTTCTCGAACGGTGTATGAAGCGATCGGGACTCATGCTGCCGTGCGGTCCTTTTCCAGTACGGATGTCTCCATTGGGTACCTTGCCAAACTGAAGGGCTCCGTCCCGATGTTTCTCGATGCCGGATCGGCATTGCAGACGACGATGTATCGGAGCCTGCCCGAGGCATTTCATGGCTGGATGAGGAGCATCGTGAACGGAAGCTGGACCGCCGCCGGCCCGCTGGCCGGGAGCCTGGGTCTGCTCGTACTGACTGTCGGTCTCTGGTTGTTCTGGGTGGATCCATGGTGGCGATGGCTCACGGGTGTTTCGTCCGGAGTCGTAGAACAGTGGCTCGTCAGTTCATTGCAGATTGGGGCAGGATTCATGCTCCTTCGGCTGCACAGGAGCACCTGGACGCAGGCCGGCAAGGACACTCTCCTGATGCCTTGGGGATATCTACTATTTACGGTGATCGTCGTGGCAGGACTCGTCAAAGCGTGGGTGCATGGCGGTACCCTCTGGAAAGGCCGGGTCGTCCGTACGGGCCAACGGCTGCCCCCTTGGCGTCCGTCGGCCCCGAATCGACCCCTGCATTCGGATGGAACATAGCCGCTATCTTCCGGCTCTTTGATCCTGAGGATCATGCAAGAAGCCTAGGCCGCCGTCGGATCTCAACAGTCATTGAAGCAGGGTCCCTTAGTCGTCCCAGGATTGAAACGCCATGCCCGTCAAACATGTGAGCCCCTCGGCATTGAAAGCGAAACATCCCAACGCCGCTTGTGCGGATTGTAGGAGTGAGCCGGACGGTACTCGAGAGGGCCAGCTCTGGACCATTTGGGCGCCGGACATGTACTACTGCCCGAAGTGTGCCGCGGCGCAGGGCATCGGGCCCGAATCCCGCTGAGACTCGTCCCGACGGAGTGCCAGTTAATATTGAGCTGGACTCAGAGGCGAGTGGCGAAGCCGCTACGCATACTTCTGCAGAAGGTACTCGTTCCACGGCTGCTTCGTGTCCGAGAAATGCCGAACATACTCTGCGATCAACGCACGTTCGTCCTGATTGAGAGGTGGTTGGATCAGCACAGAAGAAAGAATCATCTCCGAAGCCTTTACGAACTCGAGTACTTCCTTGCGGATGGACAGGGGCCTTCTCATGACGTCACCCTCCCGTAAATCTAAGGGTTATAAGGAACACACACACTAGGCAACTCCCTTAGATGGCGCAAGGACAGTTTGTCCGAACCTGTTGTAGAAAGCTTTCTACAAAAATGGTGGCATTTATAATGGCGGACGATCGCCGCCTGTTCTAGCAGGTCTCTCGACGCCACGCTTTGAGGATCTTCTCCTTAGTAAACGTCAAGTCATATTCAGCGCACCAAGAACCGCGCGCCCTGTCCTGCATGGGAGCTCCGCTGTAGCGATAGATCCATATTTCCTCACCATTACCCAGCTTCACCTGCCGCACTGGTCGGCCGAGCCTGTTCGCGATGTCTGCCTGGCTCGCCTTTCCTATGGACTCCTCGAAGTAGGCAGCTCGGCCTGAGCTACAGCCGGTTATGAGGATCAAGAGGGTCACGAGCAAGGCAGGCCGGAGCAACCGACGCAGGTTAGCGGGCTCAAGTAGGTCGCCTTTTTCACGCTTGACGAAGATGAGCGATGGGAGGCTGAATAACAATAGCGCGATATCGAGATGCCTATGGACCATTATTTTGAGGATGCCCGAGAGCGGGATGAGCGCCGCTTCAAAAAGGTGGCCATCGTCGCGCTGTTGTTGTTCCTGGCGATGCTGGCCATCGCCTGGATGCAGTGGACCGACTATTTCGACGTGAGGGAATTCCTGCAGCGCGGCTAACCCGGCCATGGCACGGCGGCCAAACGACTGGCATCCTCGTCTCGGGCGCATCACGCCACCCCTTCTCTCGGTTCGACCATGCACCTTCTCCTGCCCCCCGACCCAGCTCGGCATGTACCTAGCTCTGTGACGGAGCCGGCGGTGATTGAATATGACATACCGCGCCAAAGGGTAACCGGGGTCATTCTATACCGCCGGTGAAAGCAAAGCGAAGCGAACGCCATGACCAAACGAGAGATCGCAGGTGTATTGAAAGAGATCGCGTTCTTTCTTCGGCTGCGGGAAGACAATCCGTATAGGGCGCGCGCGTACGAGCAGGCAGGGGAGTCCTTGCTCCTGTCCCGCGAAACTCTCGACGAGTTGGTGAGCCAGGGACTGTTGACCAGTGTGAAAGGAATTGGGCGGGGAACGGCTAGCGTCATCACCGAGCTATATTCGACAGGCCAGTCCAGCCTTCATCGGACGGTGCGTGGGTCCTATCCCTCCTCGTTGGCGCAGCTGGGTGAAGTGCCTGGGCTGACGCTGGCTCACATTCGACGCCTTTACGAGCAAGGGGCAATTCAGTCGTTATCAGAGCTTCAAGCGGCGGTCCGAGAAAACCGGCTTCACTCGATCAAGGGTATTGGACCCAAGGGGAGCAACAAGATCGCCGACTCACTCGGAGAATTCGGCCGGGGGCAAGGCTATCACCTGTACGGTAACGTTCTCAGTGAAGCGGCTGCATTGGAAGGGGAAATGCGGAGCCTGAAAGGCGTGGAGCGGGTCAGCATGGCGGGGGGTCTTCGTCGAAGGCTGGAGGTCGTCAATGAGTTCAGAATGGTGATCGATATCGGCGGTGGGCCAGTCGCGAAACTCGTACGCGCCTTGCGAGCCATTCCCGATCTGAGCAACATCGTCCAGGCAGGACCGCACCTCGTCAGCGCCCTGTCCCCGACGGGGACACCGTTATGCCTCGTCGTTGCTTCTCCGGAGAACTACGAATTTGAGCTTCTCCAGGCGACCGGCTCTTCGGAGCATACAGAGCAGTTGGCTGCCCGTCTCAGGGAGCGAGGCTTGAGAAACTGGGACGCCGTGAAGACCGCCGTTCGAGGAGGGAGCGAAGCCCAGATCTACGAGGCCGCCGCTCTGCCCTATGTCGAGCCGGAATTGCGAGAAGGGCGTGGTGAACTGGATCTCTATGAGAAACGTGGATCGGGATGGCTTCTTGATCCGACGGACATTCAAGGGACCTTTCACCTGCATACGGTATATTCAGACGGCATCGGATCGGTCGAGGAGATGGTGCAGGAGGCGCAGGCGCGAGGCTACCGGTATCTCGGCATATCAGACCACAGCCAGTCGGCCCATTATGCCAATGGCTTGAAGGAACCGAGGATCCGAGAGCAATGGGAAGAGATTCGACTGGTCCAAAGAAGGTTTCCGGCCGTCCATATTTTTAGGGGCATTGAAGCAGACATTTTGCCTGACGGAAGCATGGACTATCCCGATTCACTGTTGGCGCAATTCGATT
Organism: Nitrospiraceae bacterium; assembly: GCA_035715525.1. GTDB lineage: Bacteria > Nitrospirota > Nitrospiria > Nitrospirales > Nitrospiraceae > JAHBWI01. The sequence goes on from DASTLA010000295.1 coordinate 8,123, forward strand.
TCGTGATCGCTTCCGTCCATAGCCGCTTCAATCTGCCGGAAGCCGAGCAGACGCATCGGATCTGTAAAGCACTTTCGAATCCTTATGTAACAATGTTGGGCCATCCGACCGGCAGGTTGCTGCTTTCGAGGCCCGGCTATCGGTTCGACATGCGGCGAGTCGTCGAGACAGCCTCGGCGCATCGCAAGATTCTTGAGATCAACGGGAGCCGTCATCGCTTGGATTTGGACTGGCGCGTCGTTCGTTGGGCGAAGGATTTGGGCGTCATGTTCAGCATCAATCCCGACGCCCATGCACCGGAGGAATTCAGAAACGTTGAGCTTGCGCTGTATGTCGGCCGAAAGGGCGCCCTTCATGCCGGCGAAGTTGTGAACGCCAAAGGTGTCCACGACATGAAAGCGTTCCTCACAGAGTTGCGGGCAAACGCAGCCTAACGCTCTTCACCCTCCCTGCCCACTCTCTCCGTTCTTCTCTGCTCCATACATGCCCGTGAGCCTGCTAGAGTGGCGACCGTTCCGTTTGAGCGATCTTGCTAGGGAAAGCCCTAAGGGCATGGGGTGCCGCATCTGCGAGTGTATGGGGATCCATACGGCGGTGCTGGTATGAAATGTCTTTTCATTAATACGTATTGCTTAGTCCACATCACTCCCGGTATACAGGATGTGGTACTGCGGACAAATGTAAAACGCAATGACTCGAACACCGGCCCAGCTGACCACCGTCCTCCTCGTAGACGATCATCCGCTGTTCCGGAAAGGCGTCCGCAGCGTTCTCGAACAATACAGGGATGTCTATGTTGTCGGTGAAGCGAGCA
>DASTLA010000296.1:0-14733 GCA_035715525.1 Nitrospiraceae bacterium
GAAACTGACCACCGCATAAAAGACCACGGTAATCCCTGTAATCCACCAGGCCGAGTAGGACAGCGTCGGCGTAAAGGATTCCGCAGTGAAGTCCGGCAGCAGGTTGTAAGTATGGAAGTACTTCCGCAGCAACGACCGGACCGCGCCCATCAGCCCCATCGTCCAGATCGCACTGAACGCTAAAAACACCAGAACGAATTGCGACGCAAAATCGATCTTCCCCCAGACGATCGTGCCTTGCGACACGGCGCGGTTATAGATGACATAGTTCACGACCGTCACGAAGACCAGCGTGAACGCCGCCGAGTTCTTGGCGGGCATCAGCGCAAGGAAGTTCCAATCGGATGGAAGCTCCAGCTCAGCCACCAACTTGGCGCCGGTGGGAACAAATCCGTGCGGAGTCATCCAGATCGCATTGCCGACCACGACCATGAGGAACCCGACCTTGATCACGGTGCTCGAGGAGACCGTGAGCGGAATGAACCGTCCAAGGATCGCCGGCGCGAGCAGCAAGGGGAGCAAGAACGCCAGCGACCGCGCATCCGGGACGGGATACTCGGTGAGGACCCACGTCATCACCAACGGCAGCGCGATCATCACGATCGGAGCGAGGATGGTCATGCGCACGCGCTCCACGCCTTCGATTCGTTTCATGCTCAGCCAAATGTAGTAGTTGCTCGCGAGAAAGATCAGGCCGATCATGGCGCCCTGCATCTCGAAGAACATCGAGAGCTGGTCGGCCATCATGTAGGGGCAAATGGAGGCATCGTAGTCGCAGAGCTCGTAGGCCAGGAGATAGCCCATGAACGGGAGGAACAACAGCGCTCCTACGCCGATCATGTTCCCCACGAATCCCATCCAGTCGTAGTAGGACCGTTCCTCTTCTTTCTTGGCGCCCATATACATGTAGGCCGCGATGAGTCCCGCGACGAACCCGCCGAAGGTCACGTTTCCGACCAGCCGGTGCAGGTTCAGGGGCATCCAACTATAGTTGAACACCTTGTCCCAGAGTGACGCGCTCGCAAGGAACTCCGCCGGAGAAACGCCCTCCCCTTTGACCGGGGTGTTCATGAAGGAAGTCGGGCCGTCGATGACGAAGAGCGTAATGGTTCCGATCAGGTTCAACACCACGCCGATCGCGATATGACGCGCTTTCTTCTCCCCCTTCATGTGATCCCAGGTATAGAAGTACATGTACAGCACGAACGTTTCAGCAATGAACAAAAGCGGATAGACGACGGCGAAAATCAGGAAGAAATGGTTGATCAGCCAGGTGGTGAACTGCGGATACGTAGCCAGCAGCACGAAAATGAAGAGACCGCCCGTCAACGCGGTCATACTATAGAGAATGACCGTGACCTTGGTGACCTCCTTCGCGAGCCGATCATAGCGCGGGTCCTGCTTCCGGTATCCCAACCATTCGGAAATGACGACGAAGATCGGAGCTCCGAGAATGAACCCGGCGAAGAGGATATGAAGCTGCGCGACAATCCAGACCGCCGTGCGATTCCCGGTGTAGGGAAACTCCACGGGGGGCGCGCCTGGGGCTTGCGCGTAGGCCACGCCTCCCCAGACCGCCACGATTGCGAACAGAGCCAACAAACAGCGCTGCCAGATTTTCATGATGTCTCGCCGCTCCTCCTCGTCTCGGCCGGTGGGAATGCCTTTACTTGCCTGTCTCGGCTTGGGCCGTCTGCACGGCCGTGGGAGCCGCTGCTGACTTCACTTCGGCGGCAGGAACCCAATCCTTCTTCGTGGGATCCCAGCCTTTGCCAGCCAAGCCGAAGGTTCGCTCGAACGCCATCACCTTCCATCGGTCTTCATCCGACAACTTGCTCTTCCAGGCTTTCATCTTGGTGTTGGGCACTCCCTCGGAGATGCGCCAGAACCACACGGAATCCGAATACATCTTCATGCGATCGCCGTTCCGGAAATCGCGCGCACCGGCCTTGACCGGCTTACCGTCCTTTCCGTGACAGCTGGCGCAGTTGACGTCCGGGTTCTTCGCGCCGATATAGATTTCCTTGCCCTCATCGATGATCTTCTGGTCGGTCCACCATCCGGCAGGCATATGCTTGTCGGCATACTCGGCTGGGGCCGGCGGCGGCGGAACGATGGGCCCTTCGCCACCCCCTTCACCACCACATCCAGCCACGGCAATCCCGAATCCAATTGCGCCGACGACGAGAGCCAGCTTGCTCATTCCTGCGTGCTTCATAACGGTTTACCCGCTCCTTTCTTTTCTTTCTTCAGCCCGGATTCGTGCAAGCTTTCCGGCGCTGTGCCATTGACAGAAAAAAAGACGCTTTTCCCGAGGCCCGGAACGGCAGCCCCAGCAAAAGCGTCAAGATTCAGCGAACAACGAGGTCACGATTCGGACTTCCCCCGCCTGCACAAGGTCACTCGATCCGGCGAGGGACAACGCCCCACGGACCGCTCTCTATTTATGCCGCTTGCCCTGTCCCTTTCTTTGCCGCTGCTCTTCACGCGCCCGCTTGCGGGAGATCTTTAGCCCAATCCAACCCACAATAGCAACAGCCGCGAGACCCAATCCGTACACGAACCACTTAGGGGGGCCTAGATCGCGCTCACACCCGCTTCCGAAATTGACCCAGAGCTTCCGTTCAGTTTCCAGGTCGTTCGGATCGAACTCAATCTTACGATGCTGCTGCTGCCCGCCGGTTTCGACCAACAGCGGGTCGCCCACGTTGTCGTTGTGTAAGTGAAGGGTTACTTTGTAGTACCCGTCACTGTCGCTCGTAACGGTCTGTCCCACCGTGACGCGCGTGTCTTTGACCAGTACTTCGGCGCCGACACGACCTTTTCCATCGGGGCCGCAGACGAAACCTTCGACCGTGAAGCGGTGGTCAGCCGCATGACTCGCAAAGAGGAGAATGGGAAAAGATAGGGAACCAGCCAACCCAAGTATGGCCGTCAGCCACCCGGAGGTCTTGTTGCCGTTTCTCCTCCGCCCTCGTATTTCCATAGCCCGCGCTGGACCTGATGTACGCTCTCGAGCAAACCCCGCTGAATCTCACGCTGCGAGCGGCGACATCGATACGGGCATGCCCAAATTTGAGGCCGATCCTTCTAGCATAGGGCACCTCCTTTGTCAACAAATGGATCGAGTCGAACGACAGGACAGATCGGCCCGAAGTCCAGTGGAGATTCAATCGGATAGCCGGGACTGCAGGGGTGGCGCAATGCGGCAGTCACTGCGCATGTTCACCTCAGCAAAAGTCACCAGTGAAGGGTCGGTCATACAGTCTCGAAAAGCACAGAGCACCGGGCGAATGCGGAGGGGAGAGCTTGGGGAGCTTCAGCGGCACAGGAAAGGTGGAATGGTTCGCTCGTCAAAGGTGACCACGGGCTCGGGCTTCCGCTTCTACTCGATCTGATTCCGCCTGCCTCTCGGACTCCTTCTTGGCATGCCAGGCCTCCCACGACTTGCCACTGGCCGTATCCTCGCCGGTAAAGGCAATGGCGGCCACATCGGTATAAGGAATCTTCACGGCACCGACACCGTCCGAGGGAAACACCTCCAGCCAAGCCGGTGAGCCTTCTGCCGAGCGATTGAAGACGAAGCAGAGAATGGACTCTCCGGACTTTCGCTCGATCGTCACATCGCCTCGATAGTCGAATGCCAGCTCGATCGCCTCCCGGAGTTCGGCATCACAAGTGGGACGAACAACATGTCCCTGAGGGCTGCCGGAATGAATGGATGGGGTCTTGGAGTCGGTCATCGCGCTAAAAGGTCCGCCGTCGTTCCACTAAGACCAGGGAGCGAGTGTTGATTCTTCCTTCACGCTATCTCGCTGTCGGCAGCAGGGTTATCTTGACGGTACGAGCAAATCCTGAGAGGGTCCCGAAGGTATCTTCCACCGCCGACGCCTCGTAGCCGCAGTGCACCATGCACTCAGCGCACTTCTCGTTCTTGCTGGTTCCATACTTGTGCCATTCTGTCGCTTCCATCAGCTCGCGGAACGTCTTCGTGTACCCTTCCTGCAGGAGGTAACAGGGTTTCTGCCAGCCGAAGACATTGTACGTGGGGTTACCCCAAGGCGTGCATTGGTACTCCTTGATCCCCATGAGGAAGTCCAGGAACAAGGGGGACTGGTTGAATTTCCAAGCCCGCTTGGGGCTCGTCAGAATCTTCGAGAACAGCTCCCTGGTCTTGGCCTTCTTGAGGAAGTGCTGTTGGTCCGGCGCCTTCTGATAGCTGTAGCCCGGAGAGATCATCATCCCTTCGACGCCGAGCGCCATCATCTCGTCGAAGAACTGACGGACACGATCGGGATTGGCATCGTCGAACAGGGTCGTGTTGGTCGTAACACGATGACCGCGGTTCAATGCCTCCTTGATCGCCCGGACGGCCACGTCGTAGACCCCGTCGCGGCAGACCGCGAGGTCATGTTCCCGCTTCAAGCCGTCCATGTGGACACTGAAGGTTAAGTATTTGGAGGGAGCAAAGTCCTTGAGCTTTCGTTCCAGCAGAATCGCATTCGTGCACACGTAAATGTATCGCTTCTGTGCGACCAATCCTTCCACGATCCGACCGATTTCAGGGTGGATCAGCGGCTCGCCGCCCGGAATCGCGACGATCGGCGCCCCGCACTCCTCTGCCGCGGCCCAGCACTGTTCCGGAGTCAGCCGCTTATCGAGGACGTGGTCAGGATATTGGATCTTCCCGCAGCCCGCGCAGGCCAGGTTGCAGCGGAACAGCGGTTCAAGCATCAGCACGAGCGGGTAGCGCTTGACCCCCTTGAGTTTCTGGGTGACGACGTACTTCGCGACTGTATACATCTGGGAGACTGGAACAGCCATCCCTCTCTCCTCTGGTTTAGAGTTCGCTCTCAGGATGAAGACCGCAACGGTCGGTCATTCCTACCTAATCGGACGGATTGTACCACCGGCCTTGAAAAATGGTCAATTTCTGCGGTGGGACGCGGAGGGCCTGACGCGATCGCGATAGTTGAGGAAGAATGCGATGAACAGGGCGATCATGAACGCCAGCACGCCGGCGACCGCGGTATTGAGCAGGATTCGTGGCCGGCTCTTCTTGTCCGCGGGAATGCCGGTATCCAGCACCTGCACGGTCGGAGTGTCGCGCGCTTCAGCGATTTTCGCTTGTTCGTATTGCGACGTGAGCAAGGTAAAGAGCGTCTCTTGGACCTTCACTTGGCGAAACAGCCGCGCGTACTGCAATGCCAACTCCGGCACCGATATCATCGCCGGATGCAAGCGTTCCTGGCCGGGCAACATCCCTTTGCCGTTTTTCCCCGACTCCATCAGCGCAAGCTGCTTTTTCAGCTCTTCGATGCTGGAACGGATGCGGGCGAGGTCGGGATTGTCCGTGGAGAGATAGGTGGCCATCACCTGGGATTGCACTTCCTGCGCCGTGATCTGGGCCTGGATCATGGCCGCAGCCTCGATCATCACCTTGGATTGGGCTTCCACGGCCACCGCCTTATTCTTCATCTGGAAGTCCCGCAAGGCTTCTTCCGCCTTCGCCATGGTCTCTTGCGTTTCCGCCAAACGGCGTTCGATGAAGGCGCGATTCTGTCCGGCCTTACTGACGTTCACGGTTCTATTCAAGCGATCGAGGTTCGAGACGTAAAAATTAGCCATGTCTGCAGCGACCTGCGGATCGGTATCTTCGACCGCCACCTTCACGACCTTTTCCTTGGTCACGGTGATGCGTACGCGATCGGCCAGCTTTTCGCGCGTCTCCACCATCGTCTTTTTCCGATATCGCTCCATCAGGCTGAATTTGGCGATGACGTCGTCGGCCATGACGCGGGATTTGAGGATCGACACAAAGACATCCGTCGGCGAGGTCGGCAGACCCGGCAGGTTCATTCCCAGATTCTGCGCCATACCGCCGGCGCCCGTCGCGGCGAGGAGGGTGGCCAAGCCACCCATTTCTTTCGATTCCGTTTGAGGAAGCACGGCTGCAGTGGATTCAAAAATCTTCGGCAGCAAAAGGCTCACGACGAACGTGCCGGCCATCGCCGCAAGACACAGACCGCCGATGAGCTTCCGTCGTGCGACAATGACGTCCCAATAATCGAGGAGCGTGGCCTGTGGAGGGCCCGGCCGCTCCGTTAGGGACGGCTGCGGGGGATCCATCAGCGCCTGGGGACTGTCGGTTCGCCAATCCATCTCTTTCTAATTCGTCATTCGTCAACCGTTACCGCCGGCGGTCGCAAACCGCCAATCATCAAGCGTCTGCCGTCATCCTGCTACCGTCCGACGACCGCGATCCCGGCGGCCGTCAGAGCCATGCTCCCCACGATGCTGGCGACCATTTGCCAGAGAGCCAATTGCGGGGTCCGGGCCTCGATCTTTTGCGGGACGACGATCGTGTCGCCGGGCCTCACATCTTTGACGGAGAGATAGGTCGCCTCCGTCGTGCCGTTGGCCCGCATGATGTAGGACTCCCGTTTATTGGCGTCTTCGGTCATACCGCCGGCCTGGCGCAGGTAATCTTCGAATTCCAGGTGCGGTCGGTGAACGACCGTGCTGGGATTCCTCACCGATCCGATGATGCTGACGGTTTGAGGTGGAGTCGGAATGCGGATGAGATCCCGCGCTTCGAGAATGATATCGTCTTCAGTGCCTTCCAGTTTGTCGATCGAATCCATCTTGACGACGACTCGTCCCAGTTCCACCCGCGACGTAATGGCTTCCAGTTGCTGCAGGCGAAGCATGAGAACTTGCTGCTCGGCAATGGCTCCTCCAGTAGAGAGAGCGGCAGCCCCGCTCAATCCGGCGGCACCGGCGGCCACTCCGGCCGATTGCGCCGTCAGCCGCTGACGTTCCGCAGCGATGTAGCGTTCCAGCTCGCCCTGTTGCTTGATCTTGACCGACTCGCGTATCAGGACGATGCCGCTGGGAAATGAATTCGGCGTGAACCCGCCCACCCGCCTGAGAACCGAACTTAGCCTCTCTCCCGTTTCGATCGTGAGGTAGCCCGGGCGTTTCACCTCTCCTTCGACCAGCACCAGACTGGGAGGGCGCACCTGGCTGGACACCACGATTTGGTCGAGCCGCGCGAGCTCGTAGTTCTCGGCCTCACTGCCCTCGAAGAGGCTCTTGGGATTGAAGGCGATCACTCTGGTTTGATAGGTCATCGGGTCGGTTCGGACGATTTCAGCCCGATCTTGATGAGCGTCTACCGTCAGTTTGTCCTTCGAGAGCAGATCCCGCAGATGCATTCCCGGTCGGAATTCATAGGGACCCGGCGTCTTCACGGCTCCCACCAAGCTCACCACGTTGACCGCCTGGGTCGGCAAGGTTCCGATGCGGATGTAATCGCCATCCAATAATATGGGGTCGCCTCCTGCGACACCGATCCGGCTTTTTTCCTCACCTCGCGATCGCATCGCCAGCACGAGATCGACGTCGATGATCTGCCGGCCCTCCACATTCGGATCCAGCCGGAACATGTGGCACCGCTGGCGATCGGACAGAGGCGTGAGGCCGCCCGCCAATGCGAGCAGGTCCGTCATTCTGGTCCCGGGTTTCGTCTCATAAATCGCCGGTCGCTTCACGGCTCCGCTGATCGCGACCACCGGTCCCAACGGAGGCACCATCACCACGTCACCGCTCTGAAGGCGGTGATCACCGCGCCGGTCTCCCTGCATCAGAAAATCATACAGGTCCAATTCGGCCACGGCGGCTCCCTCGCGCATGATCTTCACCTGGCGCAAGGACCCCGAGCGCGCCGGACCGCAGGCCGCATACAGCGCATTCGATGCCGTCGCCAACGCGCTGAGCTCATAGGCACCCGGGCGTATCACCTCCCCGACCACGTACACCTTCATCGTGCGGATGCGGGCCATCGACACATGCAGCTCGAAGCGCTTGAGCAGGGTACTGAGCCTGTTGCGGATCGTCTTCTCGGCTTGGGCGAACGTTTGTCCCCCGACCGGGATGGCGCCCACTTGCGGGAGCACCAGCATGCCATCCCGCTCGACCGGCGCGATATAGCTACGATTGAAGTTCTGATCCGGCACGTTCCAGATGTGCACACCCAAGGAGTCCTGCGGCCCGATCACATAATCCGGGCCGACCGGGACATCTTGGACTGCGGAAAACGTGCTGGCATTGGCGTCGAAGAACTCATAGCCGAATTGCTTCAAGCGGCTTTTCACGTCCTGCAGGATCGAAAACTGGGCAAAGGCTTCCTCGACGGAGAAGTCTTGTTGGCGCAACAACTCGCCCGTGAAGGGCTTCTTTTCCAGTTCCGCTGCAGCGAGTGCTCGCTGTTCCGACGAAGGAGGTTGCCCCGAAAGGACCGGCGGAACCATCGAGCTCGTGGTGCCCGGGCGCCGAGCCAATGTCTGCTTCTCTCGCTCCAATTGAGACCGATATTCGAGCTCTCGGCGCTCTTTCTCCACGCGGATCGATTCCTGCTTGCGATCCAGCTCTTCCTGTTCTTGTCGAAGTCGTTGCTCCACGGAGCCGGGCAGCAGTGTCCGGGGCTCGAGGGGCCAATAGTCATTGAGATTGGGGATCGTGGATTCCGGCGACAGGTCCGAGGGCAACTTCGGTGGACAGGGTGTCTGCGTCGGAGTGAGCGGCTGCAATGCCGAAGGATTGGTCACGATCGGCTGCCCCGGCAGGGCCTGCAGCCCATACATTCCAAGGGCGCTGGACCCAAATGGGTTGACGGGCGACGGAGTGGAAGGACCGGGACTCGTGCCCGGGGAAGAGGATCCCCCAGGGAGAGGAATGGGAAGGGACTGGGCGAAGACCGCCGGCGGCAAGGCCATCGTGCCGCACAGTGTCCAAACCACAAAGCGAGTCGCAAGGGGGGCCGGCATCGTTCCGTACTTTAAATGTGGAAACTCCCGTATGGCCGCATCACAGTAGCCAATCACGCTTCCTGCCGTCAAGGAGAGGGGCCGCTAGAACTGGACGGCGACCGCCGTCCAAAGCAGGTGGTTCTTGGCGGTGACGCCACCGGCAAAGGTCTCGACAAAGGGATTGATCGACGTGATCTGCCCGGGGTTCGTCAGTCGCTGAAAGGTGTAGCCGCCCATCAATTGAACCGAGGGTGAGTACCACCAAGTAAAATCAATCGCAGCCTCGCGTTTTTTCTCATGAATCGGCTGCCCGCGGTCCCGCTCTTGTAAGTTGAAGTTGGCTCCCAGCTGCACCGTCTCAGTCACGTAGCGGGTCGTGCGGACGAAGAAATCGATCCCATCGGTGCCCATGTGGTGCCCCAATGGAAATCCACGGAAGCGCATGCCGCTGGTATAAATGTCGTTGTTGTACCAGGTCCGGATCAATTCGGGATGTCGTTGTCGAGCGAGGTCCGTATCAGCAAACTCGACGCGTAGATCCAAGCTATCGTCAGGAAACACCTGCGGAATATAGAGGCCGGCCAACAGAGCCGTTCGATTCGGCACCGGAAGTTGCGACCACTTATCCTCCGTGCCCAATTCTCCATAGAATTGTAAGCCGGCAGGAAAAGGAATGAGGTATGGGACATGGGGCAGTTTCAGCCGAAAGTCCACCATCGCCTGCTCGTTCACATCACGATTCCCGCTCTGGTTCGACTCGTGAATGTAGGCATCCACGACGGTGCCGGGAAACGATTGGTCGCGTCCCCTCCCGCCGAATTGCGTCAGGCGAGTCAGGCCGATTTCCAGCCACGTCGTCGGGAGGTAACTGAGACGAAGGCCGAATATTTTTGCCCTGGAGAAATCGCGATCGCGTTCCAATTGGGACAAGAATGAATCAAGCTTCCAATGGCCGAGGGCGGCGAGGAAGCCGGGCAATTGAAATGGTCGATCCGTGCCGAGCTTGATCATGTCCATCGGAAAGGCATGATCGGTCAGGAGCAACGACCCATGGTACCCCTGGCCCCACCACAGGGTTCCTCGTCCGGCCTCCAGCGCGATGTTCGCATAGCTGAGCCTGAGGCTGAATTCGCGCAGATAAAAATTGTGGCTGTTGTTCGTCGCACCGATGCCGAGCAGATGCCGATTGCTGATGAACTTCGGTTGCACCATCACGGCCGCCCAATCATCGAACTCGAGCCACCCGCGTGCATCGGTCTGGTTCTGGACCCCGTTGACGTAGTATTCGCCGCCCCGATTCTCGCGAAACCGGACGGTCTGACCGCCACCGATCGACGACACGTCGAGCTCGGACTGCACGCGCAGCCCATAGCGCAAGGCCCTCCGTGAAGGCGTCTCGCCTCCGCCAATCACGCCCATCCGCACCAGCTCCGGACGGAACTCACCCATCAGTCGCTCGAGAAGCGGCTCGGCGACGTCTTCGCGGCCGTCGACCTCGACGTGCCCGGCCCGGATCCGTTCGATGGCGCGGGCCACGTATTGCGCGGCCTGTTTGCGACTGAAGGGTTTGCTCCCTAGAAGCGCCTGGTCGATCAGGTCAAGCGCGACCAACCGTTCGATGGCGCCATAGGCCCAATGATGCAAGGGAAGGGTGGCAGAAGCCGAAACGGAGGACGGCAGCGCGAGCAGAAAGACACAGAGGCCGAGCGTCAGATGGAGGAGTCCATTGCACCGGCCTCCACGTCCGGCTGGCGGCTGTGCCTTCGCAGGCCGATCACCTGCGCGGGGGATGGCACTGCTTCTGCACAGGGTCATTCAGGCAACCGAGGCTGATAGGCATCGACCACTTTGACACGGCCGAGGTACAGCCCGCTTCCAATGAGGACCGCGACAAACAAGAGCAGCCAGGGTGAGGTCTGCCGGGGGAATCGCTGCAGTAAAATGGCAAGAATGCAGCCGACGACCGCCAAGAGATACAGAACATGTACCGCTGTGGATTCGTGAAGACCTAGCCGGACCAGACGATGCGAGAGATGATCGCAGCCTCCCTGCGACACCGGTTGAGCGCGCCATTTTCTGGTCACGGTGACGAGCGTGGTATCAAAGATAGGGATCGATAGAGCGAGTGCCGGAACAAGTAGGGAGCCGAGATGCCCGAATATATTGTCGGTGGGCATCGGCCCAAAATACCCGTTCAGCTGGCTGGGCACCGCTAAGCCCGCGGCAAGATAGCCGATCGACAGACTGCCTGAATCGCCCATAAAAATCGACGCAGGAGCGCGGTTGTAAAGAAGGAATCCGGCCAACGCAGCCGCCAGCATCACCGCGAATGAGAGGCCAAGATAGGCACTCGCCCCTGCTTGCCATGTCAGGGCGGCGAGGGCGAGACTGCTGATGATGACCACGCCCGAGGCAAGCCCGTCCATATTGTCCAGCATGTTGACGGCGTTCGTAATGCCGAGGAACCAAAAATAGGTGAGCAACTGGTTGAACAGCGCATTGTCGGACAGCGAGAACGTGCCTCCGGCGACGATGAACAAGGTGGCGGCGATGAACTGGCCGACCAATTTCGTGAGGGGACGCAAGTTGCTCACGTCATCCCATAATCCCACAACGAACATGATCGATGAACCCGCGAGCAATGCGGCGCCCAATCCCAGCTGGGGAGACAGTCTGGAGCCTCCGCCCGCCGGACAGGCAACAGCCGCGGTGCAGGTCAGCAGGATCGAACCGATCACTGCGAACGGAGGGTAGAATCCCACACCCCCGTGAAGCGCGACGGGCTGCTGGTGCCATCGATCCGCGCGGGGATTCGCGAGCAACCCCAGACGTCGGGCGAAGTGCCGCACAATGCCGGTACCGAACCAGGCGGCAGCGAACGTCGACGAGGCCCATATGAGAAGGGACGATGGTAAATGGCTCATACGACGGCTTGCGTCCCGGCGGGTCGGGACGACCGACTTCCGCTATGGCAAGGGGAGTTCCCCGCTCATGAGCGACGAACGCGATCGGACCGGTGCCATCAGAGCCTGCCCGGCGAAAGGGATGCCGTCGATGTCGTGAGCATGGAGGCCGGCAAGGAGTTGGCGTTCCGTTGGCTGGCTCGCATTGCGGTGATGGGCAATCACGTCATCCAAGACTTGATCCAAATCGATGATCGGACTGAATCCGGTGAGGACCTTCAATTTCGCCGTGCTCGGGACACGGCGCTGCATATCTTCGAAATAGGGCGGGAACACCTGGTCGTACGGCACCAATTCGGGTTCGGCGCGGCTGCCCACTTTTGTTCGTATGCGATGCGCCAACTCGAGGATGGAAATCTCCTCGATTCCGCCGACGTTGACGACCTCGCCCACCGCCTCCGGCGTGTCCAAGAGGCGCATCACCGCCTCACAGGAATCGCGGACGTGGGTGAATGTTCTCGTCTGCTGCCCCGTCCCATAGACCGTGATGGGGCGATCATGGAGGGCTTGCTCGACGAAACGTGGAATCACCATGCCGTACCGGCCGGTTTGACGGGGTCCCACCGTATTGAAAAACCGAACGATACAGACGGGCAGATTCCGACTCATGTGATAGGCCAGCGCGGTGAATTCGTCGATCAACTTGGAGGCGGCATAACTCCATCGCGATTTGGTGGAGGGACCATAGACACAATCATCGCTCTCGATCAGCGGTGCATGCGCATGCTTTCCGTACACTTCCGACGTAGAGGCGATCAGCACTTTTTTGCGGAACTTGGCGCACAGCTCGAGGACTTTTTCCGTCCCTTGTACGTTCGTCAAGATGGACGAGAGGGGATTGTCGAGCACATACTGAACCCCCACCGCGGCGGCGAGATGAACGACCACATCGCAGGTGCCGATCAACTCGGACAGCGGCTCCGCGTTCAACACGGTATCGATCGTGATAAAGAGACGTTGTGCCGTTTCGGGATCTTGCTGCAAATGAAGCAGATTGTCGAGCGAGCCGGTCGACAGGTCGTCGATGATGAAGACCTCTTCTCCGCGATTGAGGTAGGCTTCCGCAAGATGAGATCCGATGAATCCAGCTCCGCCAGTGATAAGGACGCGCATACACCCTCCGAAGCGCACGTAAAGGCCCGGCTATGACTCCATGAACGGCTCAGTACTCCGCCCGATCCGATCGTTGTTTCCCCTTGGGGCGGCGTGAGCAGGCATGCTCGTCTCGCAGGCTCGTCGAAAGACGCCGAGATATTCCCCCACGATTCGTTGACTGGAAAACCGCTCGAGCACGATCTCCCGCCCGCGCGCTCCCATACGAGCCCTCAACTCCGGTTGCTCGATCAGCTTTGTGATTGCCTCAGCCAGAGCCGCAGGATCCCTGGGAGGGATCAGCAGGCCGTTGTCACCGTCTCTGACGATCTCCGCGCAGCCGCGGATGCTCGTCGCAATGATCGGGCGGCCGCATGCGGCGGCCTCCAGCAACACCTTGGGAAGACCCTCCCCATAATAGGTGGGAAGCACGATCACGTGCGCCGATGCCAATACGTCCGGCATGTCTTCCCGATACCCCCACCATTCGATCACATGCTCGGCCTGCCACTCGCGCAATTGCGATTCGGGAATATGCGAGGGATTCTCGGGATCGATCATCCCGACCAAGACGAAACGCGCCTTGATCCCTTGGGAGGTGAGCAATCTGGCGGCGGCAATAAAGTCACCGATCCCTTTAGGCCACAACATTCGGGAGGCCAACATGATCACCGGCATGCCGGCTGGTTCGCGTGACGGGAGGAAGCGAGCCGTATCGACTCCGGACCCGTGAATGACCTCCGCACGCGCTGCCTCTCTGGTGGTGGCGTCGCTCAGTTCACGAGCATCTTCGTGATTTTGGAACGTCGCATAGGAATTGGAGAGTGCCAAGGTCCATTTGAGCATTCGCAGCAGGATCACATGCAGGAAGGCCCCAGGCCATGAGTCGACGGAACCGGCCCAGCCCAGGCCGGCTACCTGATTCACGACTCCGGGCACGGAGGCGACCCTGGCGGCCCAGGCTCCGTAAAGAATGGGCTTGAGCGCCACATGGCACACGAGCGTCGGCCGCTGTCGACGATAGAGGCTGAGGAGCGCCAGAAATGCCTTCGCCTCTCGCACCGGATTGACGCCTCCTCGCTCCCAGTTCAAGGGACAAAGAACGAATCCTTCTTGTTCCAAGCGTTCCCGGTACTCGGTTATGCGCGTGGCCACGAGAACCTGGTATCCCATGTCCCTCGCCGCTCTCGCAAGATCGAGGCGATGGGACCAGAAATACCAATCCTCGGTCACGACGAACATCACGCGTGGTTTGAGGGCAGAAGCCACGAATCCTCGCATGGTGCTGCAGGGCGCAAACCCTTGCACCGCCTGGCTTGGGCAGAACCGCTTCTAATGTCCCTGCAAGTAACAGCGTAAGTCAATATGCAAAGGAAGCCGCCATTCGAACTGCTCGGCCTCACGCTGTCGCCGACTCACGCAGCGCCGCCCGTTTCCCGATATCGGCAGCGCTTTTCTTATATCCGACCGCGCACCAGAACGGCATCGAAGGGCTGAACGAAATCCGGTCGAGCCCGGCTCGCTCCATCATGCCGGCGATGTCCTCGGCGGAAAAGCGCTTCTCCAGCCTGGTGCCGAATCGATCCAGCGCGTCGGTGCGCATCGTGTAGAAGCTCCGCCTGCGATACCAGGCCAGAGGAACGACAGCGACATTCGTGAAGCCGAGGCGCTCGAGCAGAAGGGCGAGTCGTGCCCATGGATAATAGACCGTCCCGGCGATCAATTGACTGAGGCCGTACCTCAACGTATAGGGCAACCGGCTGATCGCCTGACGAAACACGTTGCTCACGCGCCATGTGAAGCGAAACCAGCGGGGGCGATTGTCGAACGCATAATAAAGATAGAGTAAAAACGGTGCGCCGGCTTTC
>DASTLA010000297.1:0-10832 GCA_035715525.1 Nitrospiraceae bacterium
CCTGAACTGGCAGATCTGAAGCTCAGATACTTTGATCCCACGCAGTCATATTGTGAGGATCGCATCGAAAAGGGGCTAGTTGAAAGTCTTATGCTCCGTCGGGCCAGATGTACGGTCTATTGTGCTCAGACCACAGAAACCCTTGGGAAAGATTCCGAACTCGCTGTTACGTTGGCTCAAGGGAAGCCAGTTGTTGTGTACGTGCCACAAATAAAGGACAACGAAGATCGTTATCGCGCCCTGTGTCGAGATGTAGCTCGGATTCATAGCATGATTCACGGCTGCTCAGAAGAGGAGTACTACAGAAGTAAGATAATAGAACGTCATGCGAAAGCTCTGATTGGGAGCGGAGACAATCTTAAGAAATGGGACTTGGACCAGCTTCAGAATGAGCTAGTCAGGCTGGACGATGAACAGTTTGAACGGAAAGCCAACCTGCTTCGCGAGAAGCACC
The DNA here is from genome assembly GCA_035715525.1 of Nitrospiraceae bacterium. Taxonomy (GTDB): domain Bacteria; phylum Nitrospirota; class Nitrospiria; order Nitrospirales; family Nitrospiraceae; genus JAHBWI01. Next base: position 455 of record DASTLA010000297.1, read on the forward strand.
CGCTTGGGATCCAGGTTGACCTCAATACCGGAGTGGCAAACGGTGTCTTAGTGGTCCGAACACTGACGGAATGTGCGCATGTCATGAAGACCATCCTAACCAACAAACTGTCACTGGTCATAAAGCAAGATGAGAATGGAACCATGCGCTTGGTTGAAGAGAGGACCCAATGCACTTACAGGATAATGGTGCAAAATCCAGTGTTGACAAACTCATTCTGGAATTTCTATAGGCCTTGGGTCGCCGAGCGAAATAATAGAAGTTAGATGTTTGTGCGTGTACCGGAGACGGGCCAGGAATCATTTCATAGTGCAGAGAAGCGACTTCCATCACCGCTTTGCCCGCTAAGGAACTACTATCCATGAACCGTCACGATCTCGAACAGAAGTTGCCGACGATGACGCAGGAACAGCTCGTCGACACCGTGAAGACCTGCCTGGACATGATCGGGCGATTGGAAGAGGACCTGAAGGCCGGATCGGCGAAGATCGAGGAACTGACGGCGCTCGTGCGAAAGTTGTCCGACACGAAATCGTCCTGAATTCATGTAGCTTTCAGCTGGTCATTTAGGGCGAGGCGCAGAGGCTCCCGAACCGTTCTGATGACTGTCCGAGCCGTTTTGTGTAAGATGGCGCCCCATGGATCGGAACGCATCGTTTCGTGCCACCCATGGTACTCGGCGCCCGAGCCGGCTCGGCGATCTCCTCGCAAAAGCAAAGATCGACGCTGCCCGATCGCTGAGTCCCGAACAGCGCCTGCTCCTCGCTCTGAGCCTGTCGGACGCCGCATCCCTCCTTCGTGACGCGTGTTTGAAGAAGCCTTAACCAAGATTCTTGCGCGTCTCGATTCAGCCCGTGAGAACGGGTTGTTGGCGAACTATGCGCTGATTGGCGGGTTTGCCGTTGCCGCTTGGGGAGTCCCGCGCGCGACGCACGATATCGATTTCGCGATTGCGATTGGGACGAAGGAGCCGCAGGCGCTGGCGGCTTTCCTGGAAGGCCGATACGACGCCGGGGGACCAGACGATCCGTTGAAGGGTGTGATACGCGCGACTGTCACGGTCGGTGCGACGGCGGTTCCGCTGCAGTTGGTGTTTCTGCCTGCCATATTCACCGATGCGATCTTCGAGCAGATCGAAATGCTCTCGATCATGAACCATCGCGTTCCCGTCGTGAACTGGTCGACGCTGGTCTTGCTGAAACTCTATGCGGGGGGACCTCAAGACATCTTGGATGCGATGCAGATCTTAACAGTCCGACAACCTGCTGGAGATGAATTGACGAGACTCTCCGCTCTTGCTGATCGATTGGGGCTCCGAGAAGAATGGATCGCGTTGTCCGGCAAGGATACGCTCTGAGCGGAGAGTAGGTCAGTACAGGGCAGGTCTAACCGGGTCACTGGGGAGCACGCTTGATGGAATATCTCATGGGTCTGGTCGCGATCTTGATCCTGTACTGCGTCCTTGACCACCTCCGCGCGTGGCGCCGCCGGGTGGCGTCCCGCGACAGGTTTATTCCTCACGTCACGGCAAACGGCGGGTTCATGTGTTTCGCCGTCATCCGCCGGCAGGATTCCGCTGAATAAGGCTTCGCCGCAATCCGGCAATTGTCGTCCCCACAGAGCAGGCGTATAAGCAGCCCTAGAGTGGTTGTATCCTGGAGAACCCCAGACCATAATGGTACCCCCTGCAGGGCAGCCTTGGGGTGAAAGAGGTGACCATGTCGACAGCCGAACGAATTTTCAAGGAAGCGCAGAAGTTGCCAGACGCCTTAGCGCAGGAAGTTCTCGACTTCATACAGTATATCGAGGTTAAACATGGACTACGGGACCAGCTGACCGAAGAGCTGAAACAGGCGCAGGAACCAGTCATGCGCAAGATATGGGATAACCAGGATGATGAGGTTTGGAATGCCGTGTAAGCCCGGCGATCTGGTCTTGATTCCCTTTCCCTTCTCGGATCTCAAGTCTGCCAAGCGTCGGCCCGTAATGGTCCTGACATCTCCTGATCGGCACAATGACTTCATCGGGCTAGCTGTCACCTCTGTTGAACAACGGGCAGACGCCCTGCGTATTGAACCCGGTCATCTGGCACAGGGAGCACTACCCAGAGCTTGCTGGATCAGATTCGACAAAATTTTCACCCTGTCCGAGAGTAGCATCGTCAAAACATTTGGCGCGATATCGCCACAAACCCTGGCGTCTGTGTTGCAAGGGTTGTGTTCCGTCGTCGGATACGCCGGGAAATAATTCCGAAGCACGAACAGGGTGCGCTGTTGTCGCGGCAGGACCCGTTGAATACCTTCTCTTGATGTGAAATGGTCGGTCAGGTGTTGGAAGTGCATGGCAGGTCCACTGCGTCTGACCTGTCCAGGCGCCCCCTCCATGGGGGTCAGGTCTCGCTATCGAACATTGAGACGGGCACTGTCGCAGAAAAGGCCCGCTTCCCTAGCCACATCTCAGGTGCTCCATGCGCGGAACCATTACGATTGCGACGCTAAAAGAATTCCTCGCTGCATTTAATGCGCACGATCTCGATGCGATCATGGAGTTCTTCTCCGATGACTGCGAATTGTGCATGCCCCGAGGCCGAGAGCCCTGGGGCACCCGCTACGTCGGCAAGCCGGCCGTGCGAGAGGGCCTCGCCACTCGGTTCGCGGGCCTCCCCGACGTCCACTATGGTGAGGATAGGCACTGGGTGACGGGTGATTTCGGCGTCTCTACCTGGTTGCTCACCGGAACGACCGAGAGCGGCGAGCGGCTGTGCGTTCGTGGCGTCGATCTACTCGAGTTTCGTAACGGCAAGATCATCAAGAAGGACTCCTACTGGAAGATCATCGAAAGCTGACTCCCGTCCCAGGGCGCGCCCCCTTCGCCTTGAATTGCCCGCCAATGCCCGCCAGGATATCGTGGCGGCCGACTCTCCGTGACTTACTCCGTCAGAAGGCAGGGTCGGGACGACTCATCCGCACCGCCCATCCACAGTATGGGTACCGGCTAGTCGAGATTGCCGATCATCTGGGCGTGCATGTGGCCGCGGTGAGTCGGTGGCTGAGGCGGGCCGAGCAGGCGAATGTGAGATTGCAAGACCTGACCCCGAATGACCTCCTCAAGACCTGACCCGGATGACCTCCGACACTCCAAACGTCACCACGGCGAGCGATGCAACTTTCTTCATCGAGGCCCATGGGATATGGTTTACAATGGAATTGTCTTACATGCCCAATCCTGATAGATCAGGACAGCTCACTGAGTAGGAAGGTGAATCGTGAGACAGGTGATTATTTATCGCGGCGAAGACGGCTATTGGGTGGCCGAATGTCCCAGCCTACCGGGCTGTGTAAGCCAGGGGAAATCCAAGGAAGAAGCAGTCAGCAATATTCGTGAGGCGATTCGCGGCTATATTGTCGCGCTGGAAGAGGACAAACTCGCTGTGCCCGAAGAGCGGTTCGATGCGGTGTTGATGGCCGTATGAGCAAACTGCGAGTATCTCGGGGCGAGCGTGCATTAAAGCGCTTGAACGAGCTGGATTCGTGGTGCGGCGACAAGAAGGCAGTCATGTGGTGCTTCGGCGTACCGAACCGTGTGGTCAACTCGTTGTTCCAGACCACAAGGAACTAGATCGCGGCACGCTTCGCGCGATCATTCGCCAGGCAGACCTCACCGTCGATGAGTTTCTACACCTTTTGTAAGACCGTTCGGTACCCCAACGGGTTCATGTGTAAACAGGCCTGTGACCGTCCGTAGCTATCTCGGCAGACCACCCATCGAGTAATTGCCGCCCCACAGGAGCCAACCCCATGAACCGTCACGACCCTGAACAGAAGTTGCCGACGATGACGCAGGACCAGCTCATCGACACCGTGAAGACCTGCCTGGACATGATCGAGCGCTTGGAAGAGGACCTGAAGGCCGGATCGGCGAAGCTCGAGGAACTGACGGCGCTCGTGCGAAAGTTGTCCGACACCAAATTCATGGGGTAGGGTGGGAACTCGTCAAAGAGACTGCAGTTATGACGTTCGGCATTGCGGCAGAGAGGAAGCGGAGGTTCCGCAATGATGAAGAGTGGGGCGTGCCGTTCCTTCGAGAACGCATTGACTCAATCCGCTGTGCAGACGCGCATGGAATAGAAATGAGCCGGAGTATTCGCGCACTTTGGAACAATACGGCGGGCCGTATGTTATACTCGCTCGCGGAGGAATGCGGAGATGAAATTTTATACGTTTGAAATCGTCGTTGAAAAAGAAGCCGAAGACGCGGGGTACATGGCTTATAGTCCCACCTTGCCCGGCTGCTTCAGTAATGGCAAAACAATTGAAGAGGCCAAACGCAATATACGCGAGGCCGTTCAGCAACATCTTCAATCCCTCCTTGCGCATCAACAGCCGATTCCGCAAAATGAGAAGCTCGTACATGTCGAGGAACTCACCGTTGCGGTGCCTTGATGGCGCGCATGCCGCAGGTCACTTCGCACGACCTGATTAGATTTCTCAAATCACAGGGGTTTGTGGGAAGATCGACAGTCCGGCAGTCACCTCACCCTCTGGCACCCCAATCGTGCCCTCTCCATTACGATCCCGGTTCATTCAGGTTGCGATCTGGGCCGCGGGCTTGCCGTAAGAATCCTCAAGGATGCCGGGTTTTCGGTGGACGAATTTCTTCGACTTCGGTAAGGCGATCGAGCCGCTTGGTTCAGCCTTATCGACCGACAGGTCTACCCGAAATGGTGTAAGGACCAGCTCATCGATACCGTGAAGACTTGCCTGGACATGATCGAGCGCCTAGAAAACGACCTCAAGGCCGGATCGGCGAAGATCGAGGAACTGACGGCGCTCGTGCGAAAGCTCTCCGAGACGAAAGCCGCGGGGTGATTCGTGAGAAACGGGAGCGGGAATCGTGCTGCCGACAAACGGCGGGTGCAAACAGATTCCCGCGACCCTTTTCCGGTCTGGCCTTCTATCGCCTGGTGGAGGCCTTCCGCACCAACTCCTTCTTGCCGCGCGGCAGGTGAAAATCGCGCTGCAGTCGCTGGAAGAGGTCCAGTCCTTTCAAACGCGCGATGTCGGCCGGCATCGCGACCTCTGTGAGCGATTGTCCCTTCAGCGGCGTGATCCGCACGTGGACCGCTTTGCCCTTGCGGTCTTTTCCGGAAGCCAGAATGCCCCCTCCCACGATGCTTCCCTTTTTATCCGTCAGCACATGAATGGTCCGCTTTGCCTGCACGTGAGACCTCCTTCGCCTGATCAGAGATTGCCCCCGCCTTGGATCGAGAAATGCGCCGTCTCCTCGCCGATGTTGGTGACGGTCGTTGAATAGACGGTCGGACTCGGCGAGCCGGGATGCCGGCGAATGGCTTTCTTCTCTTTGGTATGTTCGCTGACCATGAGACGGACCGGGCTGATCCCGATCCCGTCGGCCATGATCCATTGGGCGCCGAAATCTTCTCCGCCCCATTCCTCGTCAGGAATCAGCTTCCCGCGGGCGATATGCACGCGGAAAGACTCGCCGGGCGCCAGCCAGAAATCTCCGACCTGATTGAATGCCATGCAGCACCTCCCTATAAAGTTCGGGGCGCATTATAGCGAAAGGCCGATCGCGGGGAAATCGGATTTCAGCCGGGAAAGGATATGAGTCGGAGCGAGAGGTAGTCTTGCGTGTCACCGTGCAGGAGCAGAAGGCCAAGAAAAAGCAGAACGCCAAGCCATGCGAGCCAGGCAGCGCTGAACCGGGACCCCACCCGGTCGGCTCCTTGGCTCTGGCGATCTGAATTTCTTTACTTGCCTAGTGGGATTGGTCAGGCAAGGGGGCGTCTCGCCGAGCAGCTTCGTCTCATGATCCGGCGGCGATCTGCTCGCGCTGCGTTGAGCGACCAGCTCGAGGAGGCTGTCCATCCAAGGCGGCAGTCCCGCGTGGGACGGGCGTAGAGACGAAGGCCTCGACTGCTTGCCGCCTACTTCGCCTGCTCTCCCGAAGCGTCGAGCCGGCCGTAGGTCAGGCGCTTGGCCGAGAGTAGTCCCGAAACCGGAATCTTCATGAACTCGCGCGCCGACTGGGGGAATGCGTCCTGGCCTTCTTCGCTGTGCCGCTTCTGCTCCGACCGCCTGACCGGCCGTTGGATTTGTTGCTGCATGGCGTCACCTCCTTGTGAGTAGGCTCTATCTACGTTGTAACCGCTCGCGTCGCGCCGGACGACTAGCCGAATCCCTGGCGGGCTTCCCTCAATACCCTGGGACAGGAGGACAGCGGCGCTACGAATCCCGATCGGCATCTGCATGCAAATCCGCACCGAGGAGATAGCTGCTCAAGAGCGGAGATGAGTCGCCTGCTTCGCCGTGGATTGCCCCGACAGCCGAGCCATATCCAATTCTATAGCGGCACCTTCACGCGGCCTATGAAAGATCCGTTTCCTGCTGGTGGACGGAGCATGAGAGCCGGTTGTCTGCGAACGATCGTTCGGCGGGCGGGTAATGCGCCGGTCCAACCTCGGGGCCCGGTCGCGCCAGCTTCAACCGCCGGAGTCTTCAGGCAGCTTGAACGTCTTGAAGGACGGGTCGAGGTCGCTCGGACGCTCGGCGACAGGCGGGCATTGCAGATAGGGTTTGAGGTCACGCAAGCGCTGGTTCCGTTTTCTTCGGGCGACGTCGCAGTCGGACGGCCGGCACGACTTGTCTGATTCTTCCGCGGCGCGGACGGCCGCGGCGGCGTTGCGGCCCGACTCCACATCGAGCCAGGCTCCGTGTCGTTGGATCGCCTGATCCAACTCGGCCAAATGCTTGTCCAGCCCACGGAAGGGGTTCTCCTGTCGGCAGGTGTTGCGCAGGACGGAATCCCCCGAAAACTCGCATCGGCGGTCGCGGATGGCGGCCTCGTCGCGTATCAGCCGTTGGGCCTCCTGAGAGCAGCGGAAGTAAGCCTCGTCGTACCGAGCGCTGTGGGCCTGCACGAACTGGTCGAGCCGCGCCGGGTCTAAGGCGGAGGTCAGCCATGTTTCGTAGAGCAGCGAATCCTCACCGGAGGCCGGCACGGCGCCGCCTACGACCGCCAGCAACGTGACTGTGAAGAACAGCCTCATCCGTGATCCCGCCGGCGCGGATGCATGCGACCTATCATCGGCCTCGCCGGAGTCCCTAATCAAGGGTCGTGCTACCGCTGCCCGGTTGGTACGCTGTGAATCCTCGGTTGATCGTCTTCGTCACTCCACCCTCGGTGCCGCCGGCGCGATCGGCGGCTCGATCACGAGATCCAATGCGCATTCTCCGGGCAGGCAGAGTACGCCGTTGGGAAAGTGGCTCACGTCTTCTTGGACGCCGAGCTTGAACTCCGCCCCCTTGTACCAATGCTGCTTCACCCAGAGGTATTGCGCGCGACGGCGTTCCTTGGCCGGCCCGTTGATGACCCGCGAGCGGAACTCGTTCCCGTTCAGCCGGTACCACTTGATGAGCTGGAGGAAGAAATGCTCCGGATCGCGGCAATCGTCGAAGCCGGCCTCGCAGCCGGGCATGTTGTCGGCGTCGAGCCCGCCGGATTCCATCGGCGTCTGGTAGATCAACGCAAAGAGGTTGAACGGGTCTTTGTTGGCGCGCAAACAATTCGCGAACAGCGAGTGGCCCTGTTCTTCGAGCAGGTGGCCTTGTCCGCCGCCCGGGCGCACCGATGAGAACATGAAGCCGGCCGCTCCCACACCCGCCGCGCCCAAGAGCCCGAAGTTGAAGGGCGGCGTGAGGCAGTGGCTCGGGCCTGTATCGTAGATCCATTCGGGAAACGAGGCGACGCCGATGCCTTTCTCGGTGAAGAACCGATAGCGCTCCCAGGGGGCTCCGACCGGGTAGGGGATCATGCGCATGGCGGTCGCGACGCGCATCGACCCGCGGTCCTCGAACAGGTAGAGGTCTCGCAGCGGCCTCATTTGATCGGCCGGCTCTTGGGTGATGTCGCCGAGCGAGCGGCCGGTGAAATTGCCGGGGAACGGCGTTTGTCCGGGGGCCGCCTGGTTCGTCGCATACATGACGCTGCGTTCGAACCTGGAGCCGTTCGAGAAGGCGACGTACGCGTTGTTGGCTTGCAAGCCGGTGCCGCGGCCTTGCAGGAAGGTGACGATGTCTGCTTTGCCGTCCATGTTGATGTCGGCTACCATGGGAAACTCGCCCTTGAGCGAAAAGAATGGATGCCAAATGCGGCTCGGTCCGAACTTGGTCCCATCGGACAACGAGACCCAGACCGGCGCCTGCCCGAGCACGGTGCCGTCCGCGGCTTTCTGCAGCTTGCCCACGAAGGTCGCGATGTCGTCCTTGCCGTCGCCGTTGAAGTCGCCGACCAGCGGGATCTCTCCCTTCAGCGAGAAGAAGGTGTGCCAGATCCGGCTCTGGCCGAACTTGCTGCCGTCCGACAGCGAGACCCAGACGGGGGCGGGGCCGATCGGTTGACCGTTGGCGAACCTCTGTTCCTTCTGGACGAATGTCACGATGTCGGCTTTCCCGTCGCCGTTGAAATCGCCGACGAGGGGAATCTCGCCCTTGAGCGAAAAGAATTTGTGCCAGATGCCGCTGGTGCCGAACTTCGTGCCGTCAGACACCGCGACCCAGACGGGGGCGGGGCCGATCGGCGTCCCGTCGGCATATTTCTGTTCCTTCTGGACGAACGTGACGATGTCGTCTTTACCGTCTCCATTGAAGTCGCCGACCAGCGGAATTTCTCCTTTGAGGGAGAAGAATTTGTGCCACACCTCCTCGTCGCCGAACGCCACTTCGTCTTGCTTGACGAGCCGCACGTAGGCCGGCGCCGGTCCGACGTCGGGAACGGAGGTCTGCGGAAAGCGGATGATGTCGATGCGGCGGTCGTTATTGAAATCGCCCACGAGCCTGATCTCTCCCGGCCCGCCGAACTGCACTTGATGCGAGGCGGGCTCGCCGTAGGTCAGCGTCATCTTCCACTTGCCGGTCATGATCTGTTTCATCGCGGAGCGTCCGAAGTTCACGATCACGCTGTCGTGGTTGGATCCGGACGTGCGCCTGGCGGTGAGGTACAGGTCACTGTTGAAGCTGAAGGTGTCCACCATGGTGAAGGCTCCCGGCGTCGCGGCGTCCAACACCGTCCCAGGCTCGAGCCATCGGTCTGAGAGCGCTCCGCCGGTGATGCGATTGTCCACCTGATTCGGATCTTTCCTCGCGTAGGCCAACTTGCCGGCGGCGTTCCTGGCGACCACGAAGAGCGTGTCGTAGAGCCGCGCGATGCGCGGCTGGTCCTGAGCCTTGAGCCCCGTATCCGACGGAATCGTCCATTGCGAGGGCGTGCCGGGGGCCGTCTTGGTGCTGCTGTAGAAGAGGCCGCTCCCGACCGGCTCTCCCGTCCTGGTCCGCACCGCCACATGGAGCGCGTTGTTGAACGCGATCGCGTCGAACTGACCGTCGAAGACGGGCAACAGATTGGACACGACGGTGGGTGCCGGGAACGGCGCCGTCGCTGACGAGCGGGAGGTATGGCGCAAGCGGTCTCCGCCGGCAAAGAACAGGTTGAGGGCCGTCCGATCCCAGACGAGCCGCGGTTGAAACGGGTCCGCTTGCCCGCCGGCGCGGACGGCAGCGGACCAGGTGCCGCCTTGGGCCAGCGTCTTGACCTGGACGTCACGATTCCGGTCCACCCAGGCGAGCGCCAGCTCGTCGCCGCTCGTCACGGTCAGCGACGGAGGGGCGATCGCGGTGACGCCGAGATTCCGCCAGGGCGTGGACCACTGCGTGATCGCGGTCGCATCCACCAACCGCTCGGAATGATAGAGCCGCCCGTCCTGCCCCCATGCGACGACGTGGACGCGTGCCGTTCCGATGCCTTTCCCGATTACCGCCACCGCCAGCGGAGTGCGGCGGAAGCCGCGACCCGGTGCGCTGCCGGCGCGACGCCAGGCTCCGGTCAGCGTCATGACGTTCTCCGGCCTGCCGGTGGTCTGGTCCACCCGGCTCGGGATGAGAGTGAAATAGACCTGTCCGTCCGCCGCGTCGGTCCGAAACAACCAGATCGCATTGTTGCGGTGTCCGTAGTCGACGAACTGCAACGGGTTGTCCTCGCGGTAGAGCGGGCTGGGATCTTCCACCACCCCGGCCATCGCCACCGGCGAGCCGAGCTGCGCGCGTACGACCTGATAGCGCACGTGCGGCAAGTTGATCCGGAAGTCCCATCCGTTCAGGTTGGGAAGAAATTCCGGATAGCCGCTCAAACTCTCCGGGATGAACTTGCCTGCCGACGGATTCCAGCAGGCGAAGGTCTCACGGCTGTCCTTCACGCAATGGCCGATGTCCCGATCTTGGCTCTGGGCGAATATCTGGCCGGTCGCAGCAAGCGTCATCACGATCGTGGAAAGCAGGGCGAGGAATCGTCGCGGAGGCGGTTG
>DASTLA010000298.1:0-5767 GCA_035715525.1 Nitrospiraceae bacterium
ATATGCTCGACAGTCGGCATGAATACCAAATATCGACCCGGTAAGGACACATACGTCGTCACCCTGGGTCCTTTGGTGCCGATTGGTCCTTTTGAAATCTGAACCATGACCTCTTGGCCTTCCGAGAGCAGTTCCTCGATAGGCTTGCTGGATTGGCGCTTCGGGCGCGGGACGTCTGGTTCCTTCTCGTCTTCTTCGCCCTCAATGAGTGTGTCGCCCGAGTCAAGCTCCATCGTCAGATCGGACACATGCATGAAGGCAGCTTTTTCCAGTCCGATATCGATGAAAGCCGCCTGCATTCCGGGTAGAACCTTTGCCACGCGTCCCTTATAAATATTTCCGACGAAGTCCTGATCTTTGGCACGATCTCCATAAAGATCCGTCACAACCCCGTTGTCCAGCACCGCCACGCGGGTTTCTTCCCGCGAGACACTAATCGCAATCTCTACACCCATACAAACTCCTTTAGCTGCGGATCGGAGAAGGCGGAAGATGGACGCGGGCGGGTGTCCCGGGTTCCTGTTGGCTTCGCCGATTCGATCGCTCCGGTCCGGCTACTGATGGTTATTTCATATCGGCTTGGCCCCTGTCCAGGCAACGCCTAATAGAACAAGGACAACCGCCGTCTTTTCACATTGAGCAAAAGCCCCAAGGAGGCCATCGTCATAATGGTAGCGCTCCCCCCATAACTGACCAAGGGAAGCGGAATCCCTACGATAGGAAACATTCCCGCCGTCATTCCGATATTGACCACTACGCAAAAGCACAGCATGGCGATGATGCCGGCCGCAAGTAGCGCTCCCAACGTGTCCTTTGCGCGGGCGGCGATTTCCAGCGACACCCATATCAGGGCGATAAACAGCGCCAGCAGGACCAATACACCGAGAAATCCCCATTCCTCGGCGTAGACGGCAAACACGAAATCCGTATGGCCTTCCGGAAGGAACTTCAACTGGCTCTGGGTCCCCCCGTACAGACCTTTTCCCGCCAACTCTCCCGATCCGATGGCGATTCTGGATTGCAAGGCATGGTACCCCTTGCCGCCCGGATCGTAGTCGGGATCCACGAACGCCATGACGCGCTGACGTTGATAATCGTGCAACGAGGCCCACACCATTTCCCACACAAACGGGAACAGCATGACAGACAAGAGCAAGATGATCCCGAGTGCTTTGGAGCGTACGCCGACCATGAGCAACATTGCCGCGTAAACGGCCAGAAAACTCAAACCGCTTCCCAAATCAGGTTGCTTCAGAATGAGCAAGAGTCCCGGAAGCACGATCAACCCCGGCAAGACGACACGCTGCAACCATCCTACACGTGAGACTGCCGAGTAGTAATTGGCCAGGACCAAAATAAGTACGAGCTTCGCGAATTCCGACGGTTGGAAAGCAAACGGCCCAATCGGAATCCATCGCTGTGCACCGCGGCTCGATTTACCCATAACAAGTACGACGGCCAGTAGGATCAAGATGACGATATAAGCCGGATACGCCAGACGGGCGATCTTATGATAGTCGGACAGATACATCACCAAAAAGGCGACTCCTCCGAAAAAGATCCACACCAACTGCTTGAGATAAAAAGGGAAATTGGCATCCTGTGCATGCGTCACGCTATAGATGGAAAGCACTCCGACGCCGAGAATAATGACAATCAGCCCCATGAAGCGGAGATCAAAACTGTCCAACCCACGGCTGTCGATGACGCGCTCGATCATGACGTCCTCCCCGGAACGGCACCGGCAGCAAGCTTTGGCCTGACACCGCCAGGTGGTCCAGCCGGCTGAACATAAGCTTTGACATAGGCTTCGATGAGTTCTTTCGCCAACGGAGCCGCCGCCGAACCGCCATGGCCCATATGCTCGGCCAATACGGCGACGGCTATGGTGGGGGCTTCGACCGGCGCGAACGCCACGAACCAGGCGTGATCGCGAAACTTTTTCGGGATATCCTTTTCCGGCCCTGTCCGAAGGGCGGTCGTCTGCGCCGTCCCCGTTTTCCCCGCAATGGTTACCAGTGAAGATTTTGCCCGAGTCGCAGTTCCCTCTTTCACGACACCTGCGAGAGAATCACGAATCAGCTTCAAGGTTGCCGGCTTTACGTTTACTTTGCCTCGCACCGTCGACGGCAATTCCTGGGCTTCTGCGGTTGCGCGATTGATGACCGATCGGACCAGTCGAGGCCGGACAGAGATCCCATTGTTCGCCACGGTACCGATGACGCTCGCCATCTGAAGCGGTGTCACAGTGACGTATCCCTGACCGATGGATGCGGAAATGGTTTCGCCCGGAAACCAGGGCTGCCCCTTGGCCTTTTGCTTCCAGGCTGTGGAGGGCACAATGCCGACTCTCTCGGACGGCAGTTCGACTCCCGTCTCCTGCCCCAACCCGAATTGTTTGGCATAGTCGGCGATCGTATCAATACCCATCCGCTGACCAACCGTATAGAAATACACGTCGCACGAATGTATGAGTGCATGATCCATGTCCATGGAGCCGTGCCCCCCCGCTTTCCAGTCATGGAACAATCGGTTTCCGAACTGATACCCCCCTGTACAACGGACTTGTGTGGCGGGCGTGACGGTATTCGACTCTAATGCCGCAGCAGCCATCACGACCTTGAACGTCGAACCGGGTGGGTACTGTCCCTGAGTCGCCCGATTGTTGAGCGGGCGCCCCTCGTCTTGAACGATTTCCACCCATTGCTTGGCAGTCAGTTCCTTGGAAAGGATATTGGGATCGAATCCAGGGCGGCTTGCCATCGCGAGGATGTCCCCCGTTCGCGGGTCGAGCGCCACGATCGCTCCCGATTCAGGTCCTAGCAGATCTTCGGCGATCTTTTGTAATCGGATGTCTATGGACAAGTAGAGATCGTCTCCCGCCACGGGTTTGTCTACGACCACCGCGCGCTGTTCATGCCCAAGCGCGTCGACTTCGACACTTTTTTGGCCGGCTCTGCCTCGCACATGGCGGTCGAAGGACTTCTCCACCCCATATTGGCCCACAATGCTGCCCTGATGAAGGTCTGCAAAGTCGGGCTTTTCAAGCTGTTCCGCCGAGATCTCCCCTACATAACCCAGCACATGGGCTGCGACTGCGCCGCCGGGATAATTGCGCTGAGATTCCACTTGAATCATCACCCCAGGTAGATCCAACCGGTGGGACTCGATGAGGGTCGCCTCACGAAGCGTCAGGCGGTCCTTAATTTTCCTCGGAAGCAGCTTGCCGCCCTTGACGCTGGACAATTTCTTGTGAATCAAGTCGGGATCGAGATTGAGGAGCGATGTCAACTGCCGAACGAGTGCCTCGCGGTCTTTGACGTCTTCCAACGTGACGTAGAGCGCAAAACTGGGCACGTTATTAGCCAACAAGACACCATTTCGGTCATAAATCAAACCTCGGGCCGGCTCAAGAATGACCGAGCGTGTCCGGTTATTCTCAGAGAGATCGCGATAATAGGGTCCCTCGCGGATCTGCAAATGCCACAGGCGTAAAGCAAGCAACCCCACCACGAGCAGCAAGCCTAGGCGTAGGATAGCCAGTCGCCTCTGGAGATCGTGCAGATCGGAATCGTTGAGGCCGATGGAAGCCATGTTGCAGGACGAATGCTCCTCGCTGTCGCGACGCTTTTAAAACGCGCTCTCCGTCACCATGCGATCGTCCGACCACCGCCGGCGGAACAGCAGATATATTGCGGCACCAATCGCAGCATCGAAGCCCGCCTGGATCAGCACGGTGGACCGAAGAGCCGTCCACATCTCCTCCCATGTGAACGGCGGCATGGAGTACATGAATACCGCACTGGACAGACAGGAGATTACCGCCAACCCAACCAGTAGCACAGTAGGTGTGATATGAGCCATATGGCGGCCCGCCAAACCGGCCAGAAATCCAGCCCCGCCTTTGGTCACGACGTTGACCCACAGGTCTCCAGCGGAGAGCAGGTCCTGCGAACATCCAAGAATGAGCCCCAGCACGAGGCCGTCGAGTTCGCCGCCCAAGAACCCGACGAGACATGCTGCGACTAGCCCCAAATCGGGTCGCACGCCGAATATGCTGACATAATGCAGCAGCGTCGTCTGCAAAGGAACCACCACAAGCGCCAACACGGCATACAAGAGGAACTTCACGGCTTCTTTCGGTCTCCGTGTGTACCCTGCAGAAGTTTCTGCGCGGCTTCCGCGTCTTCGTAAGGGGCGGTAATGACGAGAACTTCATCCAGTCTGGTGAGGTCGACTTCGGGCTCAATTTCAGCGGTCTGGAACAGCGCGCCTTCCTCTTTTTCGATCTGGGTCAGCACGCCGATTGCCAAACCGCGAGGAAAGACGCCGGTCAGTCCCGAGGTGACCACGCGATCACCGGCCTGTACATGGGACAAGAGCGGAATGTACTTGAGGCGAGCCCGTCCATGACTGGTGCCTTCGACGATTCCCTCGTCCCTCGTCCGCTGCACCAGCCCGGCAATAGCATTGTTGGTATCAGTCAGCAGGAGAACGACTGAAGACGCGGAGTTCGCCTTCACCACCCGTCCCACCACGCCGGCAGGAGTGACGACCCCCATTTCGGGGCGCACTCCGTCATGTTCGCCTTTGTTGAGAATGAGTCCCCGGTACCAATTGGTGGCGTCGCGACCGATGACTTGCGCAGCCACAGTCTGCGCTTTGGATTGTTCTTTGAAATTCAAGAGTGCTTCGTAGCGTTGGGTGGCAGCGACCGATTCGCGAAGCTGGTTATTCTGTGCCTTTAAAAAATCCAGCTCACGACGCAATTGCCGATTGTCCTCGCGGACCACCTGCAGAGCGACGTAGCCTTCCCACGTCTCGCTGAGCCCCTGGTCGATGGCGGAAAAGGCGGCAAGCGGTAGGCTAAGAATATATCCCAGCGGTCCGCCCAGGTACTGAAGCACCCCTTGGCTTTGACTTGGCAGGAGAAAGAGTGCGGCGAGCAGCAACGCGAAGAGCACCACGGCCAATCGCCTGGTGCCGTATGTTGAACGCAAGATAGCCATCCACACTCGGGATGGAGATCACCGCGCGGTACTACACTGCGACATAACGGAAACTTTGCGCAGGAGATCCAACTCGTCCAGAATCTTGCCGACGCCCAAGACCACGGACGTCAGAGGATCATCGACCGTGATGATCGGCAGATTCGTTTCTTCCCGGAATCGAGTGTCCATCCCCTTCAACAAAGACCCGCCGCCAGTGAGTACGATCCCGCGGTCGATGATGTCTCCGGCCAATTCGGGAGGCGTATTTTCCAACGCCACCTTGATGGCATTCACGATGGTACCAATGGGCTCTTGCAGAGCTTCCCTGATCTCGGCATCGTCAACGACCAACGTCCGGGGTATGCCCGAGATCAAGTCACGCCCCTTGATCATCATCGTTTTCCGCTCCTCGAAGGGGTAGGCCGACCCGATCTCGAATTTGATCCGTTCGGCCATGTGCTCCCCGATGAGGAGATTGTATTTCTTCTTGATGTAATTCATGATCGCTTCGTCCATGCGATCCCCGGCCACCTTGACGGATTCGCTGTAGACGATCCCTCCCAGCGAAATCACCGCAATATCCGTTGTGCCGCCGCCGATGTCCACCACCATGTTGCCGGACGGCTCTGTGATCGGCAACCCGGCCCCGATGGCCGCGGCGACGGGCTCTTCGATCAAATACACCTCACGCGCGCCTGCGAGTTCCGCCGAATCGCGGACCGCCCGCTGCTCCACCTGCGTGATCCGAGACGGCACCCCGATGATGATGCGCGGCC
>DASTLA010000299.1:0-9352 GCA_035715525.1 Nitrospiraceae bacterium
TGGGTCACCCCATCTCCGGTTTTCAAGACCGGCACGTTCGGCCACTCCGTCACCCCTCCATACCAAGCTTGCTCGACCCGCACCTCGAATGCGTGCGGGGATGGTCATACCTCTAGCCAGAATTCCGGATCAACGCATCCAGTGTCTTGTCGCGGTTGACCCGGCGGCTCATCAGCCGCAGCCTTTCTTAATTGTTGCTGGAGGATAGGACCTCTCCCTGGTGCTATTCCTTGGTAATTTGATCCCTCCCACCCATGTAAGGCCGAAGAGCAGGAGGAATCATCACGCTCCCATCCGACTGCTGATAATTTTCCAATATCGCGACGAGCGTTCGTCCGACGGCTAGTCCAGATCCGTTGAGCGTGTGCACGAAGTCGGATTTGGCATCTTTCTTCCCGGCCTTGGGTCGGTACCGAATATTAGCCCGCCGTGCTTGAAAGCTTTCGAAATTGCTGCAGGAAGAGATTTCGCGAAATGTATCCTGCGATGGTAACCAGACTTCAATGTCGTAGGTCTTGGCGGCCGAAAATCCCATGTCGCCGGCGCAGAGCGCGACGACCCGATAATGCAGTCCGAGACCTTGAAGCACCGCCTCCGCATGGGCCGTCAATCGTTCGAGCTCGTCATACGATTGATCGGGCTGCGTAAAAGCCACGAGCTCCACCTTGTTGAACTGATGCAGGCGGATCAGCCCGCGGGTGTCTTTACCATACGAGCCCGCTTCCCGCCGAAAGCAAGGCGTGTAGGCGGTGTATCGAGCCGGCAAGGACTCCTCGGTCAGGAACTCTTCGCGAAACAGGTTGGTAACCGGCACTTCCGCGGTCGGAATCAAAAAAAGATCCTCATCCCTCAGGCGAAACAAGTCTTCTTCAAATTTCGGCAATTGACCCGTCCCGGTCATGGCGGCCCGGTTCACCAACAGTGGGGGAAGCACTTCCCGATACCCATGCCGCTCCGTATGGAGATCGAGCATGTAATTGATCAGCGCACGTTCCAAGCGAGCCCCCGCGCCCGTCAGGACCGCGAACCGAGCCTTTGCCATGCGCACGGCGCGATCGAAGTCGAGGATGCCGAGGGCTTCGCCGACATCCCAGTGCGTGCGCGGCGGTCCGGTCAACAGCGGAGGATTGCCCCAGCGGCGTACTTCCACGTTATCCGCTGCGTCGTTTCCTTCAGGCACGGAAGTATGCGGGATATTGGGAATCCTCAATGCCAAGGCCGCCAGTTCCTCTTCCACCGTTCGGAGCGGCTCTTCGACCCCTTTGATGCGCTCGCCCAAGGCCTTCATCGCGGCCATCGCTTCGTCGGCCGGCCGTTTGTCCCGCTTGAGGCGCGCCACCTCGTCCGACCCCTTTTTCAATTGATGCCTGAGGTCTTCGACCTGCGCCGTCCTGGCTCGGCGTTCGTCGGACAGACGCTGGATGTCCTCCCAGGCGACGTCTTTCCCGCGCGGTCCCAGTTGGTCCCGAATGGATCGGAGGTTGTCTCGCAAGACTCGAAGGTCGTACATGAATGGCCCCGTTGAAACGGCGAGGAATCTAACACCGGAGTCCCGGTTAGTCAATGAAACGGCACCCTCTGCGGTGCGCGAGAAGCCGCCGGAGAAGGTGGCGATTGACAATGCCGCGGGCCGAGGCCACCATACGATGCATGAAACTCGTATCCAATCCACCCAATCCGTTCGAATCGACCTCACGTGAATGGCTGGAACAGCCTCCGCGGGTCGAACTGCAGCTGTTTGAGGACGAGACGAAGGATATTCTGAGCCGCAACGACAGTCCCGACCTTCCTTTTCGCTGGAGCGTGAATCCCTATCGCGGTTGCTTCCATGCCTGCGCCTATTGCTATGCGAGGCCCTCGCACGAATACCTCGGGTTCGGGGCCGGCACCGACTTCGAATCCAAGATCGTCGTGAAGCGCCGGGCGGCCGCGCTCCTCAGGCAAGCCTTCGACAAGCCTTCGTGGAAAGGCGAACTGATCGTGTTTTCCGGCAACACGGACTGCTATCAGCCGACTGAGGCGTCACTCGGTTTGACTCGAGCCTGCCTCGAAGTCTGTGCAGAATACCGCAACCCGGTCGGCGTGATCACGAAGAGCGCGTTGCCGGTGCGGGATGTGGATGTTCTTTCACGACTCCATCGGCAAGCATGGGTTCGCGTCTATTTCAGCATCCCTTTTACGGACAACCGCACGGCGCGTCTGGTGGAGCCACAGGCCCCGACCATCACGAAACGCTTCGAGGCCATGCAGGCGTTGGCCGAGGCAGGCATCCCGACGGGCATTTCGATCGCGCCCGTGATTCCGGGGCTAAACGACGAGGCGATCCCAGAGCTGCTGGCTCGAGCCAAGGCAGCCGGCGCCGTTACGGCCACCTGGATTCTGCTCCGTCTTCCGGGCCATGTCGAAGAGGTGTTCCTCGAGCGCATGCGACAGCAGTTTCCGGATCGGATCGGAAAGATCGCCCATCGTCTTCGGGAAGTCCGCGGCGGACCGATCAGCGATGCGGCGTTCTTCCGTCGGCATGAGGGGACCGGAACCTATTGGCAAACCCTGGAACAATTGTTCGAGGTGGCCTACCGCCGGGCGGGGTTCCAGCCGGATCAAGAGGACAAGGTCCCCGACACGTTTCGAAGGCCCGAAGCCCAGCAATTTCTCTTTCCCACGGAGGAGCAGCCGTGAAGCACAACCCGGGGTTTCTAACGTTGGTCAACGAAGCCAGGGCGCGGGTCCGTGAATGCACCGTCTCGGACGTCAAGCGGCGATACGACCGCAAGGAGTCGTTTCACCTCGTAGACGTGCGCGAAGACCACGAGTATGAGAAGGACCATGCGGCGGGGGCCGTCCATCTCGGGAAGGGCATCATCGAACGGGATATTGAAGCTCGTATCCCGGATAAGGAGGCACAGATCATATTGTACTGCGGCGGGGGCTTCCGCTCCGTCCTCGCGGCCGAGGCCCTGCAGAAGATGGGATACCGCAACGTCGTCTCGATGGACGGGGGAATCAAGGCATGGCGCGAGGCGGGATATCCGCTCGAGAGTGGGACCTCATCCTAGTCCATGGGTTCTTCGCGACGTGATTTCCTTCACAATTCCGGCTTCGGGCTGATGTTCCTGGCGGCGTTTCTTCGGTCGCCACGCTCAGTCCTCGGGCATTTGTTATTCGAGCCGGAGGGGGAGTTGGTCCCGACCAAGCCGGTCCCGCCGAATCCATTTACTCGCAACGGAAAGCCTCTCGTCGCTCTCGTACAGGGGAAGGATCCCGGTCTTGCGCTCCACCTCGCCATGAGCTTGCTGGGCGGCGCAGATCGCCTTCAATCACGCGGCAAACGTGTGCTTTTGAAACCCAACGTCCTGAACGACCGCCCGCCTCCCACGACCACCAACCCGCAAGTGGTGCGCGCCATGGCCGAACTGCTCCGGGTGCAGGGAGCTGCAGACGTCGTGGTAGCCGACGGATCCGGCATCATCAGGCTGCCGACGTCGGCCAATTTGACGGCCACCGGCATGAAAGCCGCCGCCGACTCCGTGGGGGCAAAGGTCCTGGCGTTGGAGGATCAAGCCTGGGTGCGGCTCGAACCCCCGCAGGCCAAGAGCCTGACGAGATTTTTCTTTTCGAAGCCGGTCTATGAGGCGGATGTCGTGATCAACATGCCGGTGATCAAAACGCATCGTTTCGCGGAATTCTCCTGCAGCTTGAAGAATCTCGTGGGGGCCGTGCATCCACGAAACCGGCCGTCGGTCACCTTCTGGTCGGGCGATTGGCACGAACGCATCGCCGAACTGAACCTGGCCGTCCATCCGCTGCTCACCGTTGCGGATGGGACGACCATCATGGTGGAAGGTGGGCCGACCTCCGGGACGCCGGCGAAATTGGACGTGCTGCTCTGCAGTGGAGATCGCGTGGCGTTGGATATGGTCGCCTTGGCATTGCTGCGGTCGTTCGGGACCTGGCCGAAGATTCAAGGGAAACGGATCGCAGAACAACGGCAGATCAAGCGGGCTGTGGAGCTGGGGCTTGGCGTTTCGAGCGCCGCTGACATCGACTTGGTCAGCGGGGCAGTGGACGCCGCTCCACCGGAGTTCGCACGCCTGGTGGAGCGGATTCGAGAGGATCTGGGGAAGAGCTGAGGCTACTTGTTGACGCGATCGAATTCCTTGATCACCTGCTCGGTCAAGTCGATCGTATCCTTATTATAGATCACGATTTTGACCGTCTGTTCGCTGCCTTTGTCCAGAACGAGCTGGAACCCGCCTTTGTCGGCGACGGTTTGGGTGGCCGCGGCGATTTTCTTCATGTACTCGTCGACCAGTTCCTTTTGTTTTCCTTGAAGCTCCTGATTAAATTCCTGAGCGCGCTTTTGATAATCCTGTATCTTGGTGCGAAAAGACGCTTCCTTGTCTTTCTTCTCGGTGTCGCTGAGCTTGCTCACCTGGTCCTTTAATTGCTTTTCCGTGTTTCGAAGTTCTTCTTCATCGCGAGACAGCAGCTTTTGACGGGTCGCCACGTATTCCCGCAGACCCTCCAATGCCCGCTTACCGGCTTTGCTCTTTTCCAATACGGCCTGCGGATCGATCACGCCCATCTTGAATTCCGCGGCCAGTCCGGCCGCCATTGTTCCGAGCGTCGCACTTACTGCTAACGCAACCACGGCCGCCGCCCGCGCCACACGCTGCCAGCTCGCACCCATTCGAGGCTCCTTTCGCCGAAAAATCATTCTCTCAAAGCCCTGGAGAATAGCCGCCGCCACATGGAGTGTCAAGCCGGCGCGCGAGTTGCGTTCCGCATTTGACAGAAGCAGGTTCGCGCCGATATAGGCAGATCAACACGTTTCGATCCTCCACTTGTCACTCAGCTCACGGAAGGAGAGGAGATATGCCGACGGAGCAGCAGCGGGTCCATCAGCTGTTCATTAAAGCACTGCAGCACGAACCCATTCAGTGCGGCAAGGCCGGCTGCGCCGGCCCCGTGGAAACCTTGGATTTATCACAGACGCGGGATCGCGTAAAAACCTTCGACGCCCATTGTGAGCGCTGCGGATGGCAGATGCGGATCGGCGGCAAGGAACAGATGACCCCTCCGTGGGACGATGCCTCGTTGCTGATGATGGCCGATGAACACCTGATGCACCAACAGCCCGTCTGCCCGTTCGACGATACCCCGGTGGTGTTCATTTCGATGCCGAATCCGCGCCGCAAAGCGAAGTACCGTGTGGCCTGTTTTTATTGCGGCCGGCAAATGGAAATGGATTGGCCGCCGGCCGAAGCGAAGCGATAGGTGAATCGGACCCGAGACGAACGGCTGAATCAGCCGACGAGAGAGGCTGTCCGAAGAGAGGCTTCGGGCCGCCGATTGAGGAATGACGCGTGACGAGTGCCGGCCGATGGCGCACAGTCACTGTCGATACGGTAGGGTAGGCCGTCAGACGTAATAGCGGCTGGTGTCGAAGCGATACTCGGTGTTGTCCACCAAACGGACGATGCTGTCCTTATACATGCCGCCCTCGTCCTGCTCCGTTAAATCGAGCTCGGGTCCCTGGTCGAGAGGACTGCCTTCTTCGTCCGTGATCACCCGAACGAGCGGGCGTTCGGCATTTTCCTTGTCCTGAGCGGGCCTGATCACCACGGCCAATCGATTGGATTCCAGCATCACCAGCGTCCCGATGGGCAGGATTCCGACGCAATTGACGAACAGCTTGAGCAGGATCGGATCGAACGACGTCCCGCTCTTGGCGAACATCATATTCAGGACTTTGGCGGGCGGGATCGGCTCGCGACGGTAGACTCGCGACGAGGTCATGGCGTCGTAGCAGTCCGCGATCATCAAAATGCGCCCCGTGAGCGAGATCTTCCAGGGAACCGAAAGCTTCGGATATCCGCTGTGATCGCAGTTCATGTGATGCTCGAACGAGGCTGCGGCCATGCGCCCCGGCAGATTCGTAATGCCCCGGAGCTTGGTCAAGTCCAATACGCCTTGGGTGGGGTGGCTCCGCATCGCGGCCCATTCGTCTTCCGTGAATTCTCCGGGTTTGTTCAGCACGTCGGTCGCGATGCTGGACTTGCCCATATCATGGAACAGGGCCGCCAAACCGAGGTCGGCCAGCTCCACCTTGGGATACCCCGCCCGATTCCCGAGCGCGATGGACAGCAGCGAGACATTGACGGAATGGTTGTGCGTGTATTGGTCGTGGCAGCGGAGCGTGGTGAGCCCCAGCATTGTCGCTTCGTCGCGCATCATGAGTTCGATCACGTTTTGGATCGCGCGTTTCGCCTGCTTGAAGGAAATCGTGCCTCCGGCGCGCACGCTCTGGGTCAGATCGCCGACCGCGGCTGCTGCCTGCGCATAACCATTTTTGGCGCATGCGCGTTGTTTTCGCGCCAGCTCCGCCGGGTCGTCCTCCTTTTTCGGGAGGGCGGACGCGCTGTCCGACTCGGTGTCGTTCGCATGCTTCAACTGCAGGACCCGCGGCTCTTCCAACTCGATGCTGGTCACGCCGGCATCGGTCAAGGCCTTCTGCAGATCCGCGAGATTGTGTTTGTCCGGATCCAGGCCGACGAACAGGTTCGCGAATTCCCGCAGGTCTTTGGATTCGGTGCCGGACGCGAAAGACACCCCGCCGATTTTCCATCTGTTGAGCGCCTCGATGATGCTCGAGAAGACGGCCATCTGTTGGGCGCTCATCTTCAAATGGCTGTCGCCGAGGAACAAAAAATCGTTTTGCAGCCGCAGGACCACCGGGTGATCAACGGAGAGGGTGCGGACCAGCGTCAGCATCGACTCGACCGGTTTATCCAAGGCTGCGTTGGTGCGGCCATGGATGCGCGACGTCTTGATGAGCACATTCAGCTGCGTGACCAGCTGGATGCCCAGCATGACCAATTGTTGGTCGAGAATGTCGCCGGCTTCGGAGCCTTTGGCGATCTTGTTCGCCAGCGATTTCTCGTGAGTGAGGATCGGCTGGGCGTCGTCGGAGAGGGGGGCTCCTGCTGAGGGCGGTTTCAGTTCGCTCACGGTGAGACCCTCGCGTTAGGAATTGGCGGCCTGCGGCGTTTTCAGTCGTTGTTGGCGGTTGGCGGACGAGATTGCGGCTCCGCAGGCTTGGCGCACGGTCCCACCGCCCTTTTTCTGGCCGAATTCCAGCGCAGCGATGGCGGCCGGGGTGCCCAACTTCCCGAGAATGTCGGCGGCCAGTAAGGCCATCTCTTCCTTCTTCTTTCGTTGCGTCCAGGACCATTCGGTCAGAAGCCCCTGCCAGAAGGGCACGGCCTCGTCGCCGGCCGTATGCTTCATGGCCTGGAACACGGCGCGTCTTTCGGCGGGCGAGCGATCTTGAAACTCCTCGGCCGTCACGAAGGGGGCCCACAAGGAGAAGCTCGTCTGGTACTGCCCATTGGCGAGCAGCTTCATGGCCGTGAGGCGGACCGTCTCATCGAAATCGGCCAGCAGGCCAACCAATTTGGCGCCGTTTCCCGAGGGGCGCAATTGCGACAATTGTCGAAGAACTTCGCGCCGCACCGCCGCGTCCGGATGCCGCAGGGCCTTTTCGAGGCTGTCCGCAAATCGCGGGTCGTTCCAGCGAGCGATCAGCGTCAGGAGATTTTTGACATAGGCCGGTCGTTTGTCGGAAAGCCCTTTCACGATCGGATCGGCGTTTTCTTTGGCGACGGTTTGAAGCGCCTCCAGGACGATGGCTTGGTGCGCAGGCGTCTCTAGATTCGCGAGCAGCCCGCAAAGCGACGGCACGGTCTCTTTCTTCATGCTCAATAAGAGTGTGGCCAGGCCTTCCGTCTTGGCTTTCGGCGTGCGATTTAAATAGTGCTCGATCAGTTTCAGTCGCTCGGGCCGGTTCAGACCGTCGAAGAGAAGGGCGACCTGCTGCTTGTGTTCAGATCCGAGATCCGGACGGATCGCCTCGGTGTCCTGCAGCATGCTCAGTACGCTTTCCAGAACCGTCCATTGACCATTTCGTACCAGGGCGTCCAGCACGCTGCCCCAGACCTCGAACAGTTTGGTCAAGAGGTGGGCGGAACGTTCCGAAGCGAGAATCGCTGTGAGCACGTCGATGATGTAGAGCGTCGTATCGCGTCCCGTCTCTGCTTGAATCTCGACTGCCAAGGCTTCCAGCTCTTCCTGCGAGACCTCGTAGCCCACCAGGCTGGCTTGCAATCGCCGCTGGTTCGGCGCGCCGCCGGCACCGGCATTCTGAGCAGACGCGGGATCGCTTGTGCCCCCTTCGTTCGCGCCGCCCTTTCGCTCCCGCTCACGTGCCAGGATGGCTCGTTCCCGATCCAGCAAGTCGCGCAAGGAACTCACGGACATGTTCATGAAGCCTTGCGTCTGCAACTCCAACACGTCCATTCCGAAACCCGAGGAGCGGACCAGTTCTTCGGCGGTCACGAGCGTGATGGTGTCGAGGCTCTTGGCCCAAAGGCGTGTGACGATATCGTCGTCCTCGTCGATGGAAGCCGGCTCGCCGTCCTTTTCCTCTTGCGTCACCGGTGTTCCCCACAAGGCATCCAGGAAAAAAGACAAGTCGTCCTGCGTGAGCCCCTGATGGAAGGTCAATTCGCGGATGCCGTCGGAATACATCTTGAACGCGATGCTTTCGCCGGTGGCATCGCTGTCCGGCTGGTAGACGACTTCCTCTTTGAAGAAGAGTTGATTTCGTTGAATAAGAAAGGTGAGACGGGCGTATTGTTCGAGATGTTTCGTGAGCTCCTCGTGGAACTGCAGGAAGAAACGTCGGGCGACCGGGTTGCTCGCGCCATAGGTGCGGGCAGACTTGGCGGCCTTGTCCAACAATTTCAGCAGCTGTTTGACCGAGACGACCTCGAGGTCGGTGCCTTCGCGTACGAAGGGTTGAAGGACGGATCGCTCATCGGCGGATTTTGATGAATCCATAAAGTCCACTCCTACCGCCAGGTGCCATGTTCGTCAAGAAAATAGCCGCTCTTCGCATGCCCGACGTCCGGTGATTGCTCCTGCGCCGAGGATCGTTGCGGTATGTCGCCCACGCCGGTAGAATCGGACCCATGCCCGATCCATCTTCCGAACGGCTCATTATCTGTTTCGGCGACAGCCTGACGGCCGGCTATCAAAGTCCCACGGCGACCAACCCTATGGCGGAGCCGACACCCTACGGTCTGGTACTGCAGGAACGGTTGGGACCGGCGGCCCAGGTGCGCGTCAGCGGCATTTGCGGAGAGGTCACGGGAGAAATGGTCCTGCGTTTTCGCGCCGACGTGCTGGCACGGCATCCTCAGGTAGTGGTGATTTTGGGAGGAACCAATGACCTCGGATGGAATGCGGATCCCGCCGAGATCCTGCGCAATCTGACGAACATGTATGAACT
>DASTLA010000300.1:0-46109 GCA_035715525.1 Nitrospiraceae bacterium
GTGTCGCTGACCATCGCGGCGCAGGTCGGGAAAGACGACAAAATGTTCGGGTCGGTGACGGCCAAGGACATTGCCGAAGGCTTGGCAGAGAAGGGCTTTACGGTCGATCGCCGGAAAATTCAGTTGGCGCAGCCCATCAAGGAACTGGGCACGTTCACCATTCCCGTGAAGCTGCCCCGTGAAGTCACCGCCAGCATCGCGGTGCACGTCGTGAAGAAGCAAGAAGCGGAAGCCGAAGCCACGGCCTAATCCGGACCATCGACCGCCGGTTGCAACGAGGCGCTGCGCCGCCTGGAGGAACAGAGGAGAATGGACAATCTTATCGGTTCGCTTGATGCGCTGAAATCGACCGACCCGGACACGTACGAGGCGCTCCGCGCCGAAGAGGAGCGGCAGCGGGAGAAGCTATTGCTCATCGCCTCGGAAAACTTCGCCAGCCCCGCGGTGTTGGCCGCCCAAGGCTCCCTCATGACGAACAAGTATGCCGAGGGGTACCCGGGCAAACGTTATTACGGCGGATGCCAGCACGTCGACACGGTCGAAACCCTGGCGATCCAACGCGCCAAGCAGATCTTCGGCGCCGAACACGTGAACGTCCAGCCGCATTCCGGTTCACAGGCCAACATGGCCGCCTATCTCGCTGTGCTGAAGCCGGGCGACACGATCTTGGGTCTGGATCTCGCGCAGGGCGGCCACCTCACGCACGGCAGCAAGGTCAATTTTTCCGGCACCATTTTTCGCTCCTTTTCCTACGGCGTCGATCGGCAAACCGAGACCATCGACTATGGGGCCGTGCAAAAGATTGCCGAAGAATGCCGTCCACGAATGCTCGTCGTGGGAGCCAGCGCTTATGCCCGGACGCTCGATTTCGAAAAGTTCCAGGCGATCGCAAAATCCGTCGGGGCCTATCTAATGGTCGACATCGCCCATATTGCAGGCCTCATCGCCGCCGGTCTGCATCCCAATCCGGTGCCCTATGCCGATTTTGTGACCACCACGACCCACAAGACGCTCCGAGGGCCGCGCGGCGGGGTAACGATGTGTAAAGCCGAGCATGCCAAGGCCGTGGACAAGATCGTGTTCCCCGGCCTGCAGGGCGGCCCGCTCATGCATGTGATCGCCGCAAAGGCGGTCGCTTTCAAGGAAGCCCTGTCTCCCGGCTTCAAGCGCTATCAGCAGCAAGTCATCGCGAACGCCAAGACCCTGGCGCAAGGTCTGATGGACCGGGGGTACAAGATCGTCTCCGGCGGCACCGATACCCATTTGATGCTCGTCAACCTGACCAGCAAAGGCCTCACCGGCAAGGAAGCGGATGCAGCCCTCGATGCGGCTGGCATCATCGTGAACAAAAACGCGGTTCCCTATGACGAAAAGCCGCCGGCCGTCGCCAGCGGCATTCGTCTCGGCACGCCGATCGTGTCGACGCGCGGGATGCGTGAAAGCGAGATGCGGGAGATCGTCGGACTGATCGACCGCGTCTTGCAGCATCCCCAAGATCATACAGTACAGGCTGAGGTTCGGGCGGAGGCGAAGGCTCTTTGCAACCGCTTCCCCATCTTTCATGTCTACGACTGATCACCGCTGAGGCAGGACACGCGCAGGTGAAATGTCCCTTCTGTGACGATGTAGAAGACAAGGTCGTAGACTCGCGTATGGCGAAGGAAGGCGAGGTCATCCGCCGTCGCCGCGAGTGCCTCTCCTGTAAGCGACGTTATACGACATACGAACGGGTCGAAGAGACGATGCCCGCCGTCGTGAAAAAAGACGGCCGCCGCGAGCCGTTCGACCGCGGCAAGATCGTCGCGGGACTCAAGAAGGCCTGTGAAAAACGGCCCATCAGCACCGCAACGATCGAAGCCGTCACCGACCGAATCGAAAAGCGCATTCAGGAACTGGGCGAAACCGAAATCGATAGCACCGCGGTGGGCGAAGAAGTCATGCGGGAGCTGTCGCAGCTGGACCAAGTGGCGTACGTTCGGTTCGCCTCGGTCTACCGCGAGTTCAAGGACATCGATCAGTTCATGGACGAGATCAAAGCGCTCGCGCAACAGCGCCGGGAACGCTAGCCCTTCCTTCCTCGAATCGCGTCGTTCCTGCTTCCTGGTTTTGATAGGATGAACCTGGACCGATATGTGGCGGTTCAAGGGATGCCAAGCTTTATGGCTACAACGACGGTGAAACGAGACCGGCGCCGGGCGCGCCGGGCGACCGAAAAAAGAGTGGCGGGGACGACGCACGTCGCCATCATCGGGGCGGGCCGCGGCGGCACGGCGTTGATGGAAATCTTCGCCACCGATCCGTTGGTGCGGATCGTCGGCGTGGCGGAAATCAATGTCAAAGCGCCCGGCCTGGGCCTGGCGCGCCGACTTAGGATCCCCGTAACACGAGATTATCGACGGCTTTTGAGCCTGGAGCGCATCGATCTGGTGATCGACGTGTCCGGCAATCCGGAGGTCGGGGAATATCTCTTGGACTTCCACCGTATGGGCGTGACGGTCATCGGCGGGGCTAGCGCAAAATTCATGTGGCAATTGATCGAGGCGCGCATCAGAGCCACCGCAGAGATCGAGAAAACCCTGAACAAGTATCAATCCCTTTACCGGCTGTATGTCAAGGAGACCGGCGCCGCCGTGACCGAGGAGCGGACGAGGATCGCCTGTGAAATTCATGACGGCCTGGTTCAGAGCCTCGCCGGCGTCAACTTCAAGCTCGAGCTGTGTCAGGAGTTGGTGCGAAAAGACCCGAAGGCCAGCCTGGCGACGCTTCGCGAGTCCAAGGCTCAGCTGAAGCTCGCCATCCAGGAAGCCCGACAGGTGATCTTCAATTTGCGCCCGCTCCATTACGACAAGATGGAGCTGATCCCCGCCTTGACCAACTACCTCAAATCCTACGAAACCCAGTATCGCATCAAGACGGAATTTTCGGCCGCCGGCGACGAGACGATTTTGTTCCCGCGCACGAAGATCTTTCTGTTTCGCATCGTCCAGGAAGCGCTGAGCAACGTACAGAAGCATGCGAAAGCCGACCGCGTGTCCGTGCAACTGGAGATTGAGACCGATCTGCTGCAGGTGACCATCCTGGACAACGGCATCGGGTTCGACATGGAAGTCGTGTTGCGCGATCCGGAAAAGTGGGACCACTTCGGCGTGAAAGGCATCCTCGAGCGAGCCCGCCTCGTCGGGGGAGAAGCGACCATCGAGTCCAAGAAGGGACGGGGCACACGCATCGTGCTGCGCATCCCGCTAGCCGACAAGGAGACGATTCGCAATGGCGGAAAAAATTAAGGTATTGATTGCCGATGATCACCGTGTGGTGCGCGAGGGCTTGGCGGCCATCCTAAAAACCAAAGAGGACATCGCCGTGGTCGGCGAGGCGCAGGACGGTGCCGAGGCGGTCGAAAAGACGCGGACCCTGTTGCCCGACGTGGTCCTCATGGACGTGAGCATGCCTCGTATGGGGGGAGTCGAAGCGACCCGCCAGATCAAGCGGGAGTTTCCGCACATCGGGATCGTCGCACTGACCATGTACGAAGAACAGCAGTATATCTTTGACCTCGTGCGGGCCGGCGCGACCGGATATCTGCTCAAAGATTCGGAATCGTCTCAGATCGTCGCGGCGATCCGAGCGATCTATCGAGGCGAGTCGCTCATCCACCCCTCCGTGGCCAGCAAGATCCTGGCCGAGTTCTCGCTCATGTCGCAGAAGAAGGGGAAAAAACCGGCCTGGGTCGAACACGACCTGACCGAACGGGAGATCACTGTGTTGCGGCTGGTGGCCGACGGCAAGACCAACAAGGAGATCGCAAACAGCTTGGATCTGAGCGAGAAGACCGTCAAGAACCATGTCCGGAACATTTTCCACAAACTTCAGGTTTACGACCGTACCCAGGCGGCGATCTTGGCTATTCGCAAGGGCCTGATCGAGCTAGAACCGCGGCCATGAGCTGGCGAAAGCCCGCAGTCAATAGCCGCAACGCGTTCACCGTTCGTTAGAATCCTCACCGGCCAGCCACAGGCCAACGTTTGCTATTCAGCTTCCTGGCGAGCCTAGTCTGCCCTCAACGGCGCGTCCCATGATGCGACTGGCGCTCCTCCAGCCGATCCGCCTCAAGATCTCGATGCAAGTACCCGACAAGTAAGAAGATTGGGGTCAGACCATGAGCAATGCCCGTCGCTCCCGGAATCGAGGCAAGCCCGATGAGGCTTGCGATCAACTCCGATTTCCCGATCGCCCAGCAGAACCCCTCTGGACGCGGATTGAATCTGCGATGGATCTGGTGGCCGAAGGGCTCGCGCTGCTGGACCCACAGGGACGCCATGTCTACATGAACCGGGCCCATGCGGCGGCTTACGGGTATGATCCAGCCGAGCTGATGGGACGGTCATGGAAGTGCCTATTTTCACCGACATGGAGCGCCAAGCTCGATGAGGTCTTCCTCCCGCTCCTGGTCGAGCGGGGTCATTGGCATGGCGAGCTGATTGGCCGCCATAAATCCGGTGCCAACGTATGTCTCGAAAGCTCTCTTGTCCTGCTGCCCGATCGCGCAGACCAGGGACGATGGGTGCTTTGCACCAGCCGGGACATTTCGCAGTACAAAGCGGCACAGGAGCAGAGCCTCCAGACCCAAGCGAGGCTGCAGTCCGTCTTGGACGCAGCGACGGAGATCTCGATCATCGCGACGGACCTCGACGGACGCATCACGCTGTTCAACCGTGGAGCGGAACAGATGTTGGGGTATGCGGCGGAGGAATTGGTCGGCCAGCAGAATCCGGTGATTCTTCATCTTGCCACCGAACTGGAATTCGCAGCCTGCGTATTGGCCGGCCGATTCGGCGGCACTTTCGAGGGATTCAACGTGTTGGTCGAACAGGTCAGGCAAGGCGGGTACGAAGAGCGAGAATGGACCTATGTGAGGAAAGACGGGGTCCATGTTCCCGTGACTCTCGTGGTGACCGGCATCAGAGACGCCGATGGGGAGATCACGGGCTACTTGGCCATCGCCCGGGATCTCACGCAAAGAAAACAAGCTGAGGCCTGCTTTCGTGACGTGGTCGAATCGGCTCCAAACGGCATCCTCATGGTCGGTAAGGATCGGCGCATCTCCCTGGTCAACAACCAAATCGAATGCATCTTCGGATACGACCGCGACGAACTGATCGGGCAGCCGATCGACATCCTATTTCAGGATGCCTCGGCAGTCCGAGCCGATGGTTCGGTCTTGCATGACCGTCAGGCCCTTGGACGTTGCAAAGACGGGCGTGTCGTTCCTCTGGAGATCGCACTGAACCCGATCACGACGGCGGACGGCCCCCAGTTGCTGGCATCGGTCGTCGATATCACCCAACGCAAGCTGGCCGAAGACGCCCTGACCCAAGCCGCGCACGTGCTCGAGGCGCAAAATGCGGAACTGCAGAAAACGCGTGACCAGGCCCTAGCCGCCGCGAAGACGAAGAGTGAGTTTCTGGCAATGATGAGCCATGAGATGCGCACGCCGATGAATGCCATCACCGGCATGGCTGAACTCTTGAAGGAGACGGTGCTCACGACCGAACAACAGGAGTACGTCGAACGCCTCGGCCGGACCGCATCCGTCCTCCTAGATCTTATCAACGACGTGCTCGATCTCTCAAAAATCGAAGCCGGGCGCTTACTCTTGGAAGCCATTCCGTTCGACGTCTGTGAGTTGGTCGAGGATACGGCCGAACTGATGGCGATCAAAGCACAAGAAAAGGGGCTCCGTCTGGTCGCGGAACTGGCTCCCAATATCCCATCCATGGTGCTCGGTGATCCCACGCGTGTGAGGCAAGTGTTGATCAATCTGTTGGGCAATGCCGTCAAGTTCACTGACAAGGGCGAGGTGACTATCAGGGTGGCCAGCGAAGCCACCGGCAGCGCAGGCGAGGTTCTACACCTCGCTGTCGCCGACAGCGGCATCGGAATTCCCGCGCACAAGCTCGAGGCGATTTTCGAGGACTTTACTCAGGCGGATTCGTCGATGACCCGCAAATACGGCGGAACGGGATTGGGGTTGGGAATCAGCAAGCGACTCGTTGAGATGATGGCAGGCCGTCTGTGGGCGGAGAGCCGGGAAGGCTTCGGCAGTACGTTCCATGTCTCGTTACCTCTGCAAGCGGTGCAAGGCGTGGAGAAACCGGCCACGGCAACGCTTTGTTTGACGGGACGGCGGCTCCTAGTGGTCGAACGTCGAGCGGCCAGCCGCGGATGGATCCGACAGTTGATCAGCCGGGCCGGAGGCCGAGTGGAGGAAGCGGCCGATGCGCAGACTGCGCTGGCGCTGTTGAAACACAATCCTCATCCCGCGTTCGATCTTGTGCTGCTCGACGGCCGGAGCCCCGGAATGGCTGGTACGGAGGTGGCCCGCTACTTGGAAGAACTGGCTGTTAAGCCTGCCATCCCCTATGTCTTCTTGACCGTGGAATCCCGGGCAGCCCATGCGGCCATTTCCACTTTAGGTGGACGGTATGGCTTGCTCGGCAATGCCTCGCGCCGCAGGGCTTTGGTGCGGGCGATCCAAGCTGCTCTCGAGTCCGCTCCGGCCAATGCGCAGGCCCCCATCCAGACGTCGGTGTCCGATCGTCCCGCTCCTGCGCAACCGGCGGCGCCGATGCGGATCCTGCTCGCCGAAGATCTGGAAGATAACCGCGCCGTGGTCAGGCTGTTTCTCAAGAATGAACCCTGGGTGCTCGAGATGGCGAGCAACGGCCAGGAAGCCGTCGATAAATTCACGAGCGGGACGTACGACTTGGTGCTCATGGATATCCAGATGCCTGTCCTGGACGGCTATACCGCCACGAGAATGATCCGGGAATGGGAGCAGGCCAACCAGAGAACTCGGACCCCGATCATAGCAGTCACGGCAAATTCCTTTCAGGAGGAGATCGAACAGAGCCTTGCCGCAGGCTGTACCGCCCACCTGACCAAGCCCCTCAAGAAGACCATGCTACTGGATACGGTACGGGCCTATGCCCCTCCCACCACACCGCAAGCAACAGCCTGAGACATGAGGAGAACGCCATGTTGTCGGATCACAATTCAGAACCGGTCCTCGTGCAGATCGATGCCTCCTTTGAACCGCTCATCCCCCCCTTCATGGCGAATCGCAACCGTGAAGTTGGAACGATGACCGAGGCCTTGGCGCAAGCGGACTACGAGACGGTCCGGAAGCTGGCTCACGGCATCAAGGGGGCGGGGGGAAGCTACGGGTTTGACGAGATGTCAGCCATCGCCGCCGGGCTGGAACAGGCCGCTAAAGCGGCCGACCCAGCCGGCATGCAGTACCATCTTCGTCTTTTGGCTTCCTACCTTGAGCGAGTGAGGGTAGTCTATGAGTGAGGATACGAGGGGCCGACCATAGGCACGCAGGCCGAATCGGCCCCACGAGACAGATTATGGAAGCAACGTGATCATGGAGCCCGCGCACGATCAAAAGCCAAACGTCTTGATGGTCGAAGACGAGGAGGATACCGCCAGCCTCATCAAATTTCTGCTGGAGCGGGCCTCTTATCGAGTCGTCCATGCCAAAGACGGCCGCGAGGCCCAAAGCCTGGTCGAGTCCATGCCGGTGCCCCACATCATCCTTCTCGATGTCATGTTGCCTTTCCTCAGCGGGCTGCAAGTACTTTCCTACATCAGGAACAAGCCGGGTTGGGACAAGGTACCCATCGTCATGCTGACGGCCGACGGCAGCGAACATGACATCAAACGCGCTCTCGACAGCGGCGCCAACGACTACATGCTCAAGCCGTTCAACCCCCGCGAACTCACGACCCGATTGCAGCGATTCCTGAGCCGGCCGGCGTAGGACGTTCACCCGGAGGATGCCCGGTGTTTCCCGTCGACCATGCCGATCTCTCCATCAGGATCGGCATCATGGCCATCCTGTCGATTTACACCGCCATCATCCTGCTGTTCCTGTGGATCGTGACGCTTCGGGTCATTCGTCATTCCAAGGACCATCGTCGGCAACGGGTGTCGGACATCTGGCGACCGCTGTTCTCGGAATGTCTTCTCGGTGTTCCCGAGACCCTACCGGCCCTCGATGCGCGCGATCAGGTGCAGTTCCTGTATCTATGGAACCATTACTATGAATCGATCCGCGGGGAGGCTGCCGTCTCGCTGATCGAGTTGGCTAGGCGCATGGGCACCGATCGCTTTGCCAAGCAGCTCCTCCGTGCCAGGAAGTTGCGGCGCCGGCTCCTGGCGATCGTCACGCTCGGTCATCTGGGAGAACGGTCGGTCTGGAATGAACTGTCGGCTCTGCTTGATGCGGACAATGCCTTCCTCTCCTTCGTCGCGGCCAAGGCTTTGACCCAGATCGACGCGCAGGCCGCCGTTTCGCTGCTGATCCCCGTCATCAGCAAGCGGAGCGACTGGTCGCCACTCAAAGTCGTGGCCATGTTCGGCAATGCGAATGCCGATATGGCGGCTGATACCATAGCCCGAGCCGCTTGCCAGGCGTCTCCGGACATTGCCGCCCGGCTCATTCGCCACCTCGCGGTGACGAGGAGCGCGCGAGCGCTTCCGCCCTTGCGTACGTTACTGAGCGGGGGGACCGCGCCGGACAACGTCACGGCCGCTTGCCTGTTTCTCTTCGGACAATGCAGCGATCCTAAAGACCTGACGATGGTTCGCAGCTATGTGACTCATCCGACATGGTACGTCCGCCTGCAGGCTGCCTCGGCGCTGGGCAAGATGGGGCTTGAGGTCGACGAAGCTCGTCTAGTGGCGCTCTTGTCGGATGACATCTGGTGGGTCCGTTATCGTGCGGCCGAAGCGTTGTCGAATCTCCCCTCCATGACAGAAGAAAAAATGGCCGCGCTCTGCGGCACTCTCCCGACCGTCGAATCCCAGGAGGCGCTGCTGCGTTTCATCGCGCAGTCCAATGCCTCGAAAGCCGGCGCCAAGCCCGTCCCCGATCGATCGGTTGCATAGTCCAACAACAGGCGACCGGAAGGCACGCCACTCGCCTCACCAATGGTAGATCAAATTGAAGTTGCCGCCGCGCCTGATGTAGAGCGTATCGCGGTCCTCATAATAGCCGGCAGCCTCGGCGGAGAATCGTGCATTGATGGGAAACGTGACGCCGCCCTGGATCGTCCGGCTGGGAACGCGCGTAAAGTCCTGGGTGGCGACAATGCGTTCACCCGAAGTGCCGAATGAGCCCGAGGCGAAGAATTGCAGCCGGTCCATCGGCCGCCAGGTCAGTTGGGAGGCCAGAGTCATGGCGCCCGTGTCCGGGACATAGTAGAGCTTCTCCGTCAGCCACATGTTGAAGGGAAGAAACAGCGCCACCGCGGGAAGCAGCAGGTCGATCGGGTCCTGTTTGTACCGGAGATGGCGATAGCCGAAGGACAGTTCTATCGTTGACAGGGACGAATGGAGGGCGCCAAGGCCCTGTGCCACTTCGCCGACGAACGAATAGTTTGGAGCAAAGTGTGGATCGACGGTACCTTGCGCCGCCACATAGCCCCAGGCCTGGCGCCAGAGCGGGCTGTAGAGCTCAGCCGAGAGGGGGACGTCCCTCGAACCGAATCGGCTGATCGGCTCGATGCGCGCCACGAGGGTTTGCTTGCCCAGCGACTTTGCAACCTCGAACAACAGGTCTCGCTCGTCGGGGATGCCCTTGGTATAGGAATAGTGCCCGTAGCCGAGTTTCGCATAATCACGGTATGGGAGCCGGAGCCCGGAACGCGCTTCCCCCACCGGTGCCCGTGGCGACGTCAACAGTTCGGCTTTCACGGCCCTGATCTGCCGTTCCACATCCACATCTTGGGTTTCCGCATACAGCATCTCGTAGCGACGAAGGGCCTCCGCCCGCTCCCCTTTCCAAAACATCACGTCGGCCATTCCACGTCGCGCATCATGGTTGTCGGGGTTTTGGTGAAGGACCTCCTCATAGAGGCCCGTCGCTTCGTCAAACCTACGGTCCCATGACAACAGACGGGCCAAGGCAATCTTCACGTCAGCGTCCTGCGGATGTCTGGTGAGAATGTCGCGATACAAGGCGGCCGCACCTCCATGGTCTCCCTGCCGCGACAGCAACCGCGCGAGCCTGCCGCGTGCTTCATCATCCTCCGGTCGTTGAAGGAGGTAGGCCCGATAGGAGCGTACAGCGTGATCGTCACGATGTTCCGTTTCACTGCGTCGCGCCTCCTCCAGCGCCTGTGCGGCGGCTCCTACATCGTCGCTGGATGCCGTCTGCGCGGTGGGCAGGGAGGGCGCTCGCGTGCCGGCCTGCTCCGCTTTGATCATGTCGATTCGTTTGGCAAGGTCGGAATCGTCGGACAATGCGCGAACCCGCTCGTAAAAAGGCAACGCCTCGCGGGGCCGGCCATTCCAGAACAGCACGTCTCCCAATCCTCTGATCGCCTCGAGATGATTGGGATCATCGCGCAACACGCGCTCGTATTCCGCTCGTGCCTCGTCATACTTCTTTTGCCAGGACAAGGCCCGGGCCAGGGCGGCTCGGCTGTCCCCGTCAACGGGGTGCCTGTCCAAAATCTCCCGATACAGGGCGATCGATTCGTCGTAGTCCCCTTGCCACCCAAGCAGCTTGGCGACCGTCCCGCGCACGTCGTCATTGTCGGGCCGCAGGGTCAAATATTCTCGATAGACGGCGATGGCTTCCTGGTATTGGCGCGCGGCTTCGAGAGTCTTTGCACGTTCCAGCAGGCTTCCGGGGGTGGGCGACGTCATCTCGGCTTGAAGGTTCCCGGCCGAGGCGGAGAGACATGCCGCCGTCACGAGCATGAATAGGGTTGCACAGTGGTGCCATGACATCCGGCGACGCTGCGCGAGACCCGCTGCATCACGCGAGGAGCGCGGTTCCTGAAGCGGCAAGCGCGTCATGGCTCTGGAAGGGCCAGAAAGCCGTTGAGGTCATGGACCAGCACGCCCGCGAAGCTGCGATGAGCCGTCCGGGCGGTGATCTGCTTCACGCTGCTCGAGACCTCCTTACGAGATCGTCCGAAATACGTGACCAGCTCGGGTCGGACGGTGACACGGTGATACACGCGGAATCCTTCGCGACGGGAGCCATTCGCGGCGCTCCGTGTTACGGAGCCGAAGATTAGCCGACGGCCGTCGTAATCGAGTATGGCATCGGCCAGCTCCGCCCGCGGTTCCCGCCTCAGGATGACCCGGCGTTCCACCGGCAATGCCGTGGTTTCAACCGCCAGCCAGACCGGCGTCCCGATGAGATCGCCGTATCGCAGGGTTTCTTCGGCGATTGCTTGCAGTTCGTCGGTGTCGGTACGGTAGCTCATGACGGCCACCTCATCGACTCGCTCCATGACGGCATAGGCGAGGGGCCGACCGCCGAACATCTTCGATGTGAACCAAAAGGGGACCACCATCGACAGACGGGTTCGACCTCCCACCGCCGCTCTCAACCGATCGATGGCCGCCAGGTAGCGTTCGGGGCCCGATTGGTCGGCAAAAAATCCCGGCAAGAGGTACGGTTCGATGTCCAGCTGCACACCGGCCAGGCTGGCAGCGTCTACCAATGCAAGCAGCCGTAAGATCTTATCGGCCAACACCTGAGGTTCTTGAATGGCCTCGGGATAGCCGTCCAGCGCGACCGCTTCGATTCCCCTGCGCCGGGCCAGCGTAAACATCGCGGCATAGGACGCCCAAACCGGTTCGGGGTCGGTGGGAGCCGGCATCTGCACGAGGATCCTGGTGCAAGCCTCGCGGTGGCAGGCTGCAAACACGGCCTCGGGGTCCACGATCGTCTTCCGGTAATCCCATACCCAAAATCCCATCGCCGGCGGCTTACTCGGGGCTGTCCCGGCCTGCACGAAATCAACTTGATCGAGCACCACGCGGGCCTGTTTATCCTCGCTCAGGAGCACAAGGGCCGTCAGCTGGCGCAGATCCATCAGCCTGCCGGGTTCGCGAAGAGGGATAGAGAGGTCGAAGTCTCCCGTCACCGTCGCCAGGGCCACATGGTCTTCCCGACGTTCCGCCGCATGGTCTTCCAAGCCGATGCGGATCCGGCCGTTGGTCCATCCGCGGATATGGAGGGACTGGTAGGAGAGGGCATCCAGATTCTTGCGATCACGCTGCAGCAGAAACCGGCGGCCGCAAGGCATCCTTTCTCCGTGGGCAAGAAGGATCGTGATCCGGCCTCCCTCCGGATCGACGCTCCCCTCGCACGGACCGAATGGCCGGGACGTCTTCATGGTGGGAAGCAGGTCAAGAATCGGCTCAAACGGTCGATAAGGAACAGGAGGACCCGCCTCGGGTGGACCGTTAAGGGCCACGGAGGGATTCTCATGCCCTTCGAGATAGGTCAATTCGATCTCATAAACGGTTGGCGGGATGGGTTCTGGTACGGAAATGTCTGTTGAAGACGCGATCGCCGGAACGAGCATCGATGCCAGGACGATGGCGCCGAGCAACCGACGAGTTGACCGGGCGAGGGGCCGCTGGTCGAAGCGCCGAGCCCCCCCGGCGCAGGGCCGCCAACAACCGGAACCACGAACGACCGACGGCGCAAGCTGAAGTATGTGGCTGGACACTGTCATCTCGATCTCCGAATGGCTGTTTCTTTCCTACTTTCTCGGCCTGACCGCCGGATACTTGATGTTGGACCTCATCGCCATTTTTTATTTGCGGCAATACATGGAAGAACGGGTGCTCGAAACGTTGCCGCAGAGCTATACCGGCTTCGAGCCTCAAATCAGCATCCTCGTTCCGGCCTATAACGAAGCGGCCACCATTGCGGCATCGGTCCGGTCGCTGCTGCAATTGAGCTATTCGGAATACGAGATCGTCGTAGTGAACGACGGCTCGAAAGACGCCACCACCGATGTGCTGCGAAAGGAGTTCCAGCTGTTTCCTTTCCCCGAGGCCTACAACCCCCAGCTTCCCACCAAGCCGATTCGCGCCATCTACCATTCCGCCTTGCATACCAACCTTCGCGTGATCGACAAGGAAAATGGAGGAAAGGCGGACTCGCTGAATGCCGGCATCAACCTCTCGTTGTATCCCCTCTTCTGCTGCATCGATGCCGACTCGATCCTGCAGCGTGATAGCCTTCGGCGGGTGGTGCAGCCCTTTCTGGACGACCATCGAACGGTCGCCTGCGGTGGAACCGTTCGTATTGCCAACGGTTGTCGTGTAGAGAACGGTTTCCTCACGAAGATCGGTTTACCTTCCAATCTGCTCGCGCTGTTTCAAATCGTGGAGTACCTTCGCGCCTTCCTGTTCGGGCGACTTGGCTGGTCCCCGTTGAACGCGATGCTGATCATTTCGGGAGCCTTCGGAGTCTTTCACAAAGAGTCCGTCGTGGCGGTGGGAGGCTACAGGGACGATACGATCGGCGAGGACATGGAATTGGTCGTCCGACTGCATCGGCACTTCCGGCTGATCGGGAAACCTTATCGCATTACGTTCGTGCCCGATCCCGTCTGCTGGACGGAGGCGCCGGAAGATGTACGCACTCTGAAAAATCAGCGGATTCGCTGGCAGCGTGGTCTGTGCGAGAGCCTCACAAAAAACGCGGATCTGCTCTTCCATCGCCGGGGCGGCACGATCGGATGGCTGTCCTTTCCGTTCATGGCGCTCTTCGAAGGCGTCGGTCCGGT
The DNA here is from genome assembly GCA_035715525.1 of Nitrospiraceae bacterium. Lineage (GTDB taxonomy): Bacteria > Nitrospirota > Nitrospiria > Nitrospirales > Nitrospiraceae > JAHBWI01. The sequence continues at coordinate 13,611 of DASTLA010000300.1, forward strand.
GATCGAAGTGTTCGGCTATTGTTTTCTGATCGTAGGGCTACTGTTCGGCATCGTATCCATACAGGCCTGGTTGATTCTCTTGGTCGCGGCCATCGGGCTCGGTGTGCTGCTCTCCGTCAGCGCCCTGCTCCTGGAAGAACTCTCCTTCCATGTGTACCCGGCCCAGCGGGACGTGGTGAAATTGCTGCTTGCGGCCGTCGTGGAAAACTTCGGCTACCGCCAGGTGAATTCTCTGTGGAAAGCCATCGGTCTCTGGCGGTGGATGAGAGGAAAGCAGGCTCAGTGGGGAGAGATGAAGCGAAGTGCTTCATGGCAGTCGTCTTCATAGCGCCTAGGGAAAATACCTCGTCAGCGGGTATTGCGGCTGCGCAATCACGGTTTGAGGTGGACGACACGTCGTGGCGGAAGGCAGCGTGACACAGAACCTTTCTGCAGCGAAGGATAGCCGGCGGCAAGCCGCCAAAAATCATAGCCGATCACGACGCTGCCCGGCGGGGAGGCGATTCGGCCGACACACTGACGGGTTGCTTTATGCCGTTTCCGGAATAGTCAACCAAGCCTCGCCGGGTAATTCCCTCAGAAAGCCATGCGTAGCGGCCTTGTGCTGCCTGGCCTCCCAGTTCGCTGAGCCCGTCATCCTCATTGGCCCCGCCCAGTTCCTTGATCATGACGCCCACGTCCGATCGCACGCGCCTCGCCAGCTGATCAACCAGATCCCAGATGTCCGTCGCTCCCTCGCCGCCTTTACGTGTGGCCCACAGGGCGGTGGTTGACAGGGTCAGAAGAGCTTCCGCGATGAGCTCCATTCTGTTCTGACGACCTTGATCGTCCCGCAGCCGTTCACCATGACGAACCATCGCCCAGAAGATGCTGCGCGCCAGGCTCCTGCTGGCTTGTTCCACGTAGCTCAGTGCTTCAACCACTTTCGGGTGTCCTATTGCCACCGGATCGGGCAGCGGTCGGCGACGCCATAGATTGAGATACCAGGGGACATAATAGCGAACGAGTTTGATCCACTCGGCCAGCCGCTCCCTGCCGCCGAGATCGCCTCCCAAATAGCGCCGGGCGCGGTCCAAGTGCGGGCTCAGGCCCTCTCGCGCTACGAAGGGACGCAGGATGTCGGTGGCTCCTTCGCCGATCCGGTACATCTCCGCGTCCCGAACGAGTTGCTCGATCCCGAATGCCGGTTCACCTCGGCTTCGTTTCGAGGCGGCGGTTTCATAGCCCATTCCCCCGAACAATATTTGCGCATCGCGCAGAAATCGAATGGTGCTCTCTGAACAAAACATCTTGGCGACGGCCGCCTCAATCCGGACATCGAAGCTATGCCGGTCGGCCATCTCCCAGACGGTCGAGGCCAAGGCTTCCATGGCAAAGAGATCGGCCGCCATGCGCCCGAGCCGCATGCGCTGAGTCTGACGTTCGCTCAGGGGCTTCTGAAAGGTCACCCGCTGGTTGGCCCGGTCGATGGTCGGCTGCCAGGCTTGTTTGGCCATGCCCAGGCAGATGGCAGGAATGCTGATTGCCCGGCCGACATTGAGGATGGTCAGCGCATACTTGAGGCCTCGGCCGATTTGGCCGATCACGTCGGCCACCGGGATTTTCACATCGACGAAGGTCATGTGCGCGTTTTCGATTCCTCGGCATCCTTCGAATTGGCACCGCTGCCGTACGGACACACCGGGCGTTCGCATGTCCAATACGAACGCCGTATGCACCATGTCATCGGCGCCCCTGCCTTCCGGCACCGGAAGCCATTGCGTCTGTCCGGCTTGCTCCACCCGCCTGGCGGGGACCCGTGCGATCAACGTCACGTAGCGGGCAATGGATCCGTTCGTACACCAGAGTTTTTCGCCGTTCACCACGAAGGCCGTACCCTTGGCATCCAGCACCGCTTCCGTTCGTATATGCGCGGCATCCGACCCCGTGGCCGGCTCGGTGAGGGCGAAGGCGGACATGGCCTCCCGCGCCACGATCGGCAGGTATATCCGCCTCTGTTCCTCGCTGCCGAAGAGCAGCAACGGCATGGCGATGCCGATCGACTGGGGGACGGCCACCGTTAGGGCCAGGATGTTGCTCCAACCGGCCATCAGCACCAGCGCCCGACCGTAGTTCGTATAGGAAAACCCTAGCCCCCCGTATTGCCTGGGAATCTTCATCCCGAAGGCGCCGAGCGCAAAGAGGCCCTGAATGACGGAACCGGGTATCTCGGCCCTGCGTTCGATCTCATCAGGATCAACGTGTGTCTTGAGAAACATTTCGAGCTTCGGTCGGAAGCGTTCCCAGGCTTCCCGTTGTTCGGGAGGCTCCTGAGGCGAGAGAAGGAGCGAAAAATCAGGCTGGCCGACGAACAGACCTGCCAGAAAACTCTGACCGGTCAGCCGTTCCCTGGCTTCTTCGATGCGCTCGAGCCCTTTGAACAGAGATGTCACCGCGGCCTCCTTGCGAAGCGCGACTAACAGGGCGACGGCTGAAGCTCTTCGAATCGAGCGGTAAAGTGACGTAAGACCGGCGCCTCATAGACCATGCTGAGTCCGGCGACCATGTCTCGGCGCTGATACAATTCGGCGATCGATTCAGCGACATAGGTGATTTGCATGTTGGTATAGACACGACGCGGGATCGCCAGTCGCACCATTTCCAATTCGGGGTAGATGATGGTGCCGGTGGTGGGATTCTTCTTGCCGAACATCACCGTTCCGATCTCCACGCCTCTGATGCCGTATTCGCGATAGAGCGCCACCGCCAGTGCCTGAGCGGGAAATTGCTCGCGCGCGATGTGCGGGAGGAATTCCTTGGCGTTCAGGTAGACGGCATGACCTCCGATCGGCTTGAGCAGAGGCACGCCGGCCTGGTCCAGCAACTCCCCCAGATACCGCACCTGACCGATACGAAAGCGAAGGTAAGCTTCGTCCAAGACTTCGCGGAGCCCCCGCGACATGGCTTCGAGGTCACGGCCGGCCAATCCGCCGTAGGTGGGGAACCCTTCGACCAATATCAACATGTTCGTCACGTCCTGCGCCCATCGCTCGTCGTTGAGGGCAAGGAATCCGCCGATGTTCACGAGGCCGTCCTTCTTCGCGGACATGGTGCAGCCGTCGCCGTAGCCGAACAGTTCCTGCGCAATCTCCAGAACGGACCTATCGGCATACTCCGGCTCCCGCTCCTTGATCAGAAAGCAATTTTCGGCGAAGCGGCAGGCATCGAAGATCAATGGAATGCCGTACCGGTTCACCAGCGACCGCACCTGCCGGATATTCTCCATCGAGACCGGCTGTCCGCCACCGCTGTTGTTGGTGATCGTCATCATCACCATTGGAATTTGGCTGCAGCCGATACGATTGATCGTTTCCTCCAACCGGATCAGGTCCATGTTTCCCTTGAAAGGCAGTTCGCAATGCGGGTCATAGGCTTCCTTCATCACCAAGTCCAACGCCTGAGCCCCTTGGTGTTCGACGTTCGCCCTTGTCGTATCGAAATGAATGTTGTTCGGGACGCACATGCCGGGCTTCACGACGGTCGAGAACAGGAGATTTTCGGCCATGCGTCCTTGGTGCGTGGGGATGATATGTTTGTACCCGAAAATCGAGCGAACCGTTTCTTCAAAATGATAGTAGTTGCGGCTTCCTGCATAGGACTCATCACCCAACATCATGCCGGCCCATTGATGATCGCTCATTGCCGAGGTACCGCTGTCGGTCAACAGGTCGACATAGACGCTCTCTGCAGGAACCCGGAACAAATTGTAGCCTGCTTCGCGCAAGAGGCGATCGCGCTCCTCCCGCGTCGTCTGCCGGATGGGTTCCACCACTTTGATCTTGAACGGCTCGGATGGGAACTTCATGTGACCGCCCTCCTGAAGCGGGCCAATTGCGATTTGAACGCCTGAGAGCCGGCATATTCGAAGACGTAGCGGGTCATGTCGAACAAAGAAGCCGGATCGAGGTCCCGCAATAATTCTGGCTTCCAGGTGATCTCGAGTTGGTTGATCATGGTGATCGGCGTCGTGGGACCCACCATCCCAAGCTGGACCTGCCCATAAGAGCGGGAGAAGATCAGGATCTCCCTGTCGAAAATGGCGGTGTTGAGTTCCTTCGCAGAGCCCTGTTGCCGGTAGTCTTCCTCAAAACGCTGGAAGGCCGCCGCGCGCTGGAGTTCTTCGCGGAATGCATAGAAGATGTTGATGCCCGCGCGCTGCTGGTCGTCCATGACCTCAATGGCATCCGCGACGACGGCTTCCTCTTCCAATTGCTCTTTGGGAAGCACCAACAGCCGCCGGATGGTGACACCCCTCTTGACGGCTGCTTGATTGGCGAGCAAGTAATTGGGATACAAGGCCTCACCCTTCTTCCAAATGTTCCAGCGCTCCATGATCGCATCGATAGTTTTTTCTGCAGTCTGGACGAGCCGCACCGCTTCCGCGTTGGCTTCCGCTCCTTCATAAAGGAGAGTTTGCGTCTCGAGTTGCCGTAATTCCCGTCCGATGGCTTCGACCTTCTTGGGAATATACTTGGGATTCTTTGGAACATGGAGCATGACATCGACTGCGGTCAGCGCAAGGTTCCAATATTCCTTGGCCGAGGCGGGGGCCTTATCCTTCTGGGCGATCAACAGGAGCTCGACGGGATTCTTGTTCAGCAGCTTCGCCATCTTGATGCAGAGTTCCGGCTTGGGAATCTTGAGCCCTCGCCGCATCAAATTGGCGTCGGGTTGCGCGATACCGAGCTTTTCAGCCAATGCGTAGTCGCTGGTGAGTTCATAGCGATCCTTGATGGCTTCGAGATAGGTCTTGATGGCGGTCATACAACGATCCTCACGATCGAACACAGGCGTTCGCGACCGGATTGTCACGCCGCATGCGGATACAGTTCCGGAGGTGTCCGGTCAGGCGAATGAGGTCGGCGGTGGTCCAGTCCCATCCAGAAACCCTCTAGATAACCCAGCACCTCCGTCACGCCCAACCGAAAATCTTCCTCGTCGCCATCGGACATCTGTCGCCCGCTTCCTTGTAGCGCTTCCACCGCATGTTCCATGGCTTCTTCGTGGGTGGCTTCCAGTTCACGGTGGAATGTGAAGTAGGTGAGATCCATGCGGGGATGACGGGTTGTCTTTAAACGGGTCAGACCGGGAATCAAATGGTCCCACATGGTAATGGCCATGTTCTCGAGTCCGAACGACGCGCCTAATGCTCGCTGATGATTGCCATCTCCGTACAACTGCTCCATTCCTTCGATATAGGCGCGGGTCGAGACCAGCATGGGGCGGGTCATGGCATCTCGCACGTCGATGTCGAGCGACCGCAAGAAATCACGATAGAGCAGCTCGTGGCGTCTCTTGGCGTCGCCGTCGCCCAGTTCGGAATACAGGACCTTGGTCAACTCATCGGCGATTTGCTCGTCTTCGGTATTCACCAATTGAGAGACGAGAATGCGGGGGAAGAAGCGAGCGAAGTTATAGAACTCGACGGCGAACTGATTCAACTCTTCATCCGACAAATCGCCGCAGCGGAAGCGCTGCAGGTAGGAATTTCTGACGGCCCCATGTTCGAGCACCAGCTGCCTCATCGCTTGGTGAAATGTCATAGGCACCTCCGGATTTCTGGATGAACAGGCCGCATGTCATCCAGAAGCTGGTTGATGAATGATATAGATTCTCTATCATTCTAGCAAGTCACATTATCTCCCGAGACCCATTATATAGCGGCCTCTGAGCTGCATATACAAAAAATTATTTACGATAAGGCTTGTCAATTCAGTTCCGATGATATTATTATCACATTACTTGATATGTATTCTATGTCATTCTCTGCATACCGGGAAGGTCGAAGAAGAATCGGCTCTGCGTGATATTCCCGCTCAGCAGAGAGAGGAGGGCCCATCATGCACGGCGATATCGGCATTGATCACATCACTCTCTGCGTAGAGAACTTGGATGCTGCGGAATTGCTCTTCACGAAGATCCTCGGATTCGAGGTTCTCTGGTCGGCTCGTGACGTCGGCAGCGAAAAATCCTCAATGGACACGATCGTGGTTCGGCGAGGTGGGGTCCGGATTGCGCTCATGCAGGGCCACGACAAAAGCGGGCGGTCACAAATCAACGATTTCATCGAAAAATATGGGCAGGGTGTCCAGCACTTCGCCCTCGAGGTAGATGACATCGAAGCGGTGTGCAAGGAATGGGAAGCGCACGGCGTCAAATTCTGCGGGCCGATCAAAGAAGGCCGAGATGGGTTCGGCCCCCTCAGGCAGCGCTTCACTTATCCGCTGTTCCCTGCCAGTGGTTTGTTCATCGAGCTGACGCAACGGGAGCAGGGCGGCGAAGCCTCGAAGACCTTCGTGAGAAGTACGGTGGAGTCGCTGTACCGGGACATCGAGCGGGACCAGACCACCGGAGTGGAGCGCACCATTATTGAATACGACTCCTCTTCGGAGCCGGGCAAGCGGAAACCGCTGAAGCGGGCGTCCTGAGCATTCAGGCGTTTCCCAGGAAGCAGACAGATGTATCTCACTAGGAAGGGCAAAGCTCCCGACCAAGCCCATGTGGGCATCCCGGAAGGCTTGTGCGAAGAGGAGCACGGTCGTGAAGGATTTTCCGGTTCCGCTTCCCATCTGTATCGGACCCATCCCCCGACCGCTTGGATCAAGATCGAAGGGCCGCTGAAACCACGAGCCTTCACCTGCACGGCCGAATCTCTTCGATCCCAGGCTTCCGACCGCCCTACTCCGATCCTGCAGAGCCCGGATGCGTCCCTGCTCGTCTTATCCCTTGCGGGCACGATGTCGCGCTTTGCCCGCAATGCCGACGGCGACGAGATCCATTTCGTTCACGATGGCGCGGGCCGCTTTGAGACCGACTATGGAATCCTCCCCTACGAGCCGGGGGATTATGTCGTGATCCCCAAGGGGACCACGTATCGAATTCACGTCGACACAGGCCCATCATTTTTTTTCGTCGTCGAAACACCGGTACCCGTTGCCCTTCCGGATCGCGGCCCTCTTGGGCAACATGCGTTGTTCGACAAAGGGGTCTTGGTCGTTCCAGAACTAGGCCCGGCGGAGGCGGTCGATCGACGAGATCGTGAGTGGATCGTGTCGATCAAGCGGCGCGGCGAATACACTCACGTGACTTATCCTTTCTATCCGATGGACGTGGTCGGCTGGAAAGGTGATTTGTGGGCGGCAAAGCTGAACGTGCGCGACATCCGGCCCATCACGAGCCCGCGATATCACCTGCCGCCGAGCGTCCATGGCACCTTCCAGGCCGGCGGCTGCCTGGTCTCGACGTTCGTCCCTCGCCCGATGGAAAGCGACCCCGAGGCACTCCGCGTTCCGTTCTATCATCGCAATACGGATTACGACGAAGTGCTGTTTTATCATCAGGGGGACTTTTTCAGTCGCGCGGGAATCCAGCCGGGCATGCTGACGTTGCATCCTCAGGGAATCCACCACGGCCCTCAGCCCCAAGCCGTTGCCGCGAGTCGCGGCAAGACGCACACGAACGAAGTGGCGGTCATGGTGGAATCGAAGAGCCCATTTACCGTCATGCCCGGGATAACCTCCGTCGAAATTCAGGACTATGCGCTGAGCTGGAGTCGTCCATGAAACTCGTGACTTTCGTCGTCGCCACGCCCGTCGGTTCGTTTTCGAGAGTCGGCGCCTTAGTCGCGGCCCACTTCATCGACTTGAACATGGCCTATGCGCGGTGGCTCGCGGACCAAGGAGAGGCGCAGCCCCGGCGGTTGGCCGACGCCCAGGTGCCTCATTCCATGCTGGAATTTCTGGAAGGAGGAGCCTCGACGGCCGGAGCCGCACGCTGCGCTTTGGAATACGCCGTCAAAATCGGTCCTTCGGCTGAAGGTCCGCAGGGTGAGGTCATTTTTTATCGTGCGGACGCCGCTCCATTGATGGCTCCGCTGCCCAACCCCACGTCGCTGCGCGACTTCATTGCCTTTGAAAATCATATCGCCGCCACCTCCAAGAGACGCGGCCAGCCGATTCCGCCGGAATGGTACAAGGCGCCCGTGTATTACAAGGGGAATCATCGCACGATCATCGGCCCGGACGAATCCCTGCGCTGGCCTCTCGACACGACGAAGCTGGACTACGAGTTGGAATTGGCCTGTGTGATCGGTCGCAAAGGAACAGATGTCACCGAACGGGACGCCGAAAGCTACATCGCCGGCTACACGATCATGAACGACTTCAGCGCAAGGGACATTCAGTTCCAGGAAATGGCATGCCGGCTGGGTCCCGCCAAAGGTAAAGATTTCGCGACGGCCATCGGACCCTGCCTGGTGACCCCCGATGACATTTCCGATGTTGCAGCCCTCACAATGATCGCGAGAGTCAACGGAGAGGAATGGTCCCGCGGGCGGTTCGGCACGATTCATTGGTCATTCCCGCAGATGATCGCGCACGTTTCGAGGGGAGAAACGATCTACCCCGGAGATCTGTTCGGCTCGGGCACTGTTGGAGGAGGCTGCGGATTGGAATTCGACCGTTACCTGCAACCGGGCGACGTCGTCGAATTGGAAATACAACCAATCGGAATCCTCAGGAACCGCATCTCGAATGGCAGGGCATAGAGGCCGGAGGGCTCATGGGTGTAGCGACTGACCATCAAACGCTGGCCGATGTCGTACAACGCCATCGAGAGCTTTACGACGGCCCCATGATCGACGCCAAACTCGAAGCAGTAGTTCGAGACGGTTCTCACACAGCCCTCGCGAGTTGGGATGTCTTGCGGCTGCTCCACACTTCCCGCTCCGTATTTTTCGATACGCACGTGGAAGTCGTCTCAGGACACCACACTGCCATCTATCTTCGATTCGAATCCGTGGCTCGGCATCCCGAACTGATGGCGCTCGTTGCGCGGGACATGGCTGACTGGATCAGGCGAGCGTTTCATCATACGCCGATCAGCGGGATTCTTACGACTTCCTCTGCCGCCTCATTGCTTGCGCAGGGAATTGCCGACGAGCTGAGGGATACCATGCCCGTCCGTGTCGCCTTGACGCCGTACAGCGTCGAGACCGGACGGATCGGTACCGACATTACGGCGGGGTCGGTGGCGCCGGGGGAGCGATTCATTGCGCTCAACGACGTCACGACGCGCGGCAACTGTGTCAGCAAGCTCGGCAAAGTGATCACGGATCATGGCGGCCTGCTCGCAGGCATGATGGTGTTCGCGCGCCGGGACAGCGGCCAGTTCCCACTGATGGCCGATTTGGCGGCTCAGTATCCGTTCTATTACACGACCGATCTCGATATGCCGCAGTGGGAGGCGTCGCAATGCCCGCTCTGTCAAAAGAGCAAACCGTTTCTATCGTGGAAAGACATGCCCGCGTTTTGATTCTGCCTTACCACTCTGCGAGGAGGAGACGTATGGACCTGGCAGACGTGACTCGAGACATCAAGCGAGACGATTTGCTGCAGATGTATTACTACCTGAGGCTGACGAGGTCGTTGGAGGACCGCATTTCGGCCCTCTACCGCCAAGGCCGCATTGTCGGCGGCTGCTACACCAGCCACGGGATGGAGGCGATCGCAGTCGGCTATGCCTCCGCGCTCGAACGTGACGATTTTATCGCTCCGTTCCATCGAGATATGGGAGCCTTCCTCATTCGGGGTTTCTCTCCGGGCGAGATCATCGCTCAGTACCTCGGAAAGCGAACAGGCCCGACGAAGGGCAAGGACGGCAACGTCCATATGGGCGATCTCAAACGAGGCGTGATCGGGTTCGTCAGCCACCTGGCCGACAACATGCCGGTCGCGGCTGGAGCCGCGCTCGCATTCAAGATGAGGGGAGAATCCCGCGTCGTATTCGCCGGCACCGGGGACGGCGGCACGAGTCGCGGCGACTTTCACGAAGCGATGAATTTGGCGGCCGTCAGAAAACTCCCCGTGGTCTTCTTCTGCAACAACAATCAATACGCCTATTCGACTCCAATGCGCCTGCAAATGGCAATTGCTGACGTCGTCGAACGGGCCCAAGCCTACGGCATGCCCGGCGAAATCGTGGATGGAAACGACGTGGCCGCCGTGTACCTGGCGGCGAAGCGGGCGATCGCCTACGCCCGGGCAGGCAAGGGCCCGACCTTCCTTGAGTTCAAAACGATGCGCATGCATGGGCATTCCGAGCATGACCCGGCCAAATACGTGCCGCAGGATTTACTGGACAGCTGGAGGAAGAAAGATCCCATCCTCAAGACGGAACAATTGCTTACTCAGCTCAAGTACGGCGATGAAGGCTATTTCCGCGACATCGAAGCGCGGGCCAAAAAGGAAGTCGAAGCCGGTCTGGAGTTTGCCGAGCACAGTCCGTTGCCCGAAGGACCGGAAGTGCTGGAGGGCGTCTTTGCCGACCAGGCCGACAGTTATTAGCCATCGGAAGGAGCGACACATGGCGACAAGCACCGTGGCGACCGGTGAGGTGACGTATCTGGAAGCCATTTCCCAGGCTCTGGATGAAGAAATGTCCCGGGACGAACGCGTCTTCCTGATGGGCGAAGACATCGGCATCTACGGAGGCGCCTTCAGGATCACGGAGGGTTTTCTTGCCAAATACGGAGAATGGCGGGTGTTGGATACACCGTTGTCCGAATCGGGATTCGTCGGAGCCGCCATCGGGGCGGCCATGATGGGACTCCGACCGGTCGTGGAGATGCAGTTTGCCGATTTCATTTCCTGCGCCTTCGATCAGATTACCGAAGTGGCCGCCAAGAATCATTACCGCTGGGGAGCCGCAGTCCCGCTGGTCATTCGTGCCCCCTTCGGCGGGGGCATTCATGGAGGGCCCTTTCATTCAGAATGCCCTGAAGGCTGGTTCTTCCATTCGCCGGGCCTCAAGCTCGTGGCGCCTTCGAACCCCTATGATGCCAAGGGCCTGCTGAAAGCCGCGATTCGTGATCCCAACCCCGTCATCTATTTTGAGCACAAGTTTCTCTATCGACGGATCAAGGCGACGTTGCCGCAGGACGATTTTATCGTCCCCATCGGCAAGGCCGAAGTCAAACGGCCCGGCGCCGGACTATCGATCATCACCTACGGGGCCATGGTGCATCTCGCGCTCGAGGCGGCTCAATTGTTGGAAAAAGATGGTCTCGATCTGGAAGTGGTCGACCTGCGCACGTTGATCCCGCTGGATAAAGAGACGATCTACGGTTCCGTTCGTAAGACCGGCAAGGTCATCGTGCTGCACGAAGACAATAAGACCGGCGGGATAGGCGCCGAGATCGCGGCGCTGTTGGCGGAGGAATGTTTCGACTGTTTAGATGGACCGGTGGTTCGTATCGCGGCGCCCGACACCCCGGTGCCTTTCAGTACGCCGTTGGAAGAATTTTTCCTCCCCAAGACAGGCGATATCGTGGAGGCCGCGCGCAAGTTGGCCGCGTACTGACCCGCGTGAAACATGAGACTTCTGCCGTCTAAGCTCTGACGAGGCAACATGGCAACCGACATCATCATGCCGCAGTTGGGTGAGAGCATCGCGGAAGGCACCGTCGTGAAATGGCTCATTCCCGTGGGCGGCATGATCCAAAAGGACCAGCCGTTGGTCGAGGTGGAAACAGAAAAAGTTGCGTTGGAGATTCCGTCGCCGGCCACCGGGCTCTTGACGGAAGTCATCATCGACCAGGGCAAAACCGTTCCGGTTGGAACCTTGCTCGCACGCATCGACAGCGCTCCGCCGACGGAGGTGATCAATCGCGTCGGCGGCGTGGTGGTCCGCCCAATGGAATCTTCGGCTCAAGGGGAAGAACATTATTCTCCGGCCGTCCGGCAATTGGCAAGAGAGCACGGAATCGATCCGTCGCAAATCACGGGCACCGGCGCCGGCGGGAGGGTGACCAGGAAAGACCTGCTGGACTACGTCGCAAAAAGCGGCGCACCGGCTGCAGCGTCGCAGGCGAGCCGCCAGCCCTCCATGGGCGAAGAGGTCGTCCCATTGACGCAAATGCGAAAGACCATCGCGGAGCGGATGGTCAAGAGCCGGCAGACATCGGCGCATGTCACGACCGTTTTCGAAGCGGATTTCTCCAGCGTGGCCAAGTTTCGCGAAGGCCGCAATCTGACCTACCTGCCGTTCGTCATTCGAGCAATCACGCGAGCCATACGTGACATGCCGATCATCAATTCTTCCTGGAGCGAGGACGGGATCGTCATCAAGAAGGACATTCACGTCGGCATCGCGACGGCTTTGGATGAGGGGCTGCTCGTGCCGGTCGTGCGGCATGCGGATCGCAAAGGGCTCATGGACCTGGCGAAAGAAATCTCGGCCTTGGCCGAGCGAGCCCGGACGAAACAGTTGAGCCCTGACGAGGTTCAGGGAGGGACGATCACGATCACCAACCACGGAGGCTTCGGAAGCCTGTTCAGCGCGCCGATTATCCATCAACCGCAGATTGCGATACTGGGGGTCGGTGCGATCCAGAAGCGGGCCGTGGTCGTCAACGACGCCATCGCGATCAAACCGATGGCTTATCTGAGCTTGTCCTTCGACCATCGGGTCATCGACGGTGCGACGGCCGACGGATTCATGGCTAAGGTTAAGAGCCATATCGAACAGAGCAACTGGGAGGCCATCCTGTGAAGCAGACGCGCCAAGCCGTCATCGTCAGCGCCGTCCGAACGCCGATGGGTAGCTTCAATGGCGTGTTCGGTCCCGTGCCGTCGACAAAACTCGGCAGCCTTGCGATCGCCGAAGCCTTGCGTCGTGTCCAGCTCTCCCCCACCCGCGTACAAGAGGTTTTGATGGGCTGCGTGCTCAGCGCTGGCCTAGGACAGGCCCCCGCAAGACAAGCTTCAATCGGCGCGGGCATCCCCGATTCGGTCGGCGCCACGACAGTCAATAAGGTCTGCGGGTCCAGTCTCAAGACGGTCATCATGGCCGCACAAGCCATTGCGCTCGGAGAGGCGAACGTCGTCGTAGCGGGCGGCATGGAGAACATGACTCGCTCGCCCTATCTTCTGGAGAAAGCTCGACAGGGCTATCGATTGGGGCATGCCGAACTAGTGGACAGCCTCATCAAAGATGGTTTGTGGGACGTCTATAACGATTTCCATATGGGAACCGGTGGAGAGCGCTGCGCCACGAAATATCTGCTCACCAGGAAGGAAGTCGACGATTTTGCCTTGGAAAGCTATCGGCGGGCCCGCGAAGCCATTGCGACCGGCGCCTTCACGAAGGAAATCGTGCCGGTGGAAGTGCCGCAGCGGAAGGGCCAGAGCCTGATCGTCACCGAGGACGAAGAGCCGAATCGGGTCGATCTCAGCCGCATGCGGGAGCTTAAACCGGTGTTCCAAGACGATGGAGTCCTGACCGTCGGCAATTCTCCTTCCTGTAACGACGGGGCCGCCGCCTTGGTGGTCATGGCGGAAGAAGAAGCCGCATCGTTGGGCCTCACTCCCATGGCCCGCCTGGTGGGTTATGCGGGAGCGGCCCTGGCGCCCGAATGGTTTACCATCGCGCCGGTGGAGGCGATCAAACGAGTCCTGCGGCAAACCGGCCTGTCGGTCGGAGAGATTGATGTCTTTGAAATCAACGAGGCCTTCTCCGCGGTGTCGCTCGCCATCAATCGTGAGCTGGGGCTCGACGAGAAGAAGGTGAATATTCACGGAGGCGCAGTCGCGCTGGGACATCCCATCGGAGCGACCGGGGCGCGCATCCTCACGACGCTGCTTCATCTCATGGAAGCTCGCGGTGCACGGCGTGGCCTGGCCAGCCTCTGTATCGGCGGCGGCGAAGCGCTGGCGCTCGTGGTGGAACGATAGCAAGTCGTCAACCGTCAATGACGTCAGGTCCTGTGACGTGACAATCGATGACATCAAGACGATCGGCGTGGTAGGAGCCGGCCAGATGGGCCGGGGCATCGGTCAGGTCTTGGCCACGGCGGGCTTTACGGTACTCCTGGTCGATATCACGGAATCAGCTCTCAAGGAAGCGGTGAACAAGATCCGCGCCGGCTTGGATCGAGCGGCTGAGAGAGGGGGCCAGGCAGACCGGAACATCAGCGACGTGCTCGACCTCATCCGTCCAACCACGCAGCTCGACGCGTTGAACAACGCCTCTTTCGTCATTGAAGCCGTTTCAGAGGACCGGACTCTCAAATTGGACCTGTGCACGCGACTGGGCCGCCTCTGTTCCCCAACGACGGTGCTGGCGAGCAATACCTCGTCCATCTCGATCACGACATTGGGCGCAGCCTCCGGCAGACCGGATCGCATGGTCGGTCTGCATTTCATGAACCCAGCCCCCGTCATGCGCCTCGTGGAAATCGTGCTCGGCCTCGAGACATCGGAGCAGACTTCAATGCTGGCGATGGAGTTGGTGCATCGACTTGGGAAAACACCGGTCGTCTCGAAAGATGCCCCGGGGTTCATCGTGAACCGCATTTTGATGCCGATGATCAACGAAGCCGTCTTTGCGCTGGAGGAAGGGGTGGCATCGGCTGCCGATATCGACCAGGCGCTGACGTTGGGAGCCAACCACCCTATGGGGCCGCTGGCACTGGCCGATCGCATCGGCTTGGATACGGTGCTCGCCATCTGTGAAGTGCTTTACAAGGACTTCGGCGATCCCAAGTTTCGTCCCGCTGCCCTGCTGCGCCGCTATGTCGCAGCAGGCCGGCTCGGTCGCAAGACGGGCCAGGGATTCTACGCCTACCACGACCAATCGGCCGATCGGCGTCAGCTCTCGGCCCAGGCGAACGGTTGACGGCTGGTCCATCGAGAGGGGTGCCATGCAGGAACGTCGATCGCGATTTACCTCCCTTTCGGGGTTGCACATCAATCGCCTCTATGGCCCGGACGATCTGAAAGGCTGGTCGCCCGAGGACGACCTCGGAGCACCAGGCGAATTCCCTTATACACGCGGCGTCTATCCCACCATGTATCGCGGGCGTCTGTGGACGATGCGGCAGTTCGCGGGGTTCGGGTCGGCTGAAGACACCAATCGCCGGTTTCATTATCTGTTGCAGCACGGGCAAACGGGATTGAGCGTGGCCTTCGACATGCCGACCTTGATGGGAATCGATGCAGACGACCCTCGTGCTCACGGCGAGGTGGGTCACTGTGGCGTGGCGATATCGTCGCTGGCGGATATGGAACGACTCTTTGAGGATATCCCGCTGGATGAAGTCACGACTTCCATGACGATCAATGGGCCTGCTGCGGTCATCTTCGCCATGTATCTCGCCGTGGCGGAGAGGCGAGGGATCGCGTTCGATCGGCTGGATGGGACCATTCAAAACGACATTCTGAAGGAATACATCGCTCAGAAAGAATGGTTGTTTCCGCCGAGCCCTTCGTTGCGCCTCATTACCGACAGCATCGCGTTTTGCGCGCAACGCGTTCCCAAATGGCATCCGATCAGCATCAGCGGCTACCATATCCGCGAGGCCGGATCGACCGCCGCGCAGGAACTAGCCTTTACCCTGTACGACGGCCTGACCTATGTCGAAGAGGCCGTGAAGACCGGGCTTTCCGTGGATAGTTTTGCACCTCAGTTATCCTTCTTCTTCAATTCGCATAACGACTTTTTCGAGGAGATTGCAAAATTCCGCGCAGCCCGGCGGCTCTGGGCGCGCGAAATGCAGCGCCGCTTCCGCCCGACCAATCCTAAGTCCATGCAGCTTCGTTGCCATGCCCAGACTGCGGGCTGCTCGCTCACGGCGCAGCAGCCGCTGAACAACGTGGTGCGCACGGCCATACAGGCGCTCGCGGCGGTGCTCGGAGGCGTGCAGTCGCTCCATACCAATTCGATGGACGAAACGTTGGCGCTGCCCTCCGAAGAGGCGGTGAAGCTCGCGTTGCGGACACAGCAACTCATCGCACAAGAAAGCGACGTCACGAACAGCGTCGATCCGTTGGGAGGCTCGTTTCACCTCGAGACGCTCACCAATCGCTTGGAGGAATCAGCGCTCGCATATTTCCGGAAGCTGGATGAAATGGGAGGCATGGTGAAGGCGATCGAAGAAGGCTATCCGCAACGCGAGATTCTGGATGCCTCGCAACGGTACCAGCGCGAGATAGAGACGAAGGAACGCGTCATCGTCGGGGTGAATGATTATATCGAGAGCGAGGAACATCGGATCCCCACCCTCAAAATCGGGCAGGAGCCGGAACTCGACCAGGTCGCACGGCTTGCGGACCTGAGGAAATCGCGGGACCCGTTCAGGATGGCCGGTGCCGTGGAGGAGTTGCAGGAAGCGGCCTCCTGCGGTGAGAACGTCATGCCTTACCTGATCGAGGCGGTGAAGGCCAAAGCGACGCTGGGGG
The DNA here is from genome assembly GCA_035715525.1 of Nitrospiraceae bacterium. GTDB lineage: Bacteria > Nitrospirota > Nitrospiria > Nitrospirales > Nitrospiraceae > JAHBWI01. The sequence continues at coordinate 29,885 of DASTLA010000300.1, forward strand.
AAATCTGCGCCGCGCTTCGGGAAGTATTTGGAACGTACCGGGAGCCGATGGTGTTGTAATGGGACGATCGTCTAACTGTCGTTCGTCGACGGCCAAGTGACTAGGCCGGCTGCCGATCCGAATCACAGTTGACGGTTCACGTGAGTTATGAAGCTCGGAGCGTTCGACATTTATCCAATTGTGGACGGCCGGTTTCGGTTGGATGGAGGTGCCATGTTCGGCGTCGTCCCCAAGGTCCTTTGGGAGCAGTGCTGCGAAGCCGACGGCCTCAACCGCATTCCCCTGACCTTGACCTGCCTGCTCATCCGTACAGCCAACAAGAACATACTCGTGGACACCGGCTTGGGCTCCAAGGAAGACGAGAAGTTCCACCGTATGTTCGCCGTGGAGCGGCCCCAAACGGTCTTGAATTCGTTGAAACAGTTGGGGCTTGGACCGGACGATATCGATATCGTCGTCAACACGCATCTTCATTTCGACCATGCGGGAGGCAATACCGCTAGGGACTCTCAGGGGCGACTGATCCCGACGTTCCCCCGAGCCCGCTACTTCATTCAGCGGGGCGAGTTCGAAGACGCGACGCAAGCCAACGAACGCACCAAGGCTAGCTATCGTTCGGACAATTTTCTCCCGCTCGCCGACAGGAAGAGTTGGGAATTGCTGGAGGGAGATACCGAAATCGTCCCCGGCGTCACCGCCGTCGTCACCGGCGGCCACACCCGTAGCCATCAGGCGGTGAAGGTGGAGTCCGCCGGCCGCGTGGCCTATTTTCTCGGGGACCTGATTCCCACTTCGTCACATCTCCCGCTTCCTTACATCATGGGTTACGACCTGTTTCCCGCCGCCACGCTGGAAAGCAAACGTGCGGTCTTGAACCAGGCTTCTGAAGCTGGGTGGCTTCTGCTCTTCGAGCACGACCCGGCGATCCAAGCCGGCCATGTCCGTAAAGAGGGGGACGGCCGATATCGACTCATGGAGGTGAAGGTATGGCAGTAGCAGCGACCCCTCTCCGTATCTTGATCGGTAAGGTCGGCCTCGATGGACACGATCGAGGCGTGAAGCTCATCGCGCGCGCCTTACGGGACGCGGGCATGGAAGTGATCTATACCGGCTTACACCAGACGCCCGAAGTGGTCGTGAGCACGGCCATTCAGGAAGACGTGGATGCCATTGGACTCAGCATCCTGTCTGGCGCACACAACACCCTGTTTCGGCGGGTTCTCGAACTGCTGAAGGAGCAGGAAGCCGACGACATCGTCCTGTTCGGGGGGGGGATTATCCCAGATGAGGATCTTCCCGGACTCAAGGCGGCAGGCGTGAGGGCCCTGTTCAGGCCCGGAGCTTCCATGAATGAGATCGTCGAATTCGTCAAAGGTCTTCAACTCGAGAGCTGAGAGCCATGCGTCTCCTAACAACGACCATCGCCTGCAATTCCGAAACGTTCACGGCGAATCGGACCCACTACGAAGGCCTGATGGCCGGCCTCAATAAGCGCCTGGAACTAGCTAAAGCCGGCGGTACGGCGGAGGCTCTCGCGCTTCATAAGCAACGGGGCAAACTGCCCGTACGAGACCGGATCACGGCATTGCTCGACCCCAATAGTCCCTGGTTGGAACTGAGCCCGCTCGCGGCGTGCGACATGTATGAGGATCAAGTCCCTGCCGCCGGTTTGATCACCGGCATCGGCTATGTATCGGGACGTCCCTGTGTCATCGCCGCAAACGATGCGACCGTCAAAGGCGGCACGTACTTTCCCATCACGATCAAGAAACATCTGCGAGCGCAGGAAGTCGCGCTGGAAAACCGTCTGCCGGCTGTCTATCTGGTCGATTCGGGCGGAGTCTATCTCCCGATGCAGGCCGAAGTCTTCGCCGACAGAGATCATTTCGGGCGCATCTTTTACAATCAAGCCCGCATGTCTGCGCTCGGCATCCCTCAAATCGCCGTCGTGATGGGAATGTGCACGGCAGGAGGGGCTTACGTGCCTGCCATGTGTGACGAGAACGTCGTCGTGAGGGGTACAGGGACGATTTACCTGGGGGGCCCGCCGCTGGTCAAAGCGGCGACCGGCGAAGAGGTCTCCGCGGAAGAACTCGGCGGAGCCGATCTCCATACGAGGCTGTCCGGCGTCAGCGATCATTTGGCGGAAAACGACGGGGACGCGCTGGAAATCTGCCGGGCGATCATGGACACGCTCCCGCGTCGGGCGACGGTTCGAAAGCCCGCAACCATTGAAGACCCGCGTTATCCCGCCGCCGACCTGTACGGACTCATCCCGAGCAACCCTCGGGAGCTCTTTGATGTGCGCGAAGTGATCGCCCGCCTGGTGGATGGAAGCATGTTCCACGAGTTCAAGGCTCGATACGGACAAACGTTGATTTGCGGCTTCGCGCGTTGGATGGGGCATTCCGTCGGCATCGTCGGCAACAACGGGGTGCTGTTGTCTGAGGCATCGTTGAAAGGGGCGCATTTCATTCAGCTCTGTGCTCAACGTCGTCTGCCGCTCGTTTTTCTTCACAACATCACAGGTTTCATGGTCGGCAAAGACTATGAGGTCCGCGGCATCATCAAGGACGGAGCGAAGATGGTGCAGGCATTGGCGACTGCCGAGGTGCCCAAGTTCACCGTCATCATCGGGGCCTCCCATGGGGCCGGCAATTACGCCATGTGCGGGCGCGGGTACGGGCCGCGCTTCCTGTTTCTCTGGCCCAGCGCGAGGACATCGGTCATGGGCGCACAGCAGGCGGCCCAAGTTCTGCTCACCGTCAAGCAGCAGCAACGAGAACGGGAAGGGCGCGTACTAGGGCAGGATGAGAGGCGAAAGATGATGGATTCGACGCTGGCCCAGTACGAGAGGGAAGGCAGTCCCTATTTCAGTACCGCACGGCTATGGGACGACGGCATTGTAGACCCGGTTCAAACGCGACGACTCATCGGACTCTGCCTCGACGTTGCAATGACGACGCCGATGCGCGGTTCGCACGCGCCAGTCTTTCGCATGTGAGGTTGTCATGACGGAATGTTCCTCCGTTCTGGTCGAATCCCACAAGGGCGTGGCTCGAGTCACGCTCAACCGGGCTCACCGCCGGAACGCCTTCGATGCGGGCATGATCGACGAGTTGTACGACGCCTTCCGGACCATCGTGCAAGATGCTTCATTGCGCGTCGTGCTCTTAAGGGGCAATGGCTCGGTGTTCTGTGCCGGAGCGGATCTTCGCTGGATGGGAGCCGACCGAGCCGTCTCCGAAACCGAGGCTCGGCAAGACGCCGAGCGGCTATTCACAATGTTCCGCGCCATCGATGAATGCCCCTGCCCCGTCATCGCGCGCGTCCAAGGAGCGGCGTATGGAGGAGCGCTCGGTTTGATCGGCGTCTGCGACGTCGCCGTGGCAACCGACGATACCGTCTTCGGGCTCAGCGAGGTACGCCTGGGATTGGTACCGGCCGTCATTGCCCCTTTCGTGGTTCGAAAAATGGGCGACTCCTTCCTACGCAGATACGGCCTTACAGGCCAAGCGTTTTCCGCCTCGGCCGCAAAGGAGGCCGGACTCGTGCACGAGGTGGTGCCGCGGGATGCCCTGGACGCCCGAGTCGACGAATTGGTGCAGAACGTCAGTCGCTTGGCCCCCCACGCCGTCCGAACAGCCAAGTCTCTTTTCCGTCGTCTGCCCAGCCTGTCCGACCCCGAGCAGCGAACCCTCTGCATCGACATCAATGTCCAAGCCCGCCTATCCGCCGAAGCGCGTGAAGGACTCCGCGCCTTTCACGAGCGCCGGCCACCCGGCTGGGCTCCGAAAGCCGATGGCCCCGCGGACACGGAAACAGTGCGCGAAGGGAACTCCCGCGATGCCGCACCCCAACGGATATAATCTGATTCAGCATGCCGTCAGAATCATCGAAGTCGGTCCGCGGGATGGACTTCAGCATGAGCCGAATCTTGTCCCGACGGAAGCCAAAGTCAGGTTCATCGACGCCTTGTCACGAACCGGTTTGTCGGAAATCGAAATCGGCTCCTTCGTATCGTCCTCTGCAGTGCCGCAGTTGGCGGATACCGATGAGGTCGTTCGCTTGATCGAACGCCGGCCCGGGGTGATTTATTCGGGATTGGTGCCGAACGAAAGAGGGTTGGAACGGGCGATCCGTGCGGGACTAAAGAAAATTGCCGTCTTCACGGCGACGTCCGACGCCTTCACCCGCCGCAATATCAATTGTACGGTGCTGGAGTCCATGGAGCGGTTCAAGCCGGTGCTGTCCGGCGCGAAACGAAACGGAATGTTGGTGCGGGGCTACATTTCCACCGTCACCCATTGCCCCTTTGACGGGCCCATCCCGCCGAAGCGAGTCCTGGAGGTGCTGCACCGCTTACTCGAACTGGGCGTCGACGAGCTGTCGCTTGGGGAAACTTTGGGGAAAGCCGTACCTGCGGATGTCCGAAAATTGCTGGACGAGGTCCTGCCTGTTATCCCAGCCACCGGGCTGTCGCTTCATTTTCACGACACCTACGGCACGGCCGTCGCCAACGTTCTTACTGCCTGGAATGAATACGGGATTGAGGCCTTCGATACCTCTGCGGGCGGTCTCGGTGGCTGTCCCTTCGCACCGGGAGCATCGGGCAACGCGGCAACAGAGGACGTGGTATATGCGTTGAAAGCCTCCGGCGCCCATGTCACGGTAGACGAACGACAAGTCGTCGGGGCGGTCCGCCGGATGGAGCCGTGGCTCAACCATCCTCTCCAATCGCGGCTGTCGCATGTTTCGCAGCCGCAAACAGCCTGCGAAGGTGTCACGTGACGATGTCCTCCAACCAACTGGACCATCCGACCATGTCGGCGGCCAACCTTGCGGAGCACGTGCGGTCCGGCCGGACCAGGGCCGTCTCACGTCTCATCACACTGCTGGAGTGCCAGAATCCAGAAGGGACGGCCGCGTTGCGCCTCTTGGCCCCGTCTCCCTCTCCCGCAACGATCATCGGCATCACCGGCTATCCCGGAGCGGGCAAGAGTACGCTGGTCGATCGACTCGTTACAGCTTACCGCCGGCTCGGCATGAGGGTCGGGGTCCTGGCCGTCGATATCAGCAGCCATCTCACCGGCGGCGCCCTCCTGGGAGATCGTATCCGAATGCAGGACCATACGCTGGATCGTGGGGTTTACATCCGAAGCATGGCCACGCGAGGACATGCCGGCGGACTGGCCCGGGCGACCGCCGATGCAGCCAAGGTTTTGGAAGCAGCCGGTTATCAGGTGATCCTGATCGAAACGATCGGAGTCGGCCAGAACGAAGTGGACGTCACGGAGCTCGCTCACACGGTGGTGGCCGTGGTCGCGCCGGGTCTGGGAGACGAGGTGCAAGCCATGAAAGCCGGCTTGCTGGAAATGGCGCACATTATTGTGGTGAACAAAGGCGATCGTCCCGGCGCGGAGGCAACGCTGCTGGAGTTGCGCGATTGGTTCCCGACCGTCATTCGCACCATCGCGGCAACCGGGGAACAGGTGTCGGATCTCATCTCTGCGATCACGACGCATCAACGACTGCGAGATCTCGGCTGCGACTCCGCAAAGTTTCGCTCTTGGGGGGCGCGCAAGCCTTGAATCGGCCCGCACGACGTGCGCCAGGGGGACACCGATGCCTCATCAACTACTGACCATCTCCCACCACATCGCTCGAATCACCCTGCGCAACCCTCCTGCGAACGTGCTGAACCTATCCATGCTGAAGGAATTGGGGCAGGTCCTGAGTGAGGCGGAAGAGGAGGACTTCGTTCGTGTCGTGATCATTACCGGCGCAGGTCGATTCTTTTGTGCCGGCGCAGACATGAACGAGCTGGCTCATCTGAACGGCGCGCATGCAGGAGTGGAATTCGCGGTTCGTGGGCAATCACTTTTCAACCGCATCGAGCGGCTCGATAAACCTGTCTTGGCCGCCATCAATGGACCCTGCGTAGGCGGAGGGTTGGAACTCGCCCTCGCTTGTCACATTCGCATCGCCGCTCAGGCGGTTCCGCTCGGGCTACCGGAGGTCAAGCTCGGCTTGATCCCCGGATTCGGCGGCACCCAACGATTACCCAGAGTGATCGGGGCCTCCAACGCGGCGGAAATGATCCTGACCGGCGAAAGCCTGTCGGCGGAGGAGGCCTTACGCACCGGCTTAGTCAGCCGTGTCGTTCCGCCCGATGAGTTGCTCTCACAGGCATCGGCCATCGCCGCACAGATCGCTGCCCGCAGCAAGGGCGCCATCGAAGCCGCCCTCCATGCGATTCGAGGGGGATTGGACATTCCATTATCCGAAGGGCTCGACCGGGAAGCAGAGTTGTTCGGGCGGCTATGCGCGACGCCGGAAAAGCAACAAGCCGTGCAGGCATTTCTGGAAAAGCGGCAAGCCAAGTTTGCCGACGCGTGAAGGAGCTCATACGCTGCGCCGGGCGCCTATAGAGATGACCCGATTGACGGTGGACGAAAGAGGAGCGACGGCCATTCCATTGAGGTAGTCATGCTCGCGGATCGCCTCGTTCGATATTGCCACTCCCTTTGCTACGACGATCTTCCAGGCCCGGTCGTACACGAGGTCAAGCGACGACTGATTGACAGCCTGGGCTGCGCGCTCGGCGCATGGAACTCCCAGCCTTGCCGGATCGCGAGGCGCGTCGCCCAATCGATGACAGTTCGAGACGGCGCCACGGTCTGGGGCACTTCTCACAAAACGGCGGCCGACCTTGCGACCTTCGCCAACGCCGCGGCCGTGCGCTACCTCGATTTCAACGATACCTATCTCGCCAAAGAACCGGCCCATCCTTCCGACAATGTGGCGGCCGTCCTCGCGGCCGGAGAGGTCGCCCATGCATCGGGCAGGCGCGTGATCCAAGCCATCGCATTGGCTTATGAGGTCCAATGCCGGCTGTGCGATGCTGCGGCGTTGCGACCGCATGGCTGGGACCACGTTACTTATGGCCCCTTTTCCTCTGCGCTCGCGGCGGCCAAAGTCATGAAGCTCACCGATGCGCAAACCCTGCAGGCGCTCAACCTCGCCGGCGTCGCCAATATCGCGCTTCGGCAGACTCGGGTCGGCGATCTGTCCATGTGGAAGGCCTGCGCCTTTGCCAATGCGTCACGCAACGCCGTCTTTGCCGCGCTGCTCGCTCGACAAGGCATGACGGGGCCTTCGCCGATTTTCGAAGGCGAGAAGGGTTTCATGAAGCTCGTGTCGGGTCCCTTCGAGCTCTCTGCGTTCGCCGCGGAGCAATCGACCGGAGTTGCACCGTTCATGATCTCAGAGACCTACATCAAGCATTACCCGGTGGAATATCACGCGCAGACGGCGGTCGAAGCAGCGGTGATGCTGAGAGAGGAACTGGACAAGGCGGAAGGGGCCGACGCGTTCAATCTCATCGAGGACATCGAAATCGGCAGCTACGAGGTCGCCATCGAGATCATTGGTCGTGATCCAGAAAAATGGCGGCCACGCACGCGTGAAACGGCGGACCATAGCTTTCCCTATTGCGTGGCCGTCGCATTGCTCGATGGAGACGTCACACTGCACTCCTTTGATTCCAAGCGGCTCGCCGACGAGACCCTCGTCCGTCTGATGCAAAAGGTGCGGATTACGGTGCTGCCCGATTTCAACAATCTCTACCCGCGGGCCATGCCCACCCGCATTACGGTGAAGAGCAAAGCCGGTCGTACCTACATCAAACAGATCGATTATCCCCTTGGTCATCCCCGACACCCCATGGGAGATCATGAGGTGGAAAGCAAGTTTCGCCGGCTGGCAGTAGGAAAGCTGAAGAGGGAACGGATCAAGACCCTTCTGGACCTCATTTGGAAGCTCGACGAGATCAAGGACATCGGCGTGCTGATGCCTTTGTTGAACACCGCCGGGAGCGCGTGACATGCAGCGTCAGGGTGAATCGAAACCCCGTCGTCTTCGGACATTGCTCGAGAAACAAACCATCGCCGTGCCCGGCGCCTTCAATGCGCTGACCGCGCTCCAGATCGAGCGAGGCGGATTTCCCGCCGTGTATGTGTCCGGAGCCGCGCTTTCGGCAGCGCGGGGGATCCCCGACATCGGATTGCTTTCCGTCACGGAGGTCGCTGCCGACGCCGCCACGATCGCCGGCGCCGTGGCCATACCGGCCATCGTAGACGCCGACACAGGATTCGGTCCTCCACTATCGGTCATGCGCGCCGTAAAGACATTCGAGCAGGCCGGTTTGGCCGGAATGCAGATCGAAGATCAGGAGTTGCCGAAAAAATGCGGGCATCTGCCGGGCAAAAAGTTGGTCTCGATGGCCGAAATGGTCGGCAAGATCCGAGCGGCGTGCGATGCGAGACGCGATCGTGATTTCGTGATCATGGCCCGGACGGATGCGCGGGCGGTCGAAGGGATGGAGTCTGCCGTTCGACGGGCCCTGGCCTATCTCGACGCAGGAGCCGACGCCATTTTTCCCGAAGCGCTCGAGTCTGCAGAAGAGTTCCGAGCCTTTGCGCTGCAGCTCGCGAAATACCACAGGACAGCGCCCTTGGTGGCGAACATGACGGAGTTTGGAAAGACGCCCTACCTGACCCTGGGCGAGTTCGAAGACCTGGGCTATCGGTTGGTCCTTTTCCCTGTTTCGACGCTCAGGATCGCAGCGCAGGCCGTCGAATTCCTATTGGCTGAATTGCGCAGGGATGGCACGCAGCGCAATGCCGTACCGCGGATGCAATCTCGGCAGCAACTTTATGACCTGTTGCGCTACCGCAACTATGAAGAACTGGACCGCCACTATCACGGGAGGAACGGTAATCATGCCGACGACGGAGACGACTCAACCCGCAACCTATAGCCCCGGGCTGGACGGGGTGTTTGCCGGCGAGAGCGCGCTATGCCATGTGGACGAAGGCGATGCCGGACTGACCTACCGTGGTTATGCTGTCAGCGACCTGTCGGAGAGGGCCTCCTTCGAGGAGGTGGCCTATTTGCTTTTGTTCGGTGCGCTGCCGTCCCGGAGAGCGCTGAAGGACTTCTCGGTTCAAATTGCTGCCCAAGCATCCTTGCCCGCGGCCGTCGAATCGTTCCTGAGCACCGTTCCAGGCACGGCGCATCCGATGGATGTCCTCCGGACGGCCACTTCCTTGTTGGGCATGACCGATGCGGAGTCCTCCGACTGCTCTCATGAGGCGAACCTTCGGAAGGCGATCCGCCTCATCGGCCAGATACCGATGATCATCGCCACGGCGCATCGCAGACGAAGCGGTATCCCGCTCGTCCGGTTTCAACCGGATCTTAGCTTTTCGGAGAATCTGTTGTCCCTGCTCACCGAACGGCGACCCGATCCCGTGACGACGGCCATGGCCCGCGTGCTCGACTCGTCGCTCACGCTGTACGCGGAACATGAGTTCAATGCCTCCACGTTCTCTGCCCGGGTCACCGCTTCCACCATGACGGATCTTTATTCGGCAGTCACGGCGGCCATCGGCACGTTGAAAGGACCGCTTCACGGAGGGGCCAATGAAGCGGTGGCCGATCTCTTGATCGAGATTGGACGCCCTGAGCGGGCGGAGGCTTGGGTGCGGGAAGCACTGGCCGCAAAGCGGCGCATCATGGGGTTCGGCCATCGGGTCCTCAAGCAAGGCGACTCCCGCTCGAACATCATTCAACGACATGCCGACCACTTGAGCAGTGTCTGCGGCAACCGGCGCTGGTACGACATTGCGACGATCGTCAATCGCGTGGTGCAGGAGGAAAAGAGCCTCTATCCGAACCTCGACTTCTACACGGCGGTTGCCTATCTGCTGATGGGGATTCCGCGGGATCTTTACACGCCGGTCTTCGTCTGTTCGCGGATCACCGGCTGGTGCGCTCACGTGATCGAACAGCAGGACCATAACCGATTGATTAGGCCGCGGGCCCTGTACAGGGGTCCGGCTCCACGCAACTATGTCCCCCTCGACCAACGTCCCTGACCATATTGCTCAAGCCCGCCAGCATGACGGCGAGGCCTTCCCATTGCCCTGGGCCTCATTCGGTGATTTTTTTTGGTCCCGGGCATGCGACCGCGACCTCGCCGATCGACCCTGTCTGATCTATTGCGACGACGACCGTGGACTGCGCCGTGAGTACAGCTATGCGGAGTTCGCTGCGGCGGTCCGGCAGATGGCCGCCTTTCTTCAGGAGCGTGTCGGATTGAAGCCCGGAGAGCGCCTGGCCACGGTATTGTTCAACCACGACAGTACGGTCGTCGTCTACTTCGCAGCTTGGATCGCCGGCCTGACGGTGGTGCCGATCAATGCCGAAGAGACCCCTACCAGAACGAGCTTCATCCTGGAGCATTCCGAGTCGTCGGTGCTGTGCTGTTGGGAGGACCGCTTCGAGGAATTGACGGCACTGCATGCTCAGCTTCCGCATCTGCGGGGCATTGTCATGCTGAACGACGGCGGTGTCGCGAAGCATATTGAATTGAGGCCTATGCCTTCCAAGCAATACGCCGGCCCAAAGCCCTCCCCGCCGGTGGGCAGCATGCAGAGCGAAGCCTTGATCGTCTATACGTCCGGAACGACCGGCGCGCCCAAGGGTGTGATATTGACCGTCGAGAACCTCTTGATCGACGCTGATGCGATTACCGCCTGGCACGCTTTTGGAGCTCGAGATCGATTGATGTGCGTGCTGCCTATCCACCATGTAAACGGCACCATCGTCACGCTGATCACACCCTTCTACTGCGGAGGCTGCATCGTCCTGAACCGTAAATTCAAGAGTTCAGCCTTCTGGCGGCGGTTGCACGAAGAACAGGTGTCTTGCGTGAGCGTGGTACCCACGTTGTTGGAATTTCTCTTGGACGCCGACGAGGACCTCTCGCATTATCGGTTCGATCGTTTCAAGGGTTTCATTTGCGGTGCAGGACCGTTGTTGAAAGAGACGGCGGCCCGATTCGAAGATCGCTATCCCTTCCGCATCCGCCACGGATACGGACTCTCCGAAACGACCTGCTACTCGTGCTTCCTACCCAACGGGCTCTCGTCGGACGAGCATCGGCACTGGCTGAGAGATTTCGACTTTCCTTCCATCGGCGTGCCGCTGCGGCACAATCGAATGGCGATCCTGGACGAGAACGGGCGATTGCTTCCCGAATCCGTGCGAGGAGAAATCTGCATCAGGGGTCGTACGGTCTGCGCAGGATACTTCAAGCGAAGCGACGCGAACGATGCGGCGTTTCGATGGGGGTGGTTCCGATCCGGAGACGAGGGCTTTTATCAGCGAGACGAGACCGGCAGGTCGTTCTTCTTCGTGTCGGGTCGGCTCAAGGAACTGATCATTCGCGGCGGGGTCAATATCTCGCCCCTCGAAATCGACGATGTGCTGAAGAGTCATCCCTCGGTGCGGTTCGCCATGGCGGTGCCGTTCGAGCACCGGTACTATGGAGAAGAGATCGCCGCCTATGTGGTCCCTCGGGACGGCATGCCGATCCCGGAACCCGGTGAGCTGCTGACGCACTGCCGGCGGGTACTCCCATTCTGGAAGTGCCCGAAAGTCGTCCTGACGGGTCACGATGTTCCCTACACGACGACAGGAAAACCCAAGCGGCTGGAACTGAAAGCCCGCCTCGCGCCCGAGCTTGCCCCGTTCCGCGAGCACCAATTCAAAGATCAAAGGTAACCCGTCGGAGCCACGACTCGGGCAAATGCTAGTCGTGTCCCGGCCGGCATTGCTGCATAGTGAGGACTGCCGTCGGACCCATCCCGCCTGACAGAAAACAAGGAGGCGTCGCCCATGAATATTCGTATCGTCATTTACTATGCGCTGCTGTGCTCCACCGTCCCGGCGGTGTCCGCCCTGGCGCAGGACGCCATCCTCCCTCATGGCGACCCACGCGCGCGTGATACGGAGGCTGAGGCGGCCCGAAGAGAACAAATCCGAGACGAGCGGCTGAAACAACAGGGACAAGGTCCGAATTACCGGATCGAGGGCGAGTTGCAAGGCAATAAGGATGATTCGTTGGGCGCGCATGACGCTCCGCCCGCCCCACAGGACACCGGACTTTCCGATCCAAGCGTGAACCCCGGCCAGGCCGCAGGCATGAAGGAGGTGCGGGGGCGCATCGTTAAATCCGAGGAAAACGTACACACGGTCCGCATGCCGAACGGCAAGGAGGCCACGCTCCAAGTCGATGCCGCGACGACCGGAGACAAAGACTTGCGTCCGGGCGATCATATCTCCGGCACCGTCAGCCCGCAAGGACGCGCCATCGTCATTCACAAAGATCAGGAATCTTCGCGCTGACCGTCATCGGCTCGTCGCAATAGACCTGAGTGGGCCGCGCACTAGGCAGGAACCCTCTCGACTCGCCGGCTAAACCATCCGCTCAGCGAAGACAAGGCGAAGAGCACGAAGCCGATGCCGACGACGCTCACATAAGACCCGAAAGATTCGGCGACCCACCCGAAGAACGTCATTCCAACCATTGAAGTCGCCGTGGCGACGGCGGTGTATACGGCCATCACCCGTCCGACCATACCGGCGGGAGCAATTTCCTGAATCATGCCCCAAGCGATCGGCGTCCAGGCGCCGAATCCAACGCCGATACAAATCACGAGCACCGAAGCCAACCCCACATTCTCGACCCACGTCAAGGCACAAATGGACAAGCCGCCGACGAGGCTCGCGACGGCAATCGTCATGACCCGCTTCCGCAGGCTCCAGTCGCTCAAACGGATGAGCACCAAGGACGTGACGAAGAAGCCAACGCCGAGCCAGGACCACAAATAGCCGACCTCCACGGGCCCGAGTCCCAGCATGTTCCTGCCGAACACCGGGAAGAGGGTGGTGAAGGCACCGCTGCCGAATGTGTAGACGGATGCCATCAAGATCAGCAGCAGCAAATTCCGATGCATCCACAGTGCGTAGCGGACGCCGTCCATCATATGCCGGACGACGGCGCCCATGCCTCCACCCCAGCTCGGCGCCTCACCGGTCTGGCGCAACCGAATCGGGAAGAGACAGGCCGCAGACGCCAAGTAGGTGGCCGCATTCCAACAGAGCACATCTTGTGAACCGGAAAAGGCAATGCCCAAGCCGCTCAACGCCGGACCGATGATGATGCCAAGACTGGTCGTGCTCTGGAGCAGCGCGTTCGCCGCAGTAAATTGAGGTTTGGGAACCATGAACGGCACCGCGGAGGAGAGAGTGGGAACGAAGACCGCCGTCGCGATCCCGTACAAAAACACCAATAGGTAGAGTGAGCCCACCGTAAATTCGGGGACCGAAACCAGGCAGGGAACGAAGCCGATCAGAATGCCGCGTGCGACATCACTGACGATGAGGATGGCCTTCTTGGGCAAGCGGTCTACGAGAACGCCGATGAATGGTCCGAGCAGGATCGGGGGCAGCGTCTGCAAGAGCCCGATCATCGTAGTTTTGACGGGGGAGCCGGTGATGGCGTACACGAACCACAAGAGGGCCAGCTTGCTGACTCCGTCGGCGACCTGGGAGAGCACCTGACTCCACCAGATGAAGCTGAAATCACGCGTCAACAACCACCGACGCGCTTTCTTGCCCCTTGCGACCGCACCTTCCATGGCAGCGCTATCCGCACGCTCCGGTTCGATCGGGAACAGTCGTCCTGACAGTTCTCCACATCCCATACTTGCTCCACCGCATAGCTAAGCCGAGGACACCGGGGCAGGTGACGCAACGTCCTGCTGCCGACTCCGCCGGCTATCAGCGGGCCGCGCAGGGCCCGGCCATGGTTCTGGTGCATTGGACTGCGACGGCAGCGGTCAAGAGCAACACCATACCCAGTCCCACCAAGCTAGCCGCCGGACCGGCCTCGTCCGCCATCCAGCCGAATCCGGTCATGCCCGCCATGGCCGAGGCCATGGATCCGACGCTGAAGGTCGTGAGGACGCGCCCGAGAAGATGTGCCGGTGTGAGTTCCTGCAGCAGCGCCCACACGATCGGATTCAGCACGGCCGTGCTGCCGCCGACAATAACGATGACGCCCGCCGCGATCAAGGGGGTTTGAAGGAAGCCGAGGCTACAGACGGCCAAACCGCCGACGATCATGCCATACACCACGATACGCAATCGACCCGGGACGTCCTGCTGTTGCTTCCAGGCCAACCAGGCGCTCGCGGACAACATTCCGACCCCCAGCGCAGACCAGAGCCAGCCCAATTGGACCGGACCGACCTGCAGGAATTCGTTGGCATAGACCGGCAGGATGAAGACAAAAGCGCTGACGCCGAGGTTATACAGAGCGGAGATGATGACCAGCGTGAGTACGAGGGATTGCCGGCCAAAGACGAAACGAAACCCGGTCAGCAAATCCTCGAGAACGGCCGACGTCGACCCATTCTTTGCGAGGGAGGCATATTTGAAGGTGATCGGCATGAGGCAGAGTGCAGAGGCCAAGAATGTGGCCGAGTTGACGAACAAGACGTTTTCGGCCCCGATGAATGCGATCATCAGGCCACTGATCGCCGGCCCCAGCAACATGCCGATGTTGTTCGTGCCCTGAATCAGAGCGTTCGCGGACATCAACTCCGACTGACGTACCAACAGCGGGACCGCCGAGACCAAGGCCGGCCCGAATACGGTCGACACCACCGACGTCAAAAATATCAGCAGGTATAGCCCGTTAATTGACAGATGACCGGTTGCAAATAAGGCAGGAATAAGAAATGTCAGGACCGTTCGAAGGAGGTCGACCCAGATCATCACCGCCTTCTTCGGCAACCGATCGAGATAGACGCCGATAAGCGGGCCGAACAGCAGCGGAGGAATCGTCTGCAACAGCCCGACCATCGTCATCTTCATGGCGGAGCCGGTAAGCTGATAAACGAACCACAATAAGGCGACCTTGTTGAGGCCCTCCCCGACCTGCGAAGTGACTTGCCCCCACCACAATAGCCCAAAATCTTTCGTTCGGATGAGTCGCCATCCGCGACTTGAAGGAGCCTCTCCCGCCTTCATGGCCACTGCCGCTGTGTCTGTTCCTGCTGTCGACGCCATGCTCTGAGCCTCGAACGGCTGCTGTTGATCAGGTTCGGTCGTGCCACCGTACCCGCTCGCGTCGCCGGATGAAGCTGGGGCATCCCCTAGCAGACAAGATGCGCGACTCTCGACCCCGTCTGTCTTCTTTGGCTCGGCGCCCGGTTCGACGTCCAGCACGCTCGCGTCGTTGGGACTCATAGCTAACCTCGCGTCAATATCGCTGTTCGCCGCATCATTGCTCCGATGCGAATCCGTCGATGCCCTCACCGTCGGATCGCCCCTGTCCGTTGCCCCAGGGAATATGCAAGTGAGACGCCTAGACTCGCTAGGGCCCTACCCAGTGGTTCGTGTAGCAGCCACTCAGTACTGTGAAATGAGACGAGCATCACTGGAATCAATTTCACATTCTTACTTCACAACAGGCTGCCCCGCTGGTCAAGGAGGGCGCAGCTCAGACCGGAGGCTATTCATGACATACTCATCACGCTATGCATTGCTGTCGATGCTCCTGGCTTGTGGAGTCCTTGTGGGGGCTTGCAGCCATACGCTGCCGGAGACGACCCGTAAGCCCGTCCCGCCTCCGCTGACCAGCGCTGCACCCTCTTTTGCGGCTGTGAACAAGGAGCAGCCTCGACCTCCTGTGTCGCAGCTGCCGGTGCAGGTAAAGACCGATCTGACTCCCGTGGTCTCGGCCATCCGGCAAGCCGTCCCAGAACGCATTACCGAAGCCGGACATCCGCTGGCCAACGATTACCGTTGGACGTTCGTCCGAAACGGAGATCCGGAGGTGCAGATTCAAGATGGACTGGTAGCGGTACATTCGGAATATCGCGGAGACATCGAAACGCGCTTGGGCAGCAGCGGATGCAGATTGAATCCCGTGTATCCTGTCGTCGATACGAACGGCAAATTGGTGTTGGTGCAGGATCGCGATGCGGTCTCGCTTGCATTCGAGCCGACTCAGACCATGGTCTCGCTCAGGCCCGATGGCGACAACCGATGCAACATGTTCAATGTGCCGGTGAAGGACAAGATGGCCGAAGTGATGGGTGCGGATCAGCTGACTCGCGCGCTCGCTGACTCGGTTCAGCCGCAAACGTTTGCGCTTCCACTGCAGCGTATCTGGGATAGTCTCAACGCACCCTTGGCTGTCCCCGTGTCCACGCAAAATGCCAAAGCCTGTCTTTATGGACAGCCGGCAGAGATATCGCTGGACGGTCTGAAGGGAACGACCGAAAACGCTACGATCTCGGGGCTT
>DASTLA010000301.1:0-11183 GCA_035715525.1 Nitrospiraceae bacterium
TAAAGAGTTGCGTGCGTGAAGTTGATACGGTTGCTCGGATGGGAGGGGACGAGTTCACGGCAATTCTAGAAGGAGTATCGGGAGAATCCGATGTGGCAGTCGTCGCAAAACGCATTGTCGATGCTCTTGCGACGCCGTTTGAGGTCACATCACATCAGATCTCCATTGGAGTCAGCATCGGGATTACGCTGTATCCCGACGATGATCAAAATATCGATGGCCTTCTGAAGCATGCTGATGCTGCTATGTATAGGACAAAACAACGCAGCGGCAACGGCTTTCAGTTCCATTCCACTGCTCGCCCAGAAAGCTCCACACCCTCCCCTTCAACCGAGTGAGCGTACGACTGTCCGGCCTCAGTCAGGTTGGTACGCTGTCTATATTGTTCAGCGTCCAGCCGCTAGCGTCCGATATCAGCCAGAGGCTGTTCAGTGATGATCATAGGGCCCCGAGGATTAGGCATCAACTCGTTGGCATTGGCCAAATCCTCGCGAGAGGGAGTCGGCCGACATTCGGGAGTCATCACCAGGCCCCAGTGATGATTGTCCCGGCAGCGATTGTTCAGGAGTAGTGCCTCGGCATGGTGAAACAGCAAAATACCGCTCAGCATGTTGTCGTGACAGTCGTTTCGCACGAACTCAGGGTGGCTTCCCGAATCCCGCACAGCCAACCCGAAGTGATGATTCCCGAAACAGTTATTTTGCGCCACACGCGGCTGTGCCCCGGCAAAGACGAAAATTCCCGACTCGCGGTTGTAGCACACCTCATTGCCAACGAAGGTTCCCCGGGCCTCGGGACCATAGATCACCACGCCTGAAAGCAACCCTTCCATGGCACGGCAATCCGACACGGTGCATTGTGAATCGAGCAGATTCATCGCTGCGTGCTGGTCACTTCCGACATACCGAAACGTGATGCCGGAGATCAGACCAGAGGCGACCCGCTGAAGATAAAGCGGGCCGCTTCGGCGACAAAAAATCTGAACATGATCACGACCTGCTCCGATGAGACGAATCGACCGGTCCGCCAGGAAGACCTTGTCCTCATAGACACCGGGGCGAACGAAGACTTGATCTTCCTCCTCCGCATCCTTGAGAGCATCGCTGGGACAGAGATAGGCCGCATGGTCCTTCGCATCCACCACAAGCGTCCTTCCACCCTTGGGATTCGTCGGTGGCTCCATCACTGGCCCTTTCGTTGTGCGCGATTGATGCAGATCAGGCGATTGATCCATGCGTGCACTCAATGGCTCAGACCGATTGCTTTACTAAAAAACCCGATGCCAACGAATAGCAAGCGACAAGATGTGATTTGTCAACCGGCAATGGTCTGTCATGGTCGGCGACACTTTCGTACAAGGTTGTGTGGTTTCGGCCGTCGCTCGGGCGCTGCCGTGCCATCGATCCATCAACCCCTTCACATCTAACCGCAGAATTTGTCGGTTGATTCCAAGCTTTTCCGATCCTGGTGCGCTTCTTCCATTGCCTTCTTGCTGTCGGCCTTTCCGAAGGGCTCACATCAACAAGCCAAGAGGTCTTTCATGAACAAAGCAGGATTGCGCTTCTGGTACGGGCTTTTGCTGCGTGTACTCATGTCGGCCCTACTGCTCGGCGCCATTCTTCCGCTGAAGGAAGGGTTGGCCGCACAGGCGCAGGTATCCGACTCTTCCAGGCGCCTGTACGACCGAGTGATGGAGGAATTTCGCCATAAAGATTATGAGGCGGCCTTGGAAGGATTTAAGCTGTTTCTCGAGCTACATGCTCAATCAGCACTCGCGGCCAACGCACAATATTGGATCGGCGAATGCCAGTATAGGACAGGGCGCTATAGGGATGCGCTGAATTCCTTCTATAACGTAATCTCCTACTATCCGCTGAGCCAGAAGCTCGCCGCTTCGACGCTGAAGATAGGCCAGATCTACACGAAACAGGGGGATCGCGACAAAGCCCACCTGATGTTCGAGCGAGTCACAGATCAGTACCCCGATAGTCCGGAGGCGGAAGTGGCCCGCAAGGCGCTGGATGCAGCGGCGGCCAAGATCGAGGCTGTCGCCTCAGAATGATGGGTTCGTTTATTTCTAGTCCGGTTCTGCCAAGTCCAGCACGGTGATCAATCCGGGTACCGTATAGGCCTGCCCGGCACGCAAACGGACCACTTGCACGTCGACGACGGCAAGCGCGGACTCTAACAAGGCATCATGCGAGCCACCCGACTGCTCCTCAGGGTCCACCTGCACCACTTTTTCAACTTTGCGGGTCCCTGGATGCACGAGAGCAAACGTCGCACATTTCAACGCCAACTCGCGCAACAATTCATTACGCGGTGTCGACGGGGGCACACGCAGGTCCAGCATGCACCAGAGTGGTATTTGTGCAAAGACCAGATATCGATCCTGGACGGCCAAACGCAGCATGTTATACAGTTGCGCTTCACTTTCCGTAAGTAACGGCTTGGTCGCAAATGTCGCGCCGGTCGGAAGGGCTGTGACAGCCGCTGCCGAAGGCCGACGACGACCGAAGCTTTCCCACGCAAGCGCAGCCAAAAAAACGGCAGTACCGACGCCGATGAGTGGAAGGATTGCATCCATCGAATCTTGTCGACTGTCTCTAACGCACCCAGGGATGACGCCGGCCGAAACGGCCGGGAGCCAGCATTCCCAACAGTACCGCCGATCGTGCTCCCGTGACCTGCGGGACGTTGGTACAGTGACCGTGAACCGTCTGGTGTGCCAGCACGGCGAAGGCGGTGGATTCGAAGGCCTTGCTGTCCCAGCCTAAGTCATCAAAACGTCGGACAGGCGTGCCCTTGAAAACGTCCCGAAGATGTCTCATGACGGCACGATTGTGCACGCCGCCTCCACCGACGATGACTTCATCGAGCGGCCCCGCAATCCATCGCCGGGCGGAACCTATAGCCTCTCCGGTCCAAGCAGCGCATGTGGCCAAGACATCCTCCAAGGCTAAGCCGTCCTTGTGTACCCGTTTGCTGAGCTTGTCCACGAATGAATCGCCAAACTCTTCTCGTCCGGTCGATTTCGGCGGCCGTCGAGAAATGAACGGATGATCCATGAGTTCGGCCAGCAGCCGCCGGTCGATCGTCCCGCGAAATGCCCGCCGTCCTCCCGCATCATAGCTCAGCAGCCCGGCGGTCGATCGCTGCACGAGCGCATCCATCACCATATTGCCCGGCCCCGTATCGAACGCCGACAGACTGCGCACATCGCCGGCCGGCGGCAGGTAAGTCACGTTGCTGATGCCGCCGATATTCACGACCAAACGTCCCCGACGGGCATGCCCGAACACCGCCGCGTGGACATAGGGAACCAAGGGAGCGCCTTCTCCACCGGCCGCCATGTCACGCGAACGAAAGTTTCCAATGGTAGGGATACCGGTCCGTTCCGCGATCACCGCTGCATCTGCTATCTGGAGGGTTGATCGTACGGCGCCGACGCCGGGCTCTCGAATGCCGGCAGGCAAATGATGAATGGTCTGGCCATGCGAGCCGATCAGATCGATATCCGAAAGTGGAACGGCTGCCTTCTTCGCGACACGCAGCGCCGCTTTGGCAAACAGTTCCCCCAGATAGGCATTCATATGGCAAATATCGGTCACATGACCGTTGGATGACAGCTGCAAAATCCTGCGCTGGAGTTCCCGCCCGTACGAAAGCGAGGAGAAGCCAATGGGGTGGATGCGCGGGTGGGTGGAAGCGCCGGTGATCCGCACCAGAGCGGCATCGACTCCGTCCGCAGACGTTCCGGACATCAGCCCTATCACGTTCATATGCGATGCTTTGCTCCCCCGCGTACACGCACCGGGCGCTACGCTAATTGAATTGCGACGGACCGTCAAGCTTCCCATATCTGGCTCAACTCCTCGGAGTTTTGCATCGTTTGACTTTGGCAAAACTCGAATGATACGGTCCCGCGATGCTCCGCCTCGGGCTCACGTCTTTCATGCTGTGGATGACCTGTTTCCTTGTGTGGGGCCTGCCTGTTTCTATCGCAGCGGCCGCATCTCCCTTGAATGTCGTCGTGACGTTGCCGGTCCTCAAAGACTGGGTACAACAGGTCGGGGGGCCTCATGTTCACGTTTCGTCTCTCATGACCGGATATGAAAACGAACATACTTATTCTCCCAAGCCGAGCGATTTGGTGGCCGTAAGAAAAGCGCGCATCCTCTTCGAAGTCGGTGCCGGTCTCGAAGTGTGGGTCGATTCGCTGGTGAAGAGCGCGGGCAATGCGACCTTGATCGTCGTCACGACCTCTAAAGGGATCGAACTGATTCCGGATGAGGCTGCGCATCAGCAGGGGTCGCACGGAGAACACGGGACTAACGGGAATCCTCACGTATGGCTCGACCCGGAGGCCGCTGCGGTTATGGTACGAAGCATTTCCGAGGCCCTGGCGAGCACCGACCCGGCGCATGAATCCGACTACCGGACGCGTACGGAAGCCTACCTAAAAGCCTTGCGAGGCGCCGAGAACGAAACGCTGGAACGCCTGCGCCGCGTTCCACATCGTCGCGTCATTGTCCACCATCCGGCTTGGCCGTACTTTGCGAGGCGCTATGACATACAGGTGGCAGCAACAATTCTCATGCAGCCGGGTGGAGAACCATCCCCGCGACACTTGTCTTCGCTCATCGCCATCATGAAGCGCAACCAGATTACCGTGATCATTTCAGAGGCCTCGTTAAACCAGAAAGTGCCCCACTTAATCGCCCGTGAGACTGGCGCGCACGTGGTGATCCTGACTACCCTTCCTGGCGGCGTACCGGGCACCGAGACCTATCTCGACATGCTTCGCTATAATGTGGTCCAATTGGCCGAAGCCCTTGAGCGAACATGAACGTGACCCTGACTCCCCGCTCCCGATCGTCTCCAACGACGTTCCTTGGATGCCGGCGCGCATGACCCATCCCATCATCCGCTTCGACCACGCGACGTTTGGCTTTCCCGGGGTGACTGCCCTCGAAGACCTTTCCCTCACGATTCCGGAGTCAGAGTTCGTTGGAGTCATTGGCCCGAACGGCTCCGGCAAAACGACGCTCTGCCGCGCGGTACTGGGCCTCATGGCGCCCTTGAGCGGCTCGCTTCGAGTCCTGGATTGTGCCTGTGAAGAGCTTCGCTGCCATCATCGCGCTCTCATCGGATACTTGCCCCAAAAGGGCATGCTGGACCGCAGCTTTCCCGTCACCGTCCTGGAGGCCGTCATGATGGGACGGTACGGTGCGTTGGGCCTCTTTCATCGTCCGACGGCACGTGACCGCACGATCGCGCTGGACGCGCTCACTCATGTCGGGATGGACCACCATCGGGGCTCAGCTCTCGGTGCGCTCTCCGGCGGACAGCAGCAGCGGGTGTTCATCGCGCGCGCGCTCGCTCAACAGCCCCGCATCCTGCTGTTGGACGAACCCACGACCGGTTTGGATCTGGCTGCCCAGCATAGCGTCCTTGACTTGATTCAATCGCTGCATCGAACGCTGAAATTGACCATTTTGTTGATCACGCACGACATCAACATGATCCGAACTCGGGTGGACCGTCTGGTTTTGCTCAAGACCAAATTGTTCGCCGCCGGCCCGCCCGAAGATGTTCTCAAGCCTGAAATACTGAGTCAGGTGTACGGCAAGGATGTGGTTATAACCGATAAGGATTTTGTCCTCGTCGAGGACTATCATCACCATCACTGAACCAACTCATGGAGTGATGGTCCCGTAATGTCTTGACAGAGGTCTAAGAATTCCCGTCGCCTGCGGGGGATCAACAGTTCCTGGAATGCTAGAGCTTCTCTCTTATGATTTCATGCAGCGCTCGCTCGTCGCGGCGGCGCTCGTCGGATTGGCCTGCTCCCTGATCGGCGTGTTCGTCGTCTTGCGGGGCTTGGCTTTCGTCGGCGCGGGCACCGCACATGCCGCATTCGCGGGCGTCACCCTGGCCTATCTGCTCGAACTCCCACCGCTGAGCCTGGCGGTCTTATTCGGCCTGGCTACTGTATGGATTTCCGGCTGGGTTGAAGAGAAGGGAAGGATGAAACTCGACGTCTCGGTCGGGATTCTCTATACCACGACCATGGCCTTAGGCATTCTCTTCTTAGGATTGATGAAGAGTTATAATCCCGAGGTCTATGGATACTTATTCGGAAGCGTGCTTTCGGTGACGCCGGAAGAATTGGTCGTTATCGGGGGATTAAGCGTGGTCGTGCTTGGGATTGTCATGCTCTTTTCAAAGGAGCTCTACTTCATCGCGTTCGACCAGGAAATGGCGGAGGCGTCGGGCATCCCGGCCCGACAAATCTTTTATCTCCTACTCTCGCTGGTCGCTCTCACAGTGGTGATCTCGCTCAAGACGGTGGGCGCTATCCTGGTGTTCGCCATGATTTTGATTCCGGCATCGACGGCCTATCAACTCACGCATAGTCTGAGCCAGATGACTCTCTACTCGGTCCTAATAGGGGTTGGCTCCGCTGTCGGCGGTGTATTGTGTTCCTATGCATTCGATCTGCCGTCAGGGCCCTCGATCGTGCTGTTGGCCACGACTGGCTTCTTTCTTTCTGTCCTCCTGTCCGGCAAACGGTTGCACCGGGTCCTTCCGGAATAGGCGTTCCTGAAGGGCTTGCGATGGCGATTCGTTTGCGGAGGAAGCGGAGGATGTTCGCTTCTTAGCCTCGGCGAGTCGACTGCTTGCGCGACCATACCATGCCCGTCTGCTCCTTGGCGCTGAATCCGAGACGCTCGTAGAAGCCGGGCATGCGGGTGCAAAGCCAGAACAATTCCACCTGCTGCAGCTTTGGGTGGTTCAGGATGCGTTGCACGATTTCTGTGCCAATTTTTCTCCCCTGATAATCCTTATCCACGATGACGTCCCAGATGGAGGCGCGGTATACGTAATCGGTCAACACCCTGCCGAATCCGACCAACCGGTCCCCATCCCAAGCGGACAAGACGACGTCGGTATATCGCAGCATCTCGGCGGCACGATCGGAGACCCGATCCTTGGCCCAGGGCGCTTGTCGATACAAGTGAAGGAGCTGGCTGACTTCGAAATCGGTGCGGTCGGAAAAGGTGATGGGCCGTTTGGCGGTCTTGAGAGCTGAAGCCATCTTGTACTAAATTAATCCCTCCCATCGAGGTGCGTGGGCAACCGTAGTGTAAGGGGAAGGTCATGGGAACGCAAGTCCGAAGCTGTCCGAAGTGCTTTCAATTGATGTGGCTGAAAGAAGAGAACTACGAAGCCGTTGATGAAGAGACGGTCAGGACCAAGTGCCCGCACTGCGGCTCGACCGTTCGCTTCCCGCTGGTCACAGCGGGCGCGAATGCCGCCGGCCCTAAGATGGGGCATTAGAGCCCGCGCCCTGCCCCTTCGAGCTCGGGCTGGCTCCCCGGAAGAATTCTATGGAGGGCCACGCGATACTCGACGATGCGTTTTTCTTCTGTCGGTGCGACCGGGATTTCTTTGTCGCGCCGCATACGATCGATTTGATCCAACACCGCCAATAGCGGCTGTACCGCTCCCAACAGATTGCCCGCCTCAAACGCTTCCAGCGATTCGATCAATAGATCCTGCAGTCCCTTGAATACCGTGCGGCCGCTTTGCTCCCTAAAACGAGACAGTGTCTGTTCGAAAACATCGACGGCTTCCGGCTGTGGCTTGATTCCACTAGGCACGACCGTCAGGTGAACGACGGGCGGCAATCTTGCGGCATAGTTCTTTAGTTGAGAGATCAGGCTGCCCAGTGAATCCAGTACGGCGCTCGTCTCCATAGCTTATGTCTCTCCCACTGCCAGCGCGGAGGGATCTTTGCGGTGATTTTGTCGGTCCTTTGCCTGTTCCGGAGACTCCTCTCTCATCTCTTCCAAGAATTGTTGAAGGCACCGCATATCATCGGGTAGCGGGACATCGAATCGGTGTTCTTCCCCGGTGGTGGGATGAACGAAGGCGAGCGTCCGAGCATGGAGCATGACACGGGGAACCGGATAGTTCTTGATGATCATGACCTTGGAGCCTCCATACGTGCGGTCTCCAAGGATGGGATGCCCGAGAGATGTCATATGTACGCGTAACTGGTGGGTTCTTCCTGTGCGGGGCACCAGTCGTAGATGCGACGCGATCCTCGCATATCGGCGTTCCACGTGATATTCCGTCACGGATGGCTTCGGCTTCGTGGTCCGGGCCGAAAACTTTTTTCGTTCTTTGGAATCCCGTCCAATGGCCAGTTCTATGATCCCCCGCCCTTTGGAGGGGACAGCCCAAACCAAGGCCTCGTACACACGCGCGATCGTGTGTTGCTTAAACTGCGCTGCCAACGAACGATGGGCTTGATCCGTCTTGGCGATGACCATGACGCCCGACGTTTCCTTGTCCAGCCGATGCACCAGCCCCGGCCTCTCCTTCCCTCCAACATTGGAAGGAATCACCCCGGACATCGCAAAGTGGTGCAGCAGGGCGTTCACCAAGGTGCCGGTCCA
This sequence comes from Nitrospiraceae bacterium, assembly GCA_035715525.1. Lineage (GTDB taxonomy): Bacteria > Nitrospirota > Nitrospiria > Nitrospirales > Nitrospiraceae > JAHBWI01. The sequence goes on from DASTLA010000301.1 coordinate 8,469, forward strand.
GTTCCCCGGTGCCGGATGAACTACCAGGCCCGCCGGCTTGTTCAGCACCAACACGTCGCCATCCTCGTATAAGGGTTCAATGGCAATGGCTTCGGGTTGCAGGTCCAGCGGCTGCGGCCTGGGGACCCGAAGCGTAATTCGATCTCCGGGTCTTATTTTGTGGCTCGGTCGAACCGGTTGCCCGTTTACTTGAATGTGTCCCTCGTCGATCAGTCTTTGCAATGCTGTGCGAGAAAACGTCGCGTCTCGATTGGCAAGAAAGAGGTCCAATCGCTTCGAGGACTCGCCGGCGGTCACGATCAGCTCAACGGGCTCTATGATCGACATCACCTGTTCCGTGTGAGCTACATGTTGGGTTCAAAAACTTTTTGCACCGCCACATGGTGCGGTCGAAAGCAAAATGCGGAACGATGATGCCACATGTGCACATCACACGCACATGTCGTCCACAAGTCATCAACAACGGGAACAGATTTACGAATCGGACGACGCCCCAGTCGTTTACAAACCGATGTCCAATTCTGTGAAGCCGAGTGCCAATATCACACAACCAAACTGAACGGAGAATTGACACCTCCCCCTTCTCTCTCGTTTGGCTCACATAAAAATCAACTGGTTGCCTACTCGATTTCTGACAGCCGTTCGGCATTCGAATTGCTACTTATAGAAGCCATCGAATGGATGATTTCACCGTCCCCGAGACACTTTCACAGCCGTCCATTTATCCACAATATCCTCAGATCGCTGGCGAGGCCAATTATGACAGACCCAAGGGAATATTATCCGACCACGTGGAATGAGCGAGTGGAACGCGCATCGTCGCAATCGTCTGACGACCGTCGAATCGACGAGCGCTTTGCCGTGCGAGGGCCTTGCGGATACGAGCTTATCGGCCGACAGGACAGGGAGACTTCCATCGCGCGCGGGACGGCTTATTCTCTTAACGTCAGCTCCGAAGGCATCCTGCTACTGCTGGACCATCAACCGCACCCCCGCCAGTTGCTCGAACTCCACAATCCGGCCCTTAAGGGCCGACACGCCATAACACTTTTTGAAATCCGCTGGGCTACGAAGCTCCCGTTATGGACCGCTCGGCAACGGTACTTGGTCGGCTGCCATCTGACCTTTGGACGAGTTCCCTATTTCTTGTTTCAACAGGCGCATCTCGATCAGCACATTTCGGGCCTGTCACTTTAGTGGCACCAAGAGCCTGGATGTGGCGCGAAGTCGGGCCCGGCACAAAACTCAGACCCGTCGGACTGATGTTTGATTGCTCGCCGTAGGTGCAGGACGACCGCAAGGTAGTATAAAAGATTGAGCGGGAATTAAGATGCGGACATAGGAGGTGAGGTGACCTGGGGAAAAGCCGTTCCGTGCGGCCTCGTCGAGTTGCACGAGAGCATTAGGCGTGGGCGCCTTTCCTGGCGCGTTCGGCAATTTTTTTCCGCAGCCGCGCCTTTTCCAGGCTGATCTGAGCCTCCTTCACTTCCGACGGAAGGCCGCCGGCCTGCAACCGCTGTTCAGCCTTTTCAAGAGCCAACTGAGCCCGGTCCACATCAATATCCTCAGCCTTCTCGGCGATTTCCGCCATGATCGTCACTTTTGCAGGAGTAACCTCAGCATAGCCCCACAGAACGGACATATAATGCCAGGCATCCTGGGTCTTGTAACGAAGCTCTCCGATCCGCAACGTAGAAAGGAAATGGCAATGCCCGGGGAGCACACCGAATTCACCTTCACTGCCCGGTGCGATGACTTCATCTACCTCTTGGCTCAGAAGCAACCGTTCGGGTGAGACGACTTCTAGCAGAATCTTTCCAGCCACGCTTTCTCCTAGACCTTCACGCCCATCTTTTCAGCCTTGGCAACTGCCTCTTCGATAGGCCCGACCATATAGAAAGCCTGCTCAGGCAGATGATCGTACTTGCCCTCCAGGATGTCTTTGAAGCTACGAACCGTGTCTTTCAGCTTCACGTATTTGCCGGGTGCTCCGGTGAATGCTTCGGCCACGTGGAACGGCTGCGAGAGGAAGCGCTGAATTTTTCGCGCACGCGCCACCACCATCTTGTCGTCTTCCGACAATTCATCCATACCCAGAATTGCGATAATATCCTGGAGGTCCTTATAGCGTTGCAGCACCGATTGCACGCCGCGCGCAACCTTGTAGTGCTCTTCCCCGATGACTTGAGGATCTAGAATTCTCGAGGTTGAGTCCAGGGGGTCCACGGCCGGATAGATTCCCAACTCTGCCAGTTGCCGAGACAATACGGTGGTGGCGTCCAAGTGGGCAAAGGCCGTGGCCGGGGCTGGGTCGGTCAGATCGTCCGCCGGCACATAGATAGCCTGCACTGAGGTGATGGAGCCCTTCTTGGTAGAGGTGATGCGCTCCTGCAACGCTCCCATTTCGGTCGACAAGTTGGGTTGATATCCCACTGCGGAAGGCATACGTCCCAGCAACGCCGACACTTCGGATCCGGCCTGCGTAAACCGAAAAATGTTGTCCACGAACAACAACACGTCCTGGTTTTCTTCGTCGCGGAAATATTCCGCAACGGACAATCCCGTCAACGCGACACGAAGCCTCGCACCAGGCGGCTCGTTCATCTGCCCGTACACCAAGGCTGCCTTTGACTTGGTGTAGTCGTCGGGGTCGATGACTTTCGACTCCTGCATTTCGTGCCAGAGATCGTTGCCTTCGCGGGTCCGCTCTCCGAC
>DASTLA010000302.1:0-3688 GCA_035715525.1 Nitrospiraceae bacterium
GCTCGCTTCAGCGAATCGGACGAGTCCGCGATGTGCTGCAGCTCGTTCAAAATAAAATGCGGGACCAGGAACGTGCCTTCCAGGAAGCCTGTCTCGCAAAGATCCGCCACCCGCCCATCGATGATCACGCTCGTATCCAGAACTTTGACGCTGACACCGCCGCTGGACATCCCCGCCAAGCCTTGTTTTGGCGCCGGGAACTTCTCCCTTCCAAAACGCGCACCGACCACCAACCCGAGGTACGGCAGTCCGAGCAGAAATACCAGGCCGCCGATATGAAACAGAAAGGTCTCGACGTCGAACACCGCGCTCCCGACCCATTCAATCAAACCGGTAAGAAGTAAACCGGCCGCCAAGCCCGCGGCTCCACCCACAATGATGCCGAATGATAGGCCCCGTAATGCGTATTCTCCGGCGATGATAAGGCCCCCGGTCACCGCGCCGATCGCCATGCCGCCCAGCAGGAACTGCATGCTGGGGTCTTTCGCGCGCAGGAACAAAGCCATGCCAGCCAGAGCACTGAGAAGGACAAATATGGCCCGTGATACCATACCGCTTCCCTCCTCCCTGTGATCCTTGCCGGGCACGAGGCCCGGCACGATCACGGCCGCAACGTGAGGTAAATCGTTCTACCCTGACGCCTCAACAGGAGCAGAACGGATTGATCTTTAGGCAAGCTCGATGCCAGGCGTTCGTAAGACTTGAGTGACGTCACTGCTTTTCGGTTCACCTCCAACACGAGATCGCCCTCGCGCACACCGGCCTCTTCGGCTGGGCTGCCGGTTTTGACTTTGACCACCACCACCCCGCGCTCGCTCGATTTGAGGCCGTAGCGGCCGGCGAGTTCATCGTTCAGTTCCCGCACGTCGATGTCCGACAGCAGTCCGGCCGGTGCAGGGAAATCCCCACCTTCCTCGGCGCCCGCCTGGGCGATGTTCTTCGGTTGTTCCGCGATGACGAGATCGACTGTCTTGGTTTTTTTCTCGCGGATAATTTTGAGCGCTACTCGCTTGCCGACCGTCGTTTGGGCCACGGCATTGCGCAGATGGGTCGGCGAGTCCATCGGTCTCCCGTCGTATTCGAGTATGACGTCCCCACGCTCAAGGCCCGCTTTCTTGGCAGGACTGTCGTCCATGACATCACTAACCAACACGCCTTTCGTCTCCTTGGGAACGCCGAATTGAGACGACAGCTCGGGTGTCAACTCTTGGATTGAGACGCCGAGCCAGCCGCGCACTACCTTTCCGTGCTGGACGAGTTGATCCATGATGGAGTGCGCCATGTTGCTCGGCACAGCGAATCCGATGCCCATATTCCCACCGCTCTGGCTGTAGATCGCCGTGTTGATTCCCACGAGTTCACCACGGACGTTCACCAGAGCCCCGCCGGAGTTTCCTGGATTGATCGCGGCGTCGGTCTGGATGAAATCCTCATATTCGGCAATCCCGGCCGAACGCCCGAGGGCACTGACGATTCCCAGCGTGACGGTCTGCGTCAGCCCGAACGGATTCCCCACGGCAAGCACGAATTCGCCCACTTCGAGTTTGTCTGAGTCAGCCCAAGGGACCGTCGGAAGCCCCGTAGCTTCGATTTTCAGGAGGGCCACATCCGTTTTGGCGTCGGTCCCCACCAACTTGGCCTTGTACTCGCGCTTGTCCGAAAGGAACACTTTGATTTCGTCTGCTTTGCTCACCACGTGATTGTTCGTGATGATCAATCCGGACGGGTCCACGATCACCCCGGAACCCAAGCCCCTCTCCTTTCGCTCTTTCGGCGCCTCGAAGCGCTTCATCCACTCTTCACCGAAGAATCGGCGGAAGAAGGGATCATCGAAGGGCAGGCCTTGGGTCCCTTCGCCGCGGCCGCTGCGCGATGCGAAGATGTTCACGACGGCCGGCTTGACCGATTTGGCCACCTCGACGAAACTCTGGGTGCCGGAGCCGCCCAGCGACGGTTGCACGGCTGTAGCCACCGGTCTGGCCGCCGGCGCCGGTGCGGGCACCGGATCCGGTACCGCATGCCCCGTCGGAAGCCAGCCGAGGTCGGAGGTGACGATGACCCCGATCAGCACGCCGGCAATGAGCAGCAGAGCCGGTATGAGCCAGGATCGCCTCACGCCGCGCCGCTCAGGCACATGGTGAAAATCTTCCATTGCCAATCGTCAATGAAGGTCCGAGGAAGGTTCAGGGTGTTTCGCCGGCGTAAATGCTCATGATCGTTCCGAGGAACTTGACAGCCTCCGCCTTGGGTCGTTGGAACGAGTTTCGCCCGATGATCGACCCGAACCCGCCGCCGTCGCGGATCGCGCGGACTTCTTCGAACACCGTTTTTTCATCGCTCTTGGCGCCGCCGGAGAAAATCACGATGCGCCGACCGTCGAAGGAGCTTTGGACGACGTGCTTGACGCGTTCGGCCAGCGTCTTGATCGGAACCTGTTCCGCCTCGTAGACCTTCTTGGCCGCGGCCTGCTCGAGGTGCGCCGTGGGTAACTTCACTTTGATGATGTGCGCACCCAACTGCGCCGCGATTTGCGACGCGTAGGCGACGACGTCGATCGCCGTCTCTCCTTCCTTGCTCAAGGCCGATCCACGCGGATAGGACCAGACTACGACCGCCAGGCCGGACGCTTTCGCTTCCTCGCCGATCGCGCGCAGTTGCTCGTACATCGTGGTGCAATGCGACGAGCCCGGATAAATCGTAAATCCGACCGCGGAACAGCCGAGCCTGAGCGCATCACGCACGCTGCCGGTCACCGATGGAAGCGGATCTTTCTCGTCATGCAGGACGTCGTGGTTGTTCAGCTTCAAGATGAGAGGAATTCTGCCGGCGAATTGTCCGGCTCCTGCCTCGAGAAAACCCAACGGCGCCGCATAGGCATTGCAACCGGCCTCGATGGCCAGCTGAAAATGGTAGTGGGGGTTGTAGCCGCCGGCATTGGGTGCGAAGCTTCTGGCCGGTCCATGTTCGAACCCCTGGTCCACCGGTAAAATAACCAACTTGCCCGTCCCCGCCAATTTCCCGTTGTTCAAGAGCCGGGCAATGTTCGCCTTCGTGCCCGGATTGTCGCTCTCATACCAGCTCAATATGTCCTGGATCCGATTACCCATGATCAACCTCCCAAGAATCCTCAGTCTGATGAATCGCTATGCCCGCCCTTGAATGTACGCTTCCGCCTGGGTCACGTCCTCGGCGCTGCCGATGATCAAGGGCACGCGCTGATGGAGCGTTTTGGGCTCCACGTCCATGATACGGATCGTGCCCGTGCTCGCCCTTCCCCCGGCCTGTTCCACGACCATGGCAAGCGGATTGCCTTCATACATGAGACGCAGCTTCCCCTCCGGCTTGTCCTTCTCGCCTGGGTAGAGATAAATTCCGCCGCCCAGCAAAATGCGGTGGACATCGGCCACCAAGCACCCGCTATAGCGTCCGCTGTAAGGCCGCCCGGTCGATTTGTCGGCGACCTTGAGATAATCGAAGTATTTTTGCGTGCCGGCCGGCCAGCGGTGATAATTGCCTTCGTTCACCGAATAGACTTTGCCCTTGGCGGGGATCCGAATATTCTCATTGGAGAGCAGGTATTCACCGATCGCAGGCTCGAGCGTAAATCCGTGCACGCCTTGTCCGACGGTGAACACCAACATCGTGCTCGCTCCATACAGCACGTAGCCTGCAGCGATCTGCTCCGTCC
>DASTLA010000303.1:0-8766 GCA_035715525.1 Nitrospiraceae bacterium
GAAATGACGAGCTTCGATTTCGTGTTGCTCTTGATCATCAGCGAGGCGACGCAGAATGCGATGATCGGCAACGATTATTCGCTGACGAACGGCATGCTGGTCGTCATCACGCTCGTCGGGCTCGATATTCTCTTTACAAACTGGAAGCATCGCAGCGCCTTCATCGAGCGATGGCTCGACGGTTTGCCCATGGTCATCGTGGATCAGGGACGACCGATCAAGGAGTTGATGGACCAGGCCAGGCTTGACGAAGAAGATATTTTGGCCGCTGCGCGGGAGTCGCAAGGGTTGGAACGGATGGAACAAATCAAATATGCGGTGCTGGAGGTCGGGGGCGGCATCTCCATCATTCCGAAATGAATTCCGGCCTATGAATCATAAGCCCAGACCAGTGACATCAGCAGCAAGTGTTGGGATGGAACGAGCCGCGGGATGCCCGGTTCGAGGTCGCCGCCGCGAAAGAATCCGCCTTGGAGGCCGGACGAATGGTCGTACCGATATTCCAGTCGGGCGATCCAGACATGCGGTCCCGCATGACGCTGGTATTCCAGCGTACTGGTCACGGCCCAGAGCACCTGTTCGGAATTCGTCATCCGGCCATTGCGGTCCCAGAACCATTCGGGTCTCAGCCCGATGCTCCAGGGACCGCTCAAGTCCAGCCGGGAGAACAGGGCAGCGGCGGTCCAAAAGGTGCGGGGTTGTCCTTCCAGTTCCGCGGCGCGCTCCGTTCCGATCGCGTACACGAGGGCGAGGGTCAGGTCGTCTCCGCGCCACTGCAACTGGGTATCCGAATAGGCGCGCCAGAGTCGCAAGGACGTGTCGGCCTGGTCGGGGCCGTAGTACACATTGTGCGCCAGCACGAGCCGCCGAGCGATTCGCCAATCGATCTCCGCGCCGTAACTGGGCAAGTCGTTGGCATGGGCCAAGTATTGGAAGCCGTTCATCACGTGGAAGCCTACGTCCACGTTTTCCGTGATGCCGTAGCGCGCACCGACCCCGAACAAGAAATTGGGAGAATAGTCGGTCAAATAACTGCGCGTGTAGTTGAGATTGGGTTTGCTGTAGAACGATTCGTAGTTGATGTAGCCCTTCATCAGGCCGGCCGTCACGAGCAGGCCGGATCCGACCGGCGCCAGATAACTCACGTTTGCCCGGGCAAGCTGCCGCAGGATTTCTGCTCCGGGCACGGGGCGGTCGCGTCCCGGTTGCTCGTGCGGCACGAGCGCCTCCGTGTCATAGCCGGCCTGAGCGGCGAGCTCGAGGCCCCACTCCCCTGTCCGGTGCGGCTCCTTTCGCAGGTAGCCGAGAAACATGTTCGGGGCAAATTCGTTCGTTCGCGGCGTGGTCTGCTTGCTGCGGAAGCCATGGTTTTCGGGGAAGTTGAAGTTCAGCCCATAGGCGACATCGACCAGCCCCCCGTATTGCCAGGGTGCAGAGGCCGGCGCATCAGGCGATGAAGCGGCAGGGGCCGGCCGTGCCGTCAATAACAGCAGCAGAGACACGGCCGACAAGGCAACGCGATGAACAAGGCCCCCTACCTCGATCACGGCTCACAAGATTGGCACTCAATGGATCTGAAAGATCTTGCCGGTGCCGGCGTCCACATAGACCTTGCGCTTGTCACGCTTCACATCGATCAACTCCACTTCGTAGACCGCCCGCCCGTCCTTGCTCTCCAGTTCGGCCTCAACGGCCTTGCTGTCGGTCACGCTGGCTTCTGCCGTCCGTATTGCGTCGGCCAAGGAGACATTGGTGCTCCGGAGCAAATCCTTCTTGTCGCCGTGCGTACATCCGGCCATGACCAACAATAATGCACCCCCGAGCACCGCATTGACCTGAAATGATTTCATCATGCACTCCTCAGTGAAAGGTTAAGGTTGGACTTGCACTCTGCTCACGACATCCTCGACTCCCTCGATGGCCCGAGCCAATTCTTCGGCTCGTTCCTTGTAGGCATAGAGATCGACTTCCCCGCTCAGGTACACCCGACCCCGTTCGACGGCCACGTCGACCTGCAGCAGGTTCACCGCCGTTTCGTCATAGAGCGCTTGCTTGACGGCCCTGGCCACGGCATCGTCGGCCTGCCGCGCCGGGTTCGAGCAGGCTGCGCACAAGAGGCACAGCAACAAGGGAATGCTGAGTGTTGAATACTGAATGTCCGCAACCCTATTGTTATTAATCCTTCGCCGGCATCGTGTAATGTTCTTCGATGGCCGCGCGCATGAGCCGCCGGCTCTCGCCCGGCGCAAGGTCGGTGCGCTGCTCGAGTCGTCTGGCCGCTTCCGCCAACTCCTCGTCCTTGATCGCCTCGGTGAACCAGCGGGAATAGTCGCCTCGGCGAAGATGATGCATCCACGTCGGTTCGTCGACTCCGTCGGCCATCTGGGCGAAGAGGATGAGGTTTTGAGCGCGGAGGTTGAGCGCGCCGGTCGGACCTCTGAAATAGAAACTCCGGTCGGGCGGCAAGGCTCCTTCGGCATATTTGCGCCGGTGCCGGCGTCGTTCCATCTCGCCGGGCGTAATTCGCAACTTGAAGGGCGGTTCCTGACTCGCACGGTCCCAAAACAAGGCTTCGCCGGGAATCAAACGCTGTTCCTCGAGCGCCGGGCGCGGCCGGCCGATGGCGTCGCAGTAGTTCCCGATTGTCTTGTCGGGTGACTCCCCCAAGGCCAAGAGCAGATCCGCCGTGTTCAACACCGAGCGTTCGATCTGGTCGGGGTGGACCGTCACGTAAATCATGCCCGATAGGTCGTGGCCCAAAATGAGCGCGGTCGGATCCCAATCGGACGGCATGAGATGGTGCGTCTCGTCGACCAGGATCCAATGCGGCCGGCCGGTTTTCGCCCGTAGCTCCTGCAACCGCGGCAGCAGTCCCAGGAAAAAAGAGGGGCGATCCTGAAGCGGCAGCCCCACCAGATTCACCACGACGTGGTTGCTCGGTTTGGCCAGGGCGGTGAGGACTTCGTTGACGCTCGGGCCGCGTTCGGCCGTTCCCAGGACGATGGCCTCTGCGAAGGCCTCGTAGTCTCCTTCGGGATCGATCACGCAGAATTGGTAGCCGCGCTGGGCCAGCCGCTCCAGAATGCCTGTCGCCACGGTCGATTTGCCGCTGCCCGATGTGCCGGCTACCAATAAGTTATGTCGCGCCGGATAGAACGTGACCTCCTCTCCGGATTCGCGGGTGCCGAGTATTACGCGATGCCGCCTGACCTCGCGGACCTCGCGTTCCAGATCGTTCTCGAGCAATTCGTCGATCAGTTCCTCGACGCCCGCGCCATGGTCGCCTCTCGTCACGCAGTCTGCCGCCTCCTTCAACATCGGGACCGCATTCGCCACCGCAACGGCATAATCGGGAAGGCTCAACAGCGCGTGGTCGTTTTCTGCATCTCCTACCGCGACCAGGTTATGCGGCGACAACTCCAGCTCTTCGAGCGCGGCCATCAAGCCGGAGGCTTTGTTGATGCCGGCCGGCAGCACCATGACGGCGCCCTTATTGAACACGATGCGAAGTTCCAGGCCGAGGTCGCGGATGACGTCGAGCACGACGGTCTCATAGGGCGTTCGCGTCGCTACGATGCCGTGGCCGATCGACAGATGGCGGACGCCCCGCCGTTGAAGCTCTTCGATGAATGCAGGGGAAGGCGAAGCGCCGAGCACGCGGATTTCCTTCGTCGCGGGCCGGTACAACAGCGCGCCGTTCTCGGCTACGACCCGTTCGCACAGATCCATCCCGGGGAAGACGTCGAGCAACTCGGGAAGGACGCGGCCGGTGACCAACAGTAGTTTGCGTCCGGACGCCGTCAACCGTTTCAGGGCCTCGAGCGTGGAGGGCCCGACGCGGCCGTCGGTGGCAAGGGTTCCATCGTAATCTGCTGCCAGGGCAAGAAAGCGCATGTCGTCAGTTTTTCAGCGCGGGCTTACAGCATCCCCGCTGGTCGCTCCCGATCGACGCTGAGGCGAAGACGGCATCGCTGGGGCGGCTGGTCGGGATCGCGGGTATAGTGAGTTCGGTCCTCCCCCACCTCGACTATCCGGAGAGGCAGCGTGATCCGTTGTTTCACGTGGGGCACGGCCGTCTCCAAGGCCAGGCTCACGACCTCGTCGGTACAATCGGTGACTTGCGCGTTGAGATCGCGCTCATTCAAGAAATCGACCGTCACGCGTTCCTCTTCATTCACCCAAGGAGTGATGAGCTTGCATTTTTCGGTGGTTTCCATTGGAGAACCTGTTCGTTGAACAAATGGTGGTCGGTGATGTGCGCTTAGGTCATGGGTCGAAGTTGAATGATCCGGAGAAATCACCACAGCAGACTCACTTGTTTTCGCTGGCGACCCGTTCGCCGTCCCAGAACACGTAAGGCCGGGATCCGATGAACGGGGATCTGAACGGAATGTGCCCCATACCCACTTCCAGTTCCCACGCGGTCATATCTCTGATGCGCAGCGTCGGAGCCTGAACCGTATCCTGTCCGATAAGGACCGTGGAGGGTTGTGCCACGTCGCCTAGAACCGTCACGAGCGTTCCCGGTTTCAACAGCGAAGGTTCCTTGATGTCGCCGGCCCGATCGATGGCGACGAACCTTCCTCTCGATCCGGCACGCCCTTCCATAGGCCGGAGCGTTCGATCCAGCGGGAGATGCAAGACTTGGATTCTTGCTTCCTTGTCGTTCTTGCTGACCTCGAGGACCTCACCTCCCCATGCGACCGTCTGTCCTTGGTAGGCCGCTGGTGTTGTTTCCACCTGTTCGATCAGGATGTCCGGATTCACCTTGCCTTTGAGGTGAGTCGGGACGACCTGGTAGGCACCGCAGCCGCCGGTGAGGATCAAGACTGCCACGATGATGAGCCAGCGACCCCACCTCCTGAGCCCTCCTCGACTTCTACTTCGACTCTACTGACTCGCCGCCGGTACCCGAGTGCCATCCCAGAACACGTAGGGACGATAGCCATAATAATAGTGACCATAGTAGGGACCGTAGTAGGGGTAACCCCAGTCACGGGAGGCCTTTTTCTCCCAGATCGTCATGTCGCGGATCGCGATCGAAGGGTATACGGGCGGTCCGGTCTCCGACGTGCCGGGAACGGGCGGCTGCACCTCACCCACGATCGTCACTCTCGTTCCCTCCCGCACGACGGCGGGATCCAGGATTTCCCCTTGCCGGTCGAACGCCAAAAAGCGTCCTTGGGATTCGGCCCGGTCTCCGGCGGGAGTCAGGTCGTCGGTCAGAGGGATCTGCAGCACCTCCAGCCTGGTCGCCTGCTTGGTGCGCGTAGCCTGCAGGACCTCCCCGCCCCATACCACCAGTTCTCCTTGATGGGCGGAGGGATCCTGCAGCACCTGCCGGATGCCGGTCTGCTTCTGCACGCGGGGCTCGAGGTCTTGTGGGATGACGCGATAGGAATTACACGCGCTCAGAACGATCAAAGACATGATGATCGAAGCCGTCCGGATCGAGCCGGCGGTCTCGCCGCGTTTCCTTTCACCCCCGAGCGCGTTTCGCATCATCCCACTGCGCCTCCTTGCCGACGCCACTGTGCTCACCGCTGCGGCGGAATCGCGACGTCGATGACCTTGTCTTCCTTGTCCACGAGCAGGATAACGGACTCGCCTTTGCCTAATTTGGCGAGCTTTTCCTGGACCACTTGATGGACCTCGAACGGCCGCTCTCCCTCCGCCGTCTGAATCGTGATGCGATCGGCATGGAGCGGTTGGCTCACGGTACCGTCCACCTGTCGATGCGCGCCCTTGATCGGCGACTTGTGCTCCGGCCGCTCCTGCGCCCTTTGGGCTGCATGCTGGCTGGCGAACGTGGCATCGGCGACTTTGCTGGTCTCGTCGATCAGGAACATAGCCGGGGCGCCGACCTGGATGGCCGCCAGTTTGCTGCGGGCCAGGGGACGCACCTGGAAGGACTGCTCTTGTCCCTGGTCGTCCTTAATGACGACGGTATCCTGTCCGATGGGAAGGTTCTGGGCGATCTGCCCATAAATCACACGGTGCGGGCCGCCGGGCTGGTTCAGCGGATGGTAATCGACCAGCAGGTTCTCCGGGTTCAACACAAGGATGAGATCATCACCCGGCTGAATATCCGCGAAATGCTTTTCCTGTGCCGGCTTCACGGGGATGAAACGGGGCTGCACCTCGCCGATGTCGACTTTGATCTGACCGGAATTGATGGCCTCGACATGCCCCAGTACGGGCCGGTTGCCTTCCAGGAATTGCTGGGCCTTGCCCGTCCGGCTGTCCTGAGGAGTCATCGTCCGCTGTTCTTGTTTCGCGGGCTCCGCGTGGCTGGAGATCGGGCGAGCCCTCTCGTCGTGCGAACAGGCTGCGGTGAACATAATGACGGCGGCACCGGTCAAGGTCATGGATGTTGTGATGGCTGCTCGCATAATATCTCCTTCGATTGAAATGGCCGCATGATCGGTCCCTCATTCCCGACCGGCGTCCGGACCGATCCTTCTTCTCGCCCGTGGGTCGATCTGTTCTGCTCGATTGGTTTATTCGACTTTGACGATTCCAGTCTCCTTGATCTCATCCAACGGATCCGGCTTCTTCATCATGACCGCATAGCGGATCGTTCCCGATTCGCGAAAGCAAGCGCTCGCTGTATCGCTGGGAGCGAGGGTCGCCACTTTCGTTTGTTGAAACCAGTTGCCGAATCCGCTCTTGCAGGTCAATTGGTCCTCGATCGGCTGCAGAAAATGAATCCGGACCGGCGCCGCGCGCTTGTTGATCCACCGCACTTCGTCGCCGGGCCGTACCGTGACTTCATCCTGCGACAACGCTTCGGTGATCACGATGTTCGTCACCCGCCCCGTCCTGCTGCCGTCAGGGAGGGTCTGGCAGGCGGCGAGGAGCGTCAGGATGACGGCGGCTATGTATGTCTTCAGCACCGTGCTCCCTGTTTTTTCCGAGCGCTCATTCACGGGATCCCCTGTTGGGAGTGCCGACTTCTCCTACGCGCACGACGCCGGACGCATTGATTTCTCCGGTCGGCGATGCCGCTTTCATACGGACGGTATAACGATAGAACCCGGCTCGTTCGAAGCAGGCGCTCGCCGTCTCGTTCGGATCGAGCGATGCGATGCCGTCCTTTTTCATGAATCCTCCGAACCCGTTCTTGCAGCTGAACGTGTCGTCCACGGGATCGAGAAAAATGATGCGCACCGGGGCGGTCCGCTTGTTGATCCAACGGACTTCATCGCCGATCGCGGCGGTTCGCTCGATTGGCTCGAGTTGTTCCCGGATCATGATGTCCTTCACCTCGCCGGTCCGGGTCACTTTCGGCAGGTTCGAGCATCCGATCATGAGGCATAACGTGGAAAGGACAGCTAGCGTCCGCAGTGTCATGGTCGCTCCTTGTTAAGGTTAGGGTCGCCCGTCTCGGAATCGCGCCAACGCTCCGTACAATTACCGGCTCTCACCACCTAGCAAGATATAGACCCCCCTCATCGGCCAGGCTGGAAGCGGCTCTTTGTTCAACAGCAGCGCGGAATTGCCGTTTAGGACAATCTAACTTGTCATCGGAATCACGATTCTCCGGACTCCAAGACGGACAACTTGTCCGGTGGCCCGGACAAGCCATTCCACACCCGGGCCGGTCGGTAGGCTGGAAGGTTTGCCAAATATGCGGAGGGCGAAAGAACTTAGAGCAAAGCACGAAGAAGGCTGATGACGGGCTCCGGATACAAGCCGGCCCAAATCGTCGCTCCCGTCATGAGGGCGAGCACGCATCCGGCGATCCAGTAGGAGGGGCTCGGCTCGATCGTCCATGGAAGCCGTGAGGCCTGGGGCACCTCACCGGCCATCGCCGCGACGACGCGCAGGTAGTAAAACAGGCCGATCACGCTTCCCGCCACGAGAAGGAGCAAGAGGCCCCATCGTTCAGCCGCGACGCCGGCCGTGATGACGTAAAATTTGCCGATGAACCCGATCGTCATTGGAATGCCCGCGAGCGACAACAACAGCACGGCCATCGCGGCGGCGAGCCAGGGCCTCCGCCAAAAGAGACCTGCATAGAGGGTGATCTCGTCGCCGTCCCGTTCCCGGTCCGACAGCATCGTCACCACGGTGAATGCACCTAGGCTCATCACCGTATAGGCGGCGAGATACAGCGTCACGGCTTCCGCCGCATGTCGGCCGGCTGCCAAGAAGGCAATCAGCGCGTAGCCGAGGTGTGCGATGGAGGAATAAGCTAGGATCCGTTTCACGTCGCGTTGCTGCAGCGCGAGCAGATTGCCGAGGAGCATGGAGAGCCCGGCAGCGACAGCGACGAGCGTTCGAAACCCTTGTTGCTCGAGCAGGTCGGTCGAGCTTGCCAGGCGGAGCAGCAACGCCAGCACCGCGGCCTTCGATGCGGTGGCGATGAACGCGGTGATGGGCGCGGGCGCACCCTGATAGACGTCCGGCACCCACAGATGAAAGGGCGCGACGCCGAGCTTGAATCCCATTCCCGCGAGCAGGAATCCTCCTCCGGCCAAGAGCAGGATGGGCATCCGCTCCTGTATACGGATGATCGTGCCGATTCTGGCAAGTTCCATCGTGCCCGTCTCGGCATAGAGGAGCGCAAGACCGAACAGCAGAAAGGCCGAAGCCGCGGCGGACAGCACCAGATATTTCACCGCCGCTTCCAACGCGCGAGGCCTGGCGCGGGTATAGCCCAGCAGCGCGTACAGCGAGACCCCCAGCAGCTCCAAGCCCAGAAACAAGGAGGCGAAGTGCGCCGCCGACACGAGCACGCAGGCGCCGAGGGCCGCCGTGGTC
>DASTLA010000304.1:0-15756 GCA_035715525.1 Nitrospiraceae bacterium
ATTCCTTCGGCACAGCGCCTTCACGAAGCGCCGGCTTGACCGCCATGGCGAGGAACGCGAGCCCTCCGATCCAGATGACCGCGGAGACGAGGTGAAGCCAGTGATTGACGATGGGAATCAGCTGGTTGAAGTCGAGGAAAACGCTTTGAAGGGAATCCATTATGAGGTCAGTTCTGAATTATGAGTGCTGGATTATGAATCCGAATTATGGGTATCTCGATCCGAGTTTCCGCTACGATGCAGCCATTCAGAATTCAGAATTTAAAGACCGGTGCGTCGTTGCCGAAGCGTTTTTTCCGCAGCTCTTCCATCAACTCGACGGTGACGAGCGCGATACCCTCTTCGCGGGCATGGCGCTCGACTCCTTTTTTGACCATCGCCCGTAAAAAGTACGGGATACGGCTCAGACGAAGCTGGGACGCTTCGTCCCAGGCGATGTCCGTTTCCTCAGGAGTATTGAACGCAACACGGATCTTTTCGCCGCCTTTCGGGGTGTACAGGCACCACTGATCTTCGTCCAGCCAATCGCCGTGGTCCACGTAGGGACGGGCCCGGCAGCCGCCGCAAATGTCGGAATACTCGCAGTCGCCGCACTTTCCTTTGAGGTGCGGATACCGGAAGGAGTTGAAGATATCCGAGCGTTCCCACAGATCGACGAAGCTGGTTTCACGGATGTTCCCGGCCGACAACGGCATGTAGGGACAAGGCGTGAGTTCGCCGTTCGGAGTCACGCGCGCGTAGTTGGTTCCTGCCAGGCAACCCCCTCCCATGTAGCCGGTGGCCTTCGTCAGCGGCGAGTTGGGATCCTTCTCATAGGCGAGGCGCTTGAAGTGCGGCGCGCAACGGGCGCGCACCAGCATATCCTTGTACTTGTCTTGAGAATCGACCAAGAATCCGAGCACCTCTTCATATTGCTCCGGTGTGATGTCGGTCAATTCTTCGCCGCGTCCCGTGCAGACCATGAAAAAGACGTTCAGCACCCGCGCGCCCAGCTGGTGGGCCCAGTCCACGACGTTCGGCAATTCCTTATAGTTCATCGGCTGCGCGCTGAAGTGAATTTGGAACTGCAGGCCGTTGCGCTTGGCGGCTTCGATGCCGGCCACCGCGCTCGCGAACGCGCCCGGAACGCCGCGGAACCGATCGTGTTTGGCCGCATCGAGCGAATCGATGCTGATGCCGACTCCCATCACGCCGATGTCGACGAGGGTTTTCGCCATACGGTCATTGATCAACATGCCGTTAGTCCCGAACACGACCATAAAGCCCAGGCGCACCGCGTGACGCGCAATATCCAAAATATCGGGGCGAACCAGCGGCTCTCCACCGGTAATGACGAGCAGGCAGCCTTTATTGACTTCGGCGATCTGATCAATGAGGCGAAAGCATTCCTCGGTGCTCAATTCGTCGCTGCCGCCGCCGGCCTTGGTCGTGGCATCGAGGTAGCAGTGGTCGCATTTGAGGTTGCACCGCTTGGTGAGATTCAGCGCCACCAGATAGGGCTTGAAGTCGTCGACGGTACGCCCGTCGTTGGGCGCCATCGAGGGCGAACCGGGGCCAAAGAATTGGGAAATTTGCTGTTGCAGGGATCCCAGCATTCCTCCCATAGCAGGCACGTTGACGATCGGCAGTGATTTACCCATAACCTCCAGAAGTTGGATGTTGAATTATAAATGCTGAATGTGTGAATCAGACGAAGCAGGCGTCATTCGTACAATTCAAAACTCAACATCAGAATTCAGAACGTGGCAAAGCTAGGAACCAGCTTTGCCGGTCAGGTTGGCAATCATGTCCTTGAGATTGCCGGTCTTCATCGCTTCCGCCATGTAGCCCTTGGCCTGATCGATGCCCTCGTTGGCGACTTCGAGCGTGATGACGGTCGTGCCGATTTTCTCGGCATGCTTTTCGATCAACGCCCGCGTGCAGTCGCGCATGAACCCTTCGGGGGCCCGTTCGAGGCGGGCCTGCGCGTCGGCGGTCCAGCTGTAGGGGGAACTCGGCTCCGCAGGCGCCTTGTCGACCTCCTCGCCTGTTCCGTTGGTCGACGTGCCAGTTCCAGTGCGCTCGAGCGCGGCGGCCGCTTCCGGCGCGGTGCCGGTGCCTTTGTTGGCGAAGATCGGCTGGTAATCTTCCGAGGCCGCTTCTTGAATCATCGGCGCGGCATATTCGAGCGTGATGGTCGTCATGCCCAGCTTGCGGGCACTCTTCTCAATCTTCGCCTTGGCCCGACGCCGTTGGAAACCGGCCGGTACGGCGCGAATGGCCTCCTTGGCGTCCTTGGTCCACTGCATCGGAATGTCGTCGTAGGCGACGTCCATCTCCAATCCGCCTTCCGTCTTGGCCGCCGCTTCAAAGATCGACTTGTCGACCTGCTTGAATCGGTCGCCCTCCGCGGCGCAGACGGGACACTTCACCGGCGTGTCACCCTTGCCGATGTATCCACAGCCGTCGCAGACATAATAGTTCTGGCTCATGCGGTCGAGGTACGCCTGGGTCGTCGAAGTCGGCGCGGGCTTTTCTTCGACCACCTGGGACATCATTCCGCTCAATGTCGAACCCATCAGGTCTTTGGCCACCGCATCGTCGGCCTGCATCTTGTCACGGTCGATGCCCGAAGCATCGAGGCTTCCGCCCAATGCACGCATCGCATCCATGGCGCCCTTCGGCAAGATATGGCCGACCGCGGCGTCGACCACCGTGTTGCTGATGATCGTATGGCCCTTTTCAATGGCGTAACGGTGGATGGCGGTCTTGGCGACTCCGCGCGCGAACACGGGAATCTTTTCCATCCTCCGAAGCGCTTCCTCCGTCCAGGCGATGGTGTATTCCGCCTGGGTATCGATGGGCGGCACGTATTTGCGGTTCGACACGAGGATATTGCAGGGCGCGGTACGCAGCAGATTTTCGGTGTTGCTGCCGATGTCCATGTCCTCGTCGCTGTGGACGCCGATGCGCCCCACGATCAGCAGCGCGGGAATGTCCTTGCGGACGTATTGAATGATCTTTTCAAAGGCCTTGCCGTCCAACAGCGTCGTCTTGACGTCCGTCTGTTCCGCCTGCGCGATTTCCCGTGAGATGTCGAGGTGCGACTGGTAAATTTTGGCAAGCCCGCTGTCGATGACTTCTTCGTGGAGCTTCTCCTGCTCCTTGAAGCGGAACACCTTGCCGGCCTCTTCGTTGAGCACGCCGGAAATGCTGTGGAACGCGGCATAGTGAAAGTAGGGATCGAATGCCGAGATCACCTCAACCGGCCGATCGAACGCTTTCCCCAGCGCAAGACCGGTCATGAGCCCGCCGAACGAATAGGGACTGCCGTCCACGGCTACGACAATCCTTCCATTGCCCATCGGTTCGGTCCGCTTGATGATCAGCATGTCGGAATTACGAACCCGACGGAGCACGCGCTCCGTGTTGCTTCCGATGACGCTGTCCTTGACCGCCCCCACACCCAGCGCGCCCATGATGACCAGATCATAGGCGTTGGTGTTGATGTCCTCGGCGAGCACTTTCCAATTACGCCCTTCGAGCGAACGACGTTCGATAGGGAGGTTCGCCTCCGTGCATTTCTTATCGACGTAGTCGAGGTACGAATCCGTAATGATCTGCAGCCCGCGGGTAATCAGCGAGTCGTGGATTTGACGCTGGCGATCGAGCTCCTTTTCGTCGTGATACTCTTCCGGCAGGCCCGCTTCCATCTGTTTGAACCGTTTATCGTGCATTTTGGCCGCGTAGACGTGGCTCCCAACGATTTTGGAGCCGAACACCTTCGCAAGCTCAATTCCCACGTCGACCGCCTGATTCGAATGATCAGAATTGTCGACAGGGATATATATCGTCTTGTACATCGAGATGCCTCCTGGGCAACGCCTCATTAGGGTGAACGCCGCCGCGCAACCGCCGGTAATTCAAACGGTTGGACGAGAATCCGCCCTAAAAGAAGCGGCATGATAGCATCGTGCTCTTTAGGAATGCAAGCAAACGGCCGATGGAACGGGGCTCGTCCCCTGCTCTAACCGACTGAACCCACAGTAGACTTTTGCGATGGAGCGCCGACCGGCTGCGACGGGCGACGCGATCGAAGAATGTGCTCCAAGGTCAAGAGCGCTTCTCGTCCTGAGTTATGCTCGACGCCGCGGATCAGGTTCCCGTCGGCATAGTGGGGGACGACTTGATCGGCCGGTTGCCCGGTGGTCGTCTGCGATAAGGATCCCGACCAGGCTCTGGGGTCACGGCTGCCTGCCTTGCGTCCCCAAGCCGTGAGGCAAGCTTTGGCAATGAGCTTATTAAGCGGCGCGGGGTTATAGAGCAGCTTGCGGATACTGGTGGGGGTGAGCAGCAGCGGATTGTAGCCGGCGGACAGGTAGCCTTCTTCCAGCAGCCGATGCTCCAGATCGGTATTGGGCTGGATTCCCAAGAAGAACATGAGCGGGAAGACCCGTTCTTCACCCAGGATCGATGCCACTTTCTTATAGGACTCCACGCTCTGAAGCAGGCTCTCTTCGGTTTCCTTGGGAGAATTGAGTGAATAATTCAGGATAATCTTGCCTTTGAAGCCCGCCTCCGCCAGGTAGCGACAACCGTCATAGAGGCGTTCGAGCTTGAATCCCATGTGAAGATTGTTCAGCACCTCCTGGGAGCCGGACGTGATGGCGACTTCCAGGTCGCCGACCCCGGACCGCACCATAAGTTTGGCCAACTCCGGTGTGATCAGCGAGGTACGGATATAGCCCGACCATTCGATTTCGAGCTTCTCGCTCAGGATGCGCTCAAGGATTTCGGTACATTGCGGATACGATTCTTTGCCGGTGATGAACTGTGCGTCGGTAAACCAGAATCGTCTCGCTCCCCATTGGCGATAATGCTGGGCGATGTCGCGCACGACCATCTCGGGCGGACGGTAGCGGACCCGCTTACCTTCTATATAAGGGTACAGACAGAACGCACAGTCGTAGGGGCAGCCGCGCTTCGTCTGTACTCCGATCGAGTCCTCTCGATAGGCTTCGAATTGCGGAAAGATCGACGTGAGATAAGGAAGGTCTACGGTAAGTGCGTCCAGGAGGGCCGGGGACCGCTGTTCGCCTTTGCGGATCCGTTTTCCCTCTCGAACGATGTACCGCTCCCCCTCCAGCGATTCGCCGCTGATCACTTTCAAGATCGCGTCCTCTCCTTCGCCGAGGATGCCGATCGTGCCTTCCGGAAGCTTTTCGATGAGTTGCTCGGCAAAGGCCGTGAAGGCTCCGCCGCCGACCATGATGCGGCTCTTGGGAAACTCCTTGCGGATGAGCCAAGGGTAGGAGAGGTTGGCCCGGATATGGCTGTAGTACCGGTACAGTTGTTTCAGTCCTTCGAATGAGGCCATCACGCGCTTGATGGGATTGCTGGCGAAATAAAAATTGAACGCGTGTTCGAGCGACGCATCCCCCTCGTGAGGAGAAAAGATCTGAATGTCCCGCCAGGAGAAGCACACCAGGGCTGGCTTGAAATCGAGGGCCGCATCGCGGACGGCCTGGCTGCGATGGGATTCCGGGAACAGCGACAGATCCAGAATGCGCTGGCGCACCTCCGGCTTCCGGCGGTGAATAAAATCAGCCAGATAGGTCACCCCGATCGGGTAGACCTTCTTGCAGGGGAGGAAGATGTAGAGAATGGATTCCATAAACAATTCTGAATGTTGAATTATGAACGATGAATGGGCGAAAGGGGAAGACGGTGACAATTCAGCATTCAGAACTCAGGATTCCTCATTTTGTTGCAATGTGGATCGCCACGATGCCGCCGGTCAGATTGCGATACTGCACTTCACGGAATCCTGCCTCCTTTAAGAGGGCCGCCAGGCGCTCCTGGTCGGGAAACGTGCGAATGGAAGCGGGAAGATATTCGTATACTCCCGTGCGGTCTCGCGCGACCTTCGTGCCGATCCAGGGCAACAAACGAAACGAGTACCAATCGTAGAGCCGCCGCAACCAGCCGTAGACCGGTCGCGAAAACTCCAGACAGACGAATCGGCCGCCGGGTCGCAGCACGCGCCGGATTTCCATGAACGCCAGCATGAGGTTGCCGACGTTGCGCATGCAGAAACCGGTCGTGACGGCATGGAACGTGTCGTCCGGGAAACCCAAGCGTTCGGCATTGGCCTGCAAACAGGTGATTCGCGGTCGCAGGCCCTGCTTCGCAACCTTCCGCAGTCCTTCCGCCAGCATCGCATGGTTCAGATCGGAGGCGATGACACGGCCGCCGAGGCCCATGCTGGACTCGATCAGCAGCGCGAGATCGGCCGTGCCGGCCCCGATGTCGAGCGCGCGCCCCTGACTGACGACCGGAACATACGAAGCCGTAAGCTTTTTCCAATGATGATGGAGTCCGAAACTGAGCAGCGTGTTGTTGAGATCGTAGACGCCGGCAATGGCGGTAAACATCCGCTGGACCGCCTGCTCTCGGGCCTGACCGGACCAGGTGGAGACGGCCTGTGGCGGAGCAGTTCCCTGAGAGTCGGACGACGCCAGCGGTTCGCCTACCTGTAGCATGGGCTCAGGGGTAGCACCCGGTTTCAAGCTTTGTCAAGGTGACGGGCAAGCGATCGCTTGCGACGGCATCTCTTTTGTTATAATCCACGACTCTCATGTCCAATTCCATCGTCATCAAGGGCGCGCGCGAGCACAATCTGAAGAATCTCGACGTCGAGATTCCAAGAGACAAGCTCGTCGTCATCACAGGTTTGAGCGGCTCCGGGAAATCGTCGCTGGCCTTCGATACGATCTATGCCGAAGGACAACGGCGGTACGTCGAGTCGCTGTCGGCTTACGCGCGGCAGTTCCTCGAGCAGATGGGCAAGCCGGATGTGGATTCTATCGAAGGGCTGTCGCCGGCAATTTCCATCGAGCAGAAAAGCACCAGTCACAACCCTCGCTCGACGGTCGGGACGGTTACCGAGATCTATGACTATCTCCGGCTCCTATTCGCCCGCGTGGGTCGGCCGTATTGCTTTCAATGTGGGCAGGAAATTACGGCGCAGACCATCCAGCAGATGGTGGACGCCATCCGCGAGTTGCCGGAGGGCACGAAATTTCAGATTCTGGCTCCCATCGTGCGGGGACGAAAGGGCGAGTATCGAAAAGAATTGTTGGAGATGCGCCGGGCCGGATATGTCCGCGCAAGGATCGACGGCGAACTGGTCGATCTCGGCGACGAGATCATCCTCGACAAGCAGAAGAAGCACACCATCGAAATTATCGTCGATCGGCTGGTGATGAAGGCGGGCGAGGCCTTGGCGCGACGTCTTGCGGATTCGGTCGAGACGTCGTTGAAGCTGGCCGGCGGGCTGGTGGGTGTGTTGCCCGAGCAGGGCAAGGCGCAGCTCTATAGCGAACGATTGGCCTGTATCAAGTGCGGCGTGAGCTACCCGGAAATCACCCCTCGCGTGTTCTCCTTCAACAGCCCGCACGGCGCCTGTCCCGCTTGCGACGGCATCGGGTATGCCATGACTCCCGGCTGCCCCGAGGAAGAGGACTTCACGCTGTTGGAACTATGCCCGACCTGCCAAGGGGCGCGCCTCAAGCCCGAAAGTCTCTCGATCAAGATCGGCAAGCGGTCGATCGCGGAGGTCACGCGGCTTTCCGTGAGGGCGGCCGCCGAGTTCTTCGGTGCCCTCAAGTTCAGCGAGCGAGAGCTGGTCATTGCCCATCGCATCCTCAAGGAAATCCGCGAGCGTCTGGGGTTTCTAAACAACGTGGGGTTGGACTATCTGACCTTGGATCGAGCCGCCGCCACACTTTCCGGAGGGGAGGGCCAGAGAATCAGACTCGCCACGCAGATCGGTTCCGGATTGGTAGGCGTGCTCTATATCTTGGATGAGCCCTCCATCGGCCTGCATCAACGCGACAACAGGCGGCTGCTCCAAACATTGCTGAGGCTGCGTGATCTGGGCAACACGGTGGTCGTCGTCGAGCACGACGCCGAAACGATGGAGGCGGCCGATCACATTCTGGACCTCGGGCCGGGGGCCGGCACGCACGGCGGGAAGATCGTCGCGCAAGGCACGCCGTCGCAGATCAGAGCCAATCCCGACTCGTTGACCGGACAGTATCTCAAAGGACATCAGACGGTCTCGCTGCCGCGGCGCGCGCGGAAGCCGAAGGGATTTCTCACCGTGGTCGGCGCGAAGAAGCACAATCTCAAAGGAGTAACGGCGAAGATCCCGCTCGGACTGATGACCTGCGTGACCGGTGTGTCGGGGTCCGGGAAAAGCACGTTGGTGCTGGAAGTGCTGTTTCATTCGCTTTCGCAGTTGCTCTACCACAAGAAGCCCAAGATCGACGGCTGCAAGGAGCTCTTGGGCGTCGACGCGCTGGACAAGGTCATCGACATCGACCAGTCACCGATCGGCCGCACGCCGCGGTCCAATCCCGCCACTTATACCGGGTTGTTTTCCTTCATTCGCGATCTCTTCAGCAATTTGCCGGAATCTCGCGTGCGCGGGTACAAACCAGGGCGCTACAGCTTCAACGTGAAAGGCGGCCGCTGCGAGGCCTGCCAAGGCGACGGGCTCATCAAGATAGAAATGCACTTCCTGCCGGATGTTTACGTGACATGCGAAGTCTGCAAGGGACAACGCTACAACCGTGAAACGCTCGACATCCAATACAAAGGCCGAAGCATCGCCGACGTGCTGAACATGACGGTCGACGACGCGCTCGAATTCTTCGAAAATATTCCGCACATCAAGGTGAAGCTGCAGACGCTACACGACGTCGGCCTGCATTATGTGCGGCTCGGGCAGTCGGCGACCACGCTGTCCGGCGGCGAAGCGCAGCGCGTGAAGCTGTCGCGGGAGTTGTCCAAGCGTGCGACCGGACGAACCCTCTACATTCTCGACGAACCGACCACCGGCCTGCACTTCGCCGACACCCAACGACTGCTGGACGTGTTGGATCGGCTCGTCGAATCGGGCAATACGATCGTGATCATCGAGCACAATCTCGACGTGATCAGAAACGCCGATTGGCTCATCGACCTGGGCCCGGAAGGCGGCGACCGGGGCGGAGAAATCGTGGTTGAAGGACCGCCGAGCGAGATTGCCAAATCCAAGAGATCCTACACAGGACAGGTATTGAGAGAGGCCCGGCTGCCTTAAGGCAGCCGGGCGGGCAGTCCGACCGATCAACTGAGGGCGGCCTGCCGGTGTGCTCGCGGAACGCGCACGCATGGGTAGGGAAAAGCTACAGACACACTGGGCGCTCACCGTCTCGCGCCCGTACGCAAACATAACGCTCATTATTCTCGCGTCGCACACCTCGTTCGACGCGCGCACGATGGGACCAATCCAGGCCGCCTGGATCCATTCAGCACTGTCGGATTTTCTCCTGCCTCGTCTGCGCCATCCGTCAAACATACCTTCCGTGCATCCTCGCTAAAAAGCGAACATGAAAGCTGTCGTTAATGGCGCTTTTGCCATCAGCCGTCTTGAGAATCGTTCCAGAAGGTGTGGTGCACGTCATAACCAAAGTTCAACGTGCCGATCATGACTCTCTCGTTAGCGCGATACTAAGGCAGCCTCTCTCTTTCGAGGAACTTTGAAATCGTTTGGCTGAGCCACCGTCGTTTTCTATTATGGAAGGCGTATAAGGCGATTGTCGTCATTGGCATCGTTCAGTCGCTGCTCACTGCTTACACGCATGGGAGAATTATGCACACCATCGTGCTGTTGACCATTTCGAATGTTTTTATGACCTTTGCCTGGTATGGGCATCTCAAGTATAAGGACGTGCCCTTGTGGCAAGCGATCTTGGTCAGTTGGGGCATCGCGTTCGTCGAATACTGTTTTCAAGTCCCGGCCAATCGGATCGGACATTACGCCTTCACGGCCGCTCAACTCAAAACGATTCAAGAGGTCATCACGCTGGTCGTCTTTTGCCTGTTCTCGATCTGGTATTTGAAAGAACCGCTAAAGTGGAACTACCTGGTTGGTTTCGGCATGATGGTCGGCGCAGTATTCATCGTGTTCAAGGAATGGTGAGTGACCTTCTTCGAGTGACCTGCTTCGAGTTCATTGAAGGTGGCATCCTGTCCGCGGCAGGACAACTTGTCCTTGCCGGATCCTTCCTGCAACGCTCAGCTTAGCGCTTTCCATCATCAGGCCGCCTCGCTCCCGAGCGCCGCTGAACCGACTTTGTGCCGCTCCGGCAAGACCTAGCGTGATCCCGTAAAAATCCGGACGACGGGCAAGAGCCCTTTCGGCCTATTCCCGCTGCTCGGCCCGTCATTTGCTTATACCGCCACTGCGTGCCGCGGCCCTTGAGGGCCCGGCCGGTAATATTACCCGTACCCATTCAATTAAGGAGGAGGCTTATGAAGATCACAGGATTCGGCCGGTGGCTGGCGATTTGTGGCGTGGTGGCGGCTGGGGCAAGCGTGAGCGCGTGTAATACGACGAAGGCCACGCTTGATACCACAGTGGCCTTCTTCTCCAGTACGAGCCCACAGGACATCTTCTCGGCGGATGGATTGGTGCGGCAGGAGCAAAAGATCAATCTATTTGCCGGCGTGGCCTATGAGAACCTGCGCCAAGAAGCGGCCGCGGGAGGCGGGCAATACGTGACGTCGCTGGCGACGTTGTATGGCGTTCCCGAGGCCGGACATGCCGACTTTGCCCGGCTACTGCAGCAACATCACGCGGACCTCTTTGTGACCGGCCTTCAAGAGGATAAGACGGCTCACCTCCAGATGGTGAAGGCGCTCAATCGGGTGCTGTTGGCCGATGCGTCATCCGGGAAGTGACGCTCGGCGACAGGCGCTGAACATCCGGGTTTGACCGTTGGAATAGGGCGAGCCAAGCCCAAGGTCAGAAACAAAAGGAGTGTGACATGTCTCGGCTCAAATTAGGAATGCTGTCATTGGCACTGGCTTTCGGATGGCTGCCCGCTCATGCAGCGGATCTCGAGATGCAGGTGGTGGACAAGAACTGCTGGATCGAGATTTTTGAAGACGACGACTTCGATCAAGACGATCCCCATGTCGTCCTTCAGGGCCCCAAAGAATATGCGACGCTGAAAAATGTCGCCGGAAAGGACTGGAGCAACGACATCGAGAGCGTGATCGTTGGATCGAATGCGACTGTCCGTGCCTACGAAGACAAAGATTTCAAGGGAACGGAGATCGCCTTTGCGCCGGGGCAGCGAGTGCCCAATCTCGGCAAGTTGGATATGGCGAACGACATCGAATCGATGAAGATCGCTTGCGGACGTCCTTGATGGGACCTTGCGCGACTCTCTTGAAGGCCGGCCCCACGCCGGTCTTCAAGAGCCGGTCGAGACCCGGCTCGGTTGCTCGGGGGAGATGATGAGCCCAGGCGATAAAACGGCGGCGATCAACCCATCCAGCCGGTCGGGACCGCAGAAACGGTACAGCTGCTGCTGTAAACGGCGAGCCCGTTCGGTATACGTCGCGGATCCCTGGATGCGACGAACCATCCTCTGAATCGACTCGACGGTCGCGGTTCCGCTTCGAAGAAGTTCCCCAGCTCCTGCAACCCTGACATATTCCATCGTGAGATACTGGTCGAGGTTGCTCGGTAGCCCCAGCACGGGCGTTCCCGCTGCAAGGGCCTGGTACAGGGTTCCGCTGCCCCCATTGCAAATGACCAGATCTGCTCTGGCGGCCGCGGCGGTACCCGGTAAATAGGGCGCGACCCACAATCCTTCTCTCACCCGGGGGTAGTCCGATCGACCTGCTGTCGCAACGAGAACCTGCCATCCAAGGTCGGTAAGAGCCTGAACGATCAGGCGAGTCAGGTGCGCCATTCCGGATGTCCCCATCGTGACGTAGGCGGTGGGCCGGCCCTCCTCCAGAGAAGCCCACCACCAAGGTCTCTCTCCATAGTCCCAGACGACAGGCCCGACGTACCGATGGTGCGGCGGCGTCCCGAATGTGGGTATTAATTCAGGCAGATCCGCATACCAGGTCGCATCGGCATCACAGAACACATGCGGCAAGCTGTAGGGCAGTGGCGCGAGGCCCTGTTCCCGGCGGACCCGGTTCAGGGGAGCCGCCTGTTGCGCAAAGACGAAGGGACGGATCAGATTGAACAGCAATTGTCCCAGCCTGGGGCCGAAGCGTGCCGAAATGGCGAGTTCCGGCACCCTGTAACGGGGCCGGGCGTAAGGGCTCCAGTGTGCGTTGACGATGGCGGCATACGGAATGCCCGCCAGTCGAGCGCTGACCGACAGCGACAGACGAAAATCGCCCACGACCACATCCGGTTGGACGTTCTCCATGGCCGAGAGATCTTCCTTCACATATCCCC
This sequence comes from Nitrospiraceae bacterium, assembly GCA_035715525.1. Lineage (GTDB taxonomy): Bacteria > Nitrospirota > Nitrospiria > Nitrospirales > Nitrospiraceae > JAHBWI01. Next base: position 12,296 of record DASTLA010000304.1, read on the forward strand.
GCAGATCGTCGACGCTGTAAAGCTGATCGCCTTTGGCGAGGCGGTCTTGGAACAGCTCGCCGTCGATTGAGGAGATGCGATGGACGGGGAAGGGAAGCGGCCCGAGGACCGGCAGATAGCGAGAATCGCAGGCGAGGTGGACGTCATAACGATCGGGGTCCAGGCTTCGAGCCAGCGTGGCGGCGCGGGCGACGTGGGCCAGGCTCACGGACTCGGCGATGAACAAGACTCGCACGGGGCCTCGTGACCTCTCCATCCTATCTCGGACCCGGCGCCGTTTCGTCGGAATAGAGCTGCTCGCATAAAGGCTTCGGCACAAGCCGTCCACATCCATGCGGCGGGCAAGCAGTTTCTTCGCGACCATACGGGTGATGCGCGAGATGTCGCGGCCTTGCCGAAAATGGCTCCGTCGGAGATGACTGCCGTAGACCGTGGACACGGGGACCGCATGGATGCCGATGCCCCGGCGGCCTGCTTCGATCAGAATCTCACTTTCGAGCGCAAAACCGGCCTTCCAATCGCAGGCAGCATAGAGGGAACGAATCGTCTCCGCCGGGTAGAGCCTGAAGCCCGATTGCGTATCGTCCAACCGGCGGCCGGCCGCCCACGAAATCCAGAAGTTTGCGATGCGATTGGCGGCGTATCGGGCAGCCGGTATGAGATGCCGGTTGTGCAGACGCGACCCGATGATGATTCCGCTCGGAAATTGCCGATGGGCCGCAAGCAAGATCGGAATGTCTTGCGGAGCATGTTGCCCGTCGCCGTCTATCGTCACGATGGCGGTGGCGCCGCCTTCCAGAGCTTCCCGGATGCCCGACCAGAGCGCGGCTCCCTTGCCACGGTTGCGGTCATGACGGAGCACGGTTACAGGCAGGTCGCTCAAGGCTATGGCGGTACCGTCCGTCGAGCCGTCGTCCACGATGATCACCCGAGCGATGTGGCGTAGGGCCCCGGCCACGACGTCACGAATCGTGAAGGCTTCGTTATAGGCCGGAATGACCAGGGCATGATGTCCAGCGTCGGTCATGCCATCGCTCCGTTCGCCGAGATAATTTGGCCCGAGATGAATGATGCGGCGTCCGAAGCCAAATACGCGACGAGGCTCGCCACCTCAGAAGGCTCACCGGCCCGCTTCATCGGAACGAGGCGAGCGATGGACTCTTGATCGAAAAGGGCCAGCGTGTCCGGAGTGGACATGAGACCGGGCGCCACGGCATTGACCGTGATGCCCCGCGACGCCAATTCGAGCGCCAATGCTTTGGTCGCTCCATGAACCGCCGCCTTTGCCGCCGCATAGTTGACCTGACCTCGATTGCCGATGAGCCCGCTGATCGACGTGACGGAAATGATGCGGCCCCAGCGGGTTCGGATCATCGGCAGCAGGAGCGGTTGCGTGACATGGAAGAAGCCATGGAGCGAGACATCGATCACGCGGTGCCATTGCTCGGCCGTCATCCCGGCCAGGGGAGCGTCATCGTGCAGCCCGGCATTGTTCACCAAGACTTGGATCGGCCCCGCCTCGAGCAAGCCGTTCAACGCGGCGGTGGTCTGAGCGTAGTCCGTCACATCGAACGCCACAACTTCGGCGCTGCCTCCTTTTGCCGCGATGCTGTCCACCACGGCCCTCGCCCGCTCCATACGCCGGTGGCCGTGGACGCAAATATGCAATCCCTCGGCGGCCAGCGCCCGGCAAATCGCTGCCCCGATGTCGCCGCTGCCGCCGGTGACCAATGCGCGCTTCATCACGACGCGGTGCCTCCGACCAAGGAAAGGTCCGCCGCCTCGACGGTCACGACGGAGATGCGGGCGGTCACGAGCGTCTGGAAGCCGCCCGACAGCGTAATGCCGTAGACGCGGCCGCCGCCGTCGTGGACAAGGAGAAGTTCCGCCCGGATCGTGAGCAGTCCTTCGACCGTATCCAAGCGGGGCACATGGGTGATCAGGTCTCGGATCGCTGCGAGGAGTCCGCGCCGGGCAGGCCGGTGCGGACCATCGACGAGCGCCGCATGTGCGGCAGCGGCTTGCGCGCCATATTCGATGCCGCAGTGAGCATAGAGTCCCCATCGCTCTCGGAGGGGATGGTCCGGTCGGCGATGGCTGCTGGCCCGACAGACGATGATCCGCTCGTCCCACTCCAAGACGTCGTCCAGCAGGCACATGCTTCCCTGATGGGGAACGAGGTCGGCGATCCTACGCATGGGCGACCTGCTCGCAGACGACCTCGAGGCTGTGCTCATCGAAGTAATCCAAGGTAATGCGCTGACTGGTTTGCGTCGCTAGCGCGCAGAGCAAGGGCAGGCAGCGGGCGGCCGGATTGTCCTCCAGCGACGAGTCGATCCCGCTCGGGAACGCGGTCGGCGGACGGCGTGGCGTCAACGAGACGTGCCAGCGCATGAGCGTGCTCCCAACGAGGGAGGGGGAGAAGAGAAAGGCAGCGGCAAAGCTGTGACTCACCGGGCGCGTGGCATGGAGCGGCTCCGGCTTCGTCAGATCGTAGACGACGAGCAAGACCGGCAGCCGCTCGACCGTCGCGAACACGGCCGCCTCCAACAGGCCGGCCGCACAGGAGGTATCAAAGGCACAGAGTGTCGTGGAGCCGCAATGCGAGCCGGTGGCGATGCTCCAGTAGCCGGCAGGGGCGTTGTAGACGGAATTATGAAAGGACGTCGGCGAGACGGCCCGATCGGGTTTGGCCAGCGCCTCGCAGATTCGATGTGTGATGTCGCCGTCGCCGTCCGAAGAGACGAATATGGTGGACAATGCTTGCCCGGGCATGCCGGCCATCGTAAACGCCTCGGTTGCCGCCTGAATGGCCAACCGAGCGGCGTCGCTGCTGCGCCGCCGTTCGGTCGCCGGCAGCAAAGCCGGGACCGGTTTTACCGTCGGGCGGACGTGGTGCGGTTCCTCTGCTGCGAGCACCGGGCGGGCGCTGGACCAATCGTCCAGTCCAGGGCCGACGAGGCCCACGCCTTGGACAAACAGATTCACGACCGCTCCTTTCCGAAAATCAGGCTGCAATTGTTCCCGCCGAAACCGAAGGAATTGCTCATGACTCGAGAAAGCGGACGCCGCTCGCCGGCGAGAAGGATATTGGCGCGCAACCGGGGATCGAGTACCTGGGTGTTCGCGGTTCCCATCATCCAGCCATGCCGCAGACTCAAGAGACAAATGACGGCCTCCATGATGCCGGCGGCGCCCAAGGTATGGCCCGTTGCGCCTTTGGTCGAACTACAGGGCGTCTGGCAGCCGAACACCTGGCACAGGGCTTCGTCTTCCGCCAAGTCGTTGGCAGGAGTGCCGGTTCCATGCAGGTTGATGTAGTCGATCTCGTGCGGGTCGAGCCCGGCCCGGGCCAGAGCCTGTCGCATCGCCAATGACGCGCCTTGGCCCTCCGGCTGAGGCGTGGACATATGATAGGCGTCGCTGCTTTCTCCGTAGCCCAAGAGCGCAAACTCGGAGGC
>DASTLA010000305.1:0-8509 GCA_035715525.1 Nitrospiraceae bacterium
CACCATCACCAAGTAGATGAGGAGGACCGCGAGCGGAAGTGCCAAGGCAAAATTTTCAATGGCGTTGCGCATGTTGGCGACTTCTCCCCGCAGTTGCACCGTCACATCTTTGGGGAGCGTGATGCCGGCAAGGACCGCTTCGATGTCCTTCGCAACGCGTCCGAGGTCATTCCCGACGGGCGTGACCAGCACGTTGATCAGGCGTGACAAATCGTAGTGGTCCACCGAATCTGGACCGGTCTTGAACTTCAGGCTGGCCACGTCGCGCAGCAGCAAGGGGGGACCGCGACGATCGTCCGAAGCATAGAACCCATTGGAGAAGTCGAGTTGTCTTCCCGCAAAGGGCGTGTTCTGCAACGCAACCGTGGAACCGGATGCGCCGGCCGTCGTGAGACTTGCCGTGGGAAGAAGCGGCGTGCGCGCCCCGATAATGGGAATATTCAACAAATCCTCGGTCTTGGTGAGGGATTGCTCCGGATACTGGGCCAGCAAGAAGTAGCCGTTTGCCGTTTTGGGATCGAGCCAAAAGTTGGGGGACAACGCCAGATTGGAGCTGATACCGGTGATCACATCGATCACCACCCTGTCTTGTGTAACGCCGTAATAGGCTGCCTTAGTGCGATCCACGTCGATGTGCAGCTCCGGGTAACTCTTGCCTTGCTTGATCCTGACGTCCACGGTGTTGGAGACCTGCGCCACCTGCTGTTGAATCCGCTCGGCCACGGGGCGGATGACATCCAGGCTCGGGCCCTTTACTTGAATGTCGATAGGAGCGCGCAATCCGAAGTTCAAGACGTCGCTGATGATTCCGCCAGTCTGGAAGGACACTTCGACGCCGGGCAGTTTGGCTTTCAACCTGCCGCGAAGCTCATCGATGTAGTGCTCCGTATGTCCCTGGTGTCCCGTGACGAGATTCACCAGTACGAAAGCCGTGTGGTTGCCGGTGTTCGGCGCGAACCGGGCGGCATCCCCGAAATATAGGCCGGTGTTCGAGATGACTTCCTCCAGATCGGACTTGGGAATCGTCTCCTGCACCAACCGCTCTATTTCTCCCACTATGGCCGTCGTCTTCTCTATGCGCGATCCTTCCGGGGCGATGACGATCATGGTGAAATTTCCAGCATCGACCTTCGGGAAGAACTCGGTATGCAGGCGGGGGATCAGCAGGGCTCCCGTACCGAGCAACGCGAGCAGAGCACCGATCACGACCAAAGCTTTGAATCTGACGGCGCCGCGGAGAAGCGGCTCATAGATGGCGAGCACGTAGCGGAACCATCCTTCATTGGCCGACGAATCTTCCTCGGAAGAGCCTGCGTGACCGGTGTGGTAGAGCCGCGCCAGGATGACCGGAGTGACGGACATGGAGACGGCGTAGTCGGCCAACATGGCGAACGCGACCGTCATTGCCATGGGAACGAAGAGATACTTGATGATGCCGGTGAAGAACATGATCGGCAGGTACACGATCAGGATGCAAATCGTGGCGACGAGGATCGGCAGCGTGAGCTCGGTGGCGCTGTCTTCCGCGGCCGAGCGGCCGTCTTTGCCCATCTCCAGATGGCGGTGGAGGTTTTCCTGCACCACGATGTTGTTGTCGAGCAGTGTGCCGATCACCAGCGCCAAGCCGCCGAGCGTCATGATGTTCACGCTTTGCCCCGTCAAGTACAGGCAGACCAGCGCAACGGTCAACGACAGAGGAATTGCGAGGCCGACGACCAGCGCAGCCTTGACGCTGCGGAGGAACAGAAAGATCATGACGCCCGCAAGACCGGCCCCGAGCAAGCCTTCCTTTTGCAGATTGGCAATCGCCTGCCGGATATAGAGCGACTGGTCGTAAAGAAATTTCACGGTCGTGTCGGCCGGAATTTCGGTGAGGTTCGGCAGCTTGGCCCGGATGCCGTCCGTTACCTCGACGGTATTGGCACCTTCCTGCCTCGTAATCGGAATGTAGGTCGCCTCTCGGCCGTTCACGCGCACGATCGATGTTTGAATGGCCGAACTATCGGCAGCGGTGCCGATATCGCGGACGAGCACCGGCGTGCCGTTGACGAGTTTGATAGGAATGTCATTGATCTTGTCGACGACGTCGACCAGACTGTTCGAATAGACGTAATAGTCGAGGTCGCCGATCTTGATGTCGCCCGCCGGAATAATCGCGCTCTGTGAATTCACGGCCTTCACGACTTCCGAGGGAGAGATCCCGCGCGCCAGCAGGCGCTGTTGGTCCAGGAAGATCGTGATTTGCCGTACCTTCCCGCCCAACGGCGGTCCAAAAGATACCCCGGGTATCGTCGCAATCTGCTGGCGCACGGTAAAGTAGGCTAGATCGCGGATCTCCTTCGCGCCGAGGCTTTCGCTATTGATGGCTAGGTACCCGATCGGAAGGCTCGAAACGCCGAATTTATAGACCGAGGGAGGATACACGCCGGGTGGAAGGAGCCTGATGATGCTGTAGGCGAGACTCGTCAGTTCCGACTGGGCGCTGTCGATGCTGTACTCCGGTTGGAAAAAGACTTTGATATAGCTCATGCCGGCGAGCGACTGCGATTCGATATGTTCGACGTAACTGGCCTCGACGAACCGCTGCTCCATCTTTAGCGTGATGGCGCCTTCCATCTCAGTCGGACTCAAACCGCGGTAGAAGGTGGTGACGAGGATCGAAGGCAAGCGGATTTCGGGAAAAATGTCCACGCGCATCTTTTGATAAGACACGGCGCCCAGGATCAGCGCGATCATGCAGAGTGCGAATACGGCGTAGGGATTCTTGAGAGCGGTGCGTGTCAACATGTGGCGGTCATCCTGATTGCGGTACGGTTTCGACCGATCCAGTATCGGCACATGTCTTCAATGCATTGAACTAGCTCGTCGAACGTTGCCGGCTTGACCACATAGCCGTTCGCTCCCTGAGCATAGGCGGCAGCGAGATCTGCCGCCTCGTCGCTGGTGGTGAAGACGACGACGGGGATTGTGCCGAGGCGAGCGTCGCTACGCAGTCGTTTGAGGAAGGCGTCACCACAGTGGTTGCTGAGGTGCCAGTCGAGCAGGACAAAGCAAGGAAGGATGGAATGATTGTTCAGGAAATGCATCGCCGCTTCCGCGTCGTCTTCCGTGAACAGGCTCACTTCGACACCGGATTGGATGACCGCCAAGCGAAACAATTCACATTCGCCGGGGCTGTCGTCGATCAGTAATATGGACGGATGCGCAAACATCGAGCAGAGACATCAGCAGGGAATGTGCCGAGCGGGGCATTCAAGTCCGATATCGGCAACATCTTCATCAATACAATGCGTTACGTGATTAGTTCGCCCGATCGATGAATGATGAATCGGGGTGATGCTGCCGAGATTCGAGTAGAAATTCCAGAGGGGGAGTGGAAGAATTCCAGACCTCTCAAGTCGCCGGGCGATGCATTGCTCTATGCGGTCGGCTGCCAGCTTGCTTGCTTAGCCTCACGTACTTGCATATGTTCTGAGCATGACGCTGGAGCTGAAAGTTCCCCCGCTCGTGGTCGGCCTAGTCATGGCCGGCATAATGTGGCTCTCTGACTGGGTCTTGCCTGGATGGCATATCGAGCTGCCGGCGCGTCGGCTCGTGGCAGGCTGTGTCGCTGTGGCGGGAACATTGATGCTTTTGGCAGGCGTCCTCTCCTTTCGCCGGGCGAAAACCACTGTGAACCCTATGAAGCCGTCCTCGAGTTCCTCGCTGGTGATGACCGGCATTTATGCTTGGACCCGCAACCCCATGTATGTCGGGTTTTTCCTTTTTATGCTTGCGTGGGGAATCGTTTTATCCAACGCGGCCGCTTTTGTGATCCTTCCACTTTTTGTGCTCTATATGAATCGCTTTCAAATCGGACCGGAAGAACGGGCTCTCGCGGCCATCTTTGGCGACCAGTACGCCCGTTATGTCGGTCGGGTTCGTCGATGGCTTTGAGATAAACGGGCTGCTTGCTCGTCTTGCTCAAAGCACGTATGTTTAGGGCTTCACCGTCCGGCCGTGACAAGGAGGGATGATGAGAAAGAAAAGCGCAGGAAAAACTGCCAGCAGTGGCAAGAGCATGGTGCGCAAAGTCGGGAATGTCGTGCGACGAAAGGCGGGTGGAACTGCACGCAACATCAAAACATCGGTCTCGAAGGCTGTCGCTAAATCCGGCCGCCGCGTGAAGAGAGCCGTCAAGGAAATCAAGGCTCCGGCGGCTGCGACCCGTCAGGCGAAGCAGGTCGGTGAGGCGGTGGGCGCATTCCTCGGAAAGACTATCGGGCGTATGGAACGGATCGTGACGGCCGTCGGAAAAAAGGCATCAAAAGGCGCGGCGAACTGATGCCGCGATGCTTGCGGGCCATCGCCGATCAGCCCCGGCGGTGGTCCAGCTGCTGTGGGCTGCGCTTCCTAGCCGCTGACGTCTATGGGGCGGAGTTTTAGGAACCCTGTTCCGATCCGGTTGCTTCTTCCAGCGTGCCGGTACCACAGGCCAACCCGCCGTACATCATGCCGAAGTACCCGCAATACGCCCCCGCTTTAAATGCCCAGTCCATTCTTGTCGTCTGAGCAATGTGACCGTCGATCAGCGTAAACGAAATTTCCTGTGATCCCACCGGAACCATCGCAGGCAAGGGAACAAGGATGACGTAGAGCAACATGCCGGCCCAACGCCATCCCCCCGTCTTATAGATCCATTCCTCTTGCCCGGCTGCGTCAGAGACCACCCGATCGGGGGCGCCCCAATGACGGCGCAATTCGGCTCCCTCCCTGATGCCTCCCTCGAGGGGAGGCTTGTGCAAGTCCGCCGAGCCGCGATGCTCGAATATCCGAGAACGCTCGCTGGAGTCGACCCGGCTTCCCAATGTCCAGGCTCCCAGGCCGATACATCCGGGCAGAGTGCTGAGCAGGCCGAGCAGGATGAGGATGGGAAATATCGTGCGCATACGAGCCGTCGAAGTTTGGATCAGCCGCGGCAATATAGCAACCGTCGGCTCAACCTACAAGCTAAAGAGAACGCACGACGGGCCTGCTTTCCTTCGCGCCTCCCCTGGAACAACGATTGGACACGTCACTATACTGTGTGGATTGCGACAGCGGCTGATGGGCGAAAGGCAATATGGACAGCATGAAGGCGAAGAATCCTGCCACGAGCTTCAGAATGTTCAACCGCATTATCATTTGGGTCGTGGCCATCGGAATAGTCTCGGTGATTCTGTGCATCCTTGCCGTCAATATTTCCGATCGGCTCATTATCGATAAGGCCGCGGGTCGGTACCGACACGATGAATTTCTCCGGACAGCGGGCGCGGTGAGCCGGGTGATCACCGATGTCGGTGAATTGAATAACGTGCCGGCGATCCGACGCACCGTGGAGGATATTCTCGAGGTCCGGCCGAGCCTCCGGTGGGTAGACGTGTTCGAGCTCGCGGCGCCGCATGCGCAATTGGTCTACAGCAGCCGAGGCCATAGTCCTACAATCGATGACTTGGAGGTGCAGGAACTCCTGAAGGGCCGGTCGGTGGCCCACCTTGATGAATCGGAAGCGGAGCGAGCCTGGGTCATCCTGGCGCCGCTGCGCCTGCAGGGTACGATCGTAGGCGGGATGCGCGGCCGTTTTTCGATTTCCAAATACGACCAATTGATTCTCAGCCAGGGTCAATACGCTTTGGCGATCGGGATCGTGGCCATCATTTCGATCACCGCGGCCTTTCTCTTGGTGATTCGCGCGCAGGTGCACCAACCATTGGCGCATTTTATTCGTGGGATCGATCTCATCCGGTCCGGCAACTTGGAGGCGCGGGTCCCGGTCACGGGTCCTCAGGAATTGCAGCAGCTGGCCGCTCGATTCAACGACATGCTGACGACCGTCGCCGGCGTCGTACAGGATAAGGAGTCGTTGCTCATGCAGCTGCATGGTTTGAATACCACGTTGCAAGAGCGAGTCGAACAAGCCGTGAGCCGGCTCGAGAAAGCCAACAAGGAGCTGCTTGCGGCGCAGGACGAACTCAAGAAGAGTGAGAAGTTGGCCATGTTGGGGGAATTGTCGGCGATCATGGCCCATGAGCTGGGGAATCCGCTCAATGCCATCTCAGGCCGCCTGCAAATGGCTGCGTCCGCTCAGGATCCCGCGGCCGCGACTAGGCATCTGGATATCGTGCGCACGGAAGTGGGGCGGATGGCGCAAGTCATGCGGCATATTCTGACGTCCACCCGCCCGGATGCCAAACCTGGCGAGCATGACGTCAATGCCATGATTAGAGATGTCATCGGTCTTCAATTGTGGACGCACATCGACGTTGAGCTGGCGTTGCAGGATGACTTGCCGGCCGTCTATGGAAACGGAACGGTGATACGTAGCATCATTCTGAATCTATGTGTGAATGCGGTGCAGGCGATGCCCCTTGGGGGTCGCCTGCGTGTGGCGACGCGATATCCGGGGTTCGAACAGCCGGCTTCCCATGTGTTGGTGGAAGACGCGGCTTATCCCCGATCTCGCTTCGTCAGCTTGCAGATCGAAGATAACGGCAGAGGCATTCCTGCCGGATTGCTGCCGATGATCGGCACACCTTTCGTGACGACACGGCAAGGCGAGGGTGGGGTGGGGTTGGGCTTGGCAATCTGCCGCCGAGGCCTGTTGGAAATGGGCGGGGGGCTTTCGGTACAGAGCATCCCCGGGCGGGGCACCACGTTCATCATCGACTTGCCGACGGCCCGGGATCACGACCAGCATGTCGGTTCGGGAGGGTCGCCATGAACGAGACTGTGCTGCTGGTCGAGGACGATACCCAGAATCGAGAACTCCTGGTGGAGGTGTTGACCCAGGCCGGGCTTGCGGTCAAAGCGGTCAGCAATGGAGAGGCGGCCTTCGCTCTTGCCGACGAAGGTCCATATGGCCTCGTCATCTCGGATATCCAGATGGGGCCGATTTCCGGACTCGAAGTGCTGCGCAGGTTTCGTGATCGGGAGCCTGACACGCCGGTGGTGTTGCTGACTGCCTTCGGAGGCGTCGAGACAGCGATTCAAGCGATGAAGTCGGGCGCATTCGATTATCTCACCAAACCGGTGAATCTTCAGGAATTGATCCTCGTCGTCCGTCGTGCGATCGAGCATTTCAGGCTCATTCAGGAGAACCGACAACTGAAGCAGGCGTTCGGCAATCGCGTTCGTACCGGATCGATCATCGGTCAAAGCCGGATGATGTTGGATATTTTCAAACGCGTGGGGAAAGTGGCTCCGACGGACGCCTCCGTGCTCATCTACGGGGAAAGCGGAACCGGTAAAGAATTAATCGCGCGAGCCATCCACGATCACAGTGATCGGGCGAGCGGAAAATTCATGCCGATCAATTGCAGCGCGATTCCGGAAACGTTGTTCGAAAGTGAGCTGTTCGGCCATACGAAGAACGCTTTTACAGGAGCCGATCGCTTTCGGCGTGGGCTGATCGAGGAGGCGGACGGTGGCACGTTGTTTTTGGACGAGGTGGGGGATCTCCCGCCTCTGGCTCAGGCAAAGATCTTGCGGGTGCTGCAAGATGGAGAAATTCGACGGTTGGGAAGCAATGAGAGCATCAGGAGCGACTTTCGCGTCATTGCAGCGACGAAGTTTGATCTTGATGAGCTGTGCTCGCAAGGGGAATTTCGAGAAGATCTCCTCTATCGGCTCAAGACCGTCACGCTGACGTTGCCGCGTCTGGCAGACAGGAAGGACGATATCCCGGCGTTGGCGGAGTATTTCCTCTCACGATATTCGAAGGATGATCAAGTGGTGGGATTCGCAGAGTCCGCGATTCAGATGCTGAAACAGTACTCATGGCCGGGGAATGTCCGGGAATTGGAACATGTCATCGAACAGGCCGTGGCCCTTGCCGACCATCGCATTATTTCCAAGGAAGATTTGTCGATCAGCAAGAAGATCAACATGCTCACTGGAGACGAACGGCAGGACGGTGGGCGTCATGCAGACCTCTCGTCCGCTTCGAGGATCGAACGGTCCGACCTGGTGACTATCTATCGAACTTGCGGGGGAAACAAGGCCAGAATGGCCAACTCCCTCGGCATGACGCGCTGGTCGCTCTACCGGCTCCTCCAAAAGCACGGGATCGGCCCGGGCAGCTTAGAAGCTTGACCTGGATAGCTCGGAAGCTCAAGGCGGTGGTCACCCAGGAGCTGTGATACCCGCACGTCTTCCTTCCTCGAGCACGCATGTAATGTATCGCTTTCATCTGGTAGCCGGATTGCTTCGTCAACTTCAATTGTTTTTGGAGGGGCTCTAGGAATTGCGGCGACAAGAACGAATGCCTCCAGAGGACCGGCGGGACTTCGAAGAAAACCTGCTGGACGTCGGGAAATCTTCTTTGACGCTGTGCGAGATCTCAGCGAGGAGCAGCAACTCTTCGTGGACGATCACCTCCAGTCCAGCTCCATCACGTCAAACGGATATACAGAAAGCAAACTATCTGATCACGTGTTCCCTGTTTCGAGGTCCACACGGATGGGCTTAGTTTGATCCGCATTCTATGCGTATC
>DASTLA010000306.1:0-14137 GCA_035715525.1 Nitrospiraceae bacterium
CGGCGACAAGTCCGTCACGCATCGTGCGATCATCCTGACCGCATTGGCGGAGGGAGTCAGCAAGGTGAGTGCGTACTGCCGCGGAGAAGATTGTTTGAATACGATGCGGGCGTTTCAATCGCTCGGCGTCCGTATCGACCAAACTCCGGACGAGTTGCAGGTATATGGAAAAGGTATCTGGGGACTTGCCGAACCGACCGGTCCCGTCGATTGCGGAAACTCGGGTACGGGTATCCGCTTGTTAGCAGGGGTGTTGGCCGGCCAGGATTTCTTTACCATTCTGACCGGCGACGAATCGATCAGGCGGCGTCCGATGGGCCGTGTGGTGAAGCCGCTCCGAACGATGGGCGCCACGATCGCGGGCCGGAAAGGCGGCGAGTTGGCTCCGCTCGCGATTACCGGCACGAGGTTGAAGGGCATCACGTACCAATCGCCGGTTGCGAGCGCGCAGGTCAAATCTTCGTTATTGTTGGCAGGACTCTTCGCAGACGGCATCACGACGATCAGCGAGCCGCGTCTATCGCGTGATCACACCGAGCGCATGTTCTCCTATTTTGGCATTCCGTTTCGGCGAGAAGGCTGCATGGTCTCCATCGAAGGTCGGCCCACCATGCGCTGGGCTGGTCGGTCGCTCATTGTTCCAGGTGATCTGTCGGCAGCGGCCTTCTTCATTGTCGGCGCGACCGTCGTGCCCGGGTCGGACGTCACCATTCGGTCGGTCGGCATGAACCCGACGCGTGTAGGCGTATTGGACGTATTGCGGCAAATGGGCGCAAGGATCGAGGTGCTCAATCCTCGAGAGGAAGCCGGCGAGCCAGTGGCGGATCTACGAGTGCGATCAGCGCCGCTGCATGGGATCACGATCGGCGCCCACCAGATTCCCCAGACGATCGATGAATTTCCGATCCTCTGTGTCGCGGCAGCAGTGGCCGAAGGAGAGACGACGGTGGAGGGTGCGGAGGAGCTGAGGGTGAAAGAGAGCGACCGCATTGCAACTATGGCGAGGGAGCTGCGCGCCCTTGGGGCCCGTATGGAGGAACGTCCAGACGGCATGGTTATTCATGGCCTCGGAAGGTCCGGAGTCAACGGCCGGTTGTCCGGGTCTGCCTGCGCGAGTCACGGCGATCACCGGGTGGCGATGTCGGTCGCCATCGGCGCCTTGACCGCCTCGAGTCCAACGGTGATTCATGACAGCGAGTGTATCGATACCTCGTTTCCGGGGTTCGAGCGTAAAGTACGGGAGTTGTTGGCGAATTGATGCAAGCTCTTTTGATACGGTCTTCCCGTGGCTCATAAGTCGGACGGACCGATTGGTAAACGCGGCCTTATCGTGGCCATCGACGGGCCAGCTGGTGCCGGAAAGAGCACCGTAGCGAGGCTGTTGGCAGCGCGACTGGGATATTTGTATCTGGATACCGGCGCCCTCTATCGGGCCGTCGCCTGGAAAGTCCTGAAAGCCGGAATCGATCAAAGCGATCGTGCCGCCGTTGTTCGACTACTTGCGGACACCAGGTTGGAAATGGAGTGTGGTGCGGAACGGGCTCGGGTATTGGTGGATGGCAAGGAAGTCAGCGCTGAATTGCGTCTGCCGGAGGTCACGGCGCTCGCATCCGTCGTTTCCGCCATACCTGCCGTACGCGATTGGCTCTTGCCGGTTCAGCGGGATATCGGAGCCGGCGGTTCCGTCGTGGCGGAGGGACGCGACATCGGGACAAAGGTTTTTCCCCACGCGGACGTGAAGTTTTTTCTTGAGGCTGATCCTGAGGTGCGTGCGTTGCGACGGCATCGTGAGCTGGTGGCGGCCGGACATTCGGTGCACCTCGACCAGACCAAGCGTGACATGACCGGACGTGATGATCGTGACCGTTCGCGTGCGGTCGCACCGCTTCAATCCGCTCCGGATGCGGAACGGATCGATACGTCGGTCCTTCCGGCCGAATCTGTGGTGGAACATATGATGGCCGTTATCACGGCGAGACCGTGACTTCTGTTTTGTACGGTCTGCTGTGGTTGTTGGCTCGATGCGTCGGGGTGTTGTGCTTTCGCTATCGGGCAATAGGCCGGGTGCCGCACGAGGGCGGCTTCCTGGTCGCGTCGAACCATGCCAGCTATCTCGACATTCCGCTGTTGGGCTGTGGTATTCCTCGGCGGGTCTGGTACATGGGTCGCCACGATTTGTTTCCCATCCCGTTGGTAAATGGGATCTTACAGGGCTTGGGATGGATTCCGTTGCGAGTCGGCCGGCTGGATCGTGATGCCTTCGCGAAGGCCGTGTCGCTGATCAGGGAAGGCAAAGCCGTGGCAATCTTTCCGGAGGGAGGGCGAACCGTGACCGGGCGGCTCAAACCCGGCAAGCCTGGGATGGGAGTGATTGTGGCACAGACGGGATGCCGCGTCGTTCCGGCCTATATCAAGGGGACCTTCGACGTGCTGCCGCCAGGTACGAAATGGCCCCGGTTTCATCGTGTGACGGTCACCTACGGTGACCCCGTTGATTTTTCAAACGAGGCTAAGCAGTTGGAGGGAAAAGCGTTCTATCAACATGTCAGTCGGACAGTGATGGCGAAGATTGCGGAGCTTGGCCACGTGCCGGCCCCCGGAGATTGGTCGGGACAGCCTGACCGAAACAAGAATGTCGACTCCAGTCTGACCGCCAAGTCTTGCAATGCTGAGTAAGGCTTGGTGTTTTCCACATTCAGCACCCGGCACGAGCCGGAGGACTAGGATGTTCCCATGAGTACCGTGTCACAGCAGAGCGAACCCAAACTCGATCGCAACGCATTAGCAGCCATGTACGAAGAGACCTTCCGGAATTTCGAGGAAGGGACCATCACCGAAGGCGCGGTTGTCGCCATCGGCAAGGACAAAGTAGTGGTCGATATCGGCTACAAGTCGGAAGGAATGATTCCGTCCGACCAATTTTCGGTCGACGAGCTACAAAAATTGAAGGTCGGGGATCGCCTGCAGGTCTATCTGGAAGAATGCGAAGATGCAGACGGCAATTTGGTTCTCTCCAAAGAAAAAGCCGACAAGATGAAAATTTGGGAAGAACTGGAAAAGCTGCACAAGGACGAGAAAAGCATCGAGGGCAAGATCATTTCCCGCATCAAGGGCGGCATGATGGTCGATATCGGCGTGAAAGCATTCCTGCCCGGGTCGCAAATCGATCTGCATCCCGTCCGGGACCTGGATTCACTGGTAGGAAAGACTTTCCCGCTTAAGATCATCAAGATCAACCATCGCCGCGGCAATGTCGTGGTGTCGCGCCGCGTCCTTCTCGAAGAAACGCGGGATCGTCGCCGACAGACCACCCTGGCAACACTCAAAGAAGGCCAACTGATCCAGGGCATGGTCAAGAACATCACCGACTACGGAGCCTTTATCGACTTGGGCGGTATCGATGGACTGCTACACATTACCGACATGTCCTGGGGACGCGTGGGCCATCCGTCCGAACTATTCCAGGTCAGTGACAAAGTCGAAGTCACGGTGCTCAAGTACGATCGTGAGACGGGCCGCATCTCCCTCGGCTTGAAGCAGAAGACCGCCGATCCCTGGACCGGCGTGGCGGGAAAGTACCCGGTCGGGACGAGAGTCCGTGGACGTGTGGTGAGTCTTACGGACTACGGCGCCTTCGTGGAATTGGAACCGGGGGTGGAAGGTTTGGTGCATGTCTCGGAAATGTCCTGGACCCACGAGGTGCGGCATCCGTCGCGCGTCGTTTCGGTCGGCGATCAGGTCGAGGCGGCCGTTCTTAATGTCGATCCGGGTAATCGAAAGATTTCGTTGGGCATGAAGCAGACGGCCCCGAATCCATGGGACATGATTGAAGCAAAATATCCGGCCGGCACCCGAATCGAAGGCAAGGTGAAAAGCCTCACCGATTTCGGCGCCTTTGTCGGGTTGGAAGAGGGCATCGATGGGTTGATCCACATTTCCGACATGTCGTGGACCAAACACATCAAGCATCCATCCGAGTTGTTCAAGAAGGGGCAAAAGGTGGATGCCGTTGTAATCCGTATCGACAAGGAGAAGGAGCGCCTCTCGCTCGGCTACAAACAGCTCAGCCGCGATCCGTGGGAAGACCAGATTCCTGCCCGCTACCGCGTCGGCGATACCGTCAGCGGCAAGGTCAGCAAGATTGCCGACTTTGGGCTCTTTGTTGAGTTGGAAGGGGACGTCGAAGGCCTTATCCATGTCAGCGAGGTCGGGCTGGAACCCAACGTGCGCATGGAAGAGAAATACAAGGTCGGCGATGATGTCACCGCAAAGATCATCAAAGTAGACCGGGACGAGCGAAAAATCGCGCTCAGCCTGAGGGACCACCAGCTGGATACCGAACGGCGCCAAGTGGACGAGTTTCACGCCTCGCAGGGCGGGCTGGATCAAAGCCTGGGACGCGCCGCCAAACAAAGCCGGAAGCGGAATCAGAGCGAGTCCGACGACTAACGGAAGGGATCCTACATGGAATCGAGTCCCGAGGCCCCTGCAAAGCCGCCCCGAAGCCGACTGCGTCGTGTTTTGTGGTGGCTGGGGCTCGGCCTCGGTGCATTGTTCCTGTTCAATGCTCTCTTTCCAGACCTTGATCTGTCCGGACAGGAGAAGGTGGCGGTGATTCGACTCGAGGGCGTGATCCTCGACGCCCAATCGACCATCGGAGATCTCAAACATTACAGTGAGAATCCTTTGGTAAAGGCCATTGTGCTGCGCATCGACAGCCCCGGAGGCGGCGTCGTGCCGTCGCAGGAGATCCATGATGCCGTCAAGCGCATCAAGAATAAGAGCAATAAGGTCATTATTGCGTCGATGGGAACGGTGGCAGCATCGGGTGGCTACTACATCGCTGCGGCGACAGACCGAATCATCGCCAATCCGGGGACGCTCACGGGAAGCATCGGAGTCATCATGGAGACCGCGAATCTCGAGGGTCTTCTGAAGAAGATTGGGGTGGAAGGCGTGGTGATCAAGAGTGGACGGTTTAAGGACGTGGGCTCCCCCTTGCGTAAGATGAGCGATGAGGAACGGAAGCTGCTCCAGGCCGTGATGGATGATGTGCATCACCAGTTCATTCAGGCTGTCGCAGAAGGGCGTTCTTTAGAACCCTCCGAAGTGGTCCCACTTGCCGACGGCCGTATTTTCACGGGACGCCAGGCGAAAGAGGCACGTTTGGTGGATGAACTGGGGGACCTTGAGGACGCCATTCGGATCGCGGCCGAGGTAGCGGGTATCGAAGGGGAGCCCAAGGTGGTGGAACCACGCAAACGCTTCTCTATTCGCGACATATTGGAGTCACGGTGGTCGGCGCTTTTTCCCAAGCTTGATCTGCCGACCGGCGTGAATCTCAAATATTTGATGGCGTTCTGATTCTCCGGAACGACCTCATAGTGACCAGGAAGCAGGCGGCAACGCACCATCCCCACCTTTCAAGAGAGGGACTATGACGAAAGCGCAGATCATCGAGCGGGTGTCCGAGCAGGTGACCACATTGACCAAGCGGCAGGCCGAAATCGTCGTCAATACGATCTTCGACTGCATCCGCGATTCGCTGAGAAACGGCGACAAAACGGAGATTCGGGGCTTCGGCAGCTTTCGTCTCCGCGCGCGCCGGATGAAGGAAGGCCGCAATCCGAAGACGGGGGCCACCGTAGCGGTCCCGGCAAAGCGAGTACCGTTTTTCAAAGCGGGGAAGGAACTCAAGGAGTTGCTCAACAAGTAACAGGAGTACGACCGTGGCTGAATCAATGGACGCAGCGGCTCAAGAGATCAAGTGGAGCGACGGCGCGCTCAAGCGTATGGAGCGCGCGCCGATATTTTTGCGGGGTATGGTGCGTCGCCTCGCGGAGAAAAAAGCCCGTGAGTTGGGCTACGGGGAGATTACCGAAGAGATTCTCGATCGCTTCAAGAGCCAAATGATGGGCGGTATGGGAGGGGAGACTGGGATGGCCGCTGCTGCTGAAGAGATGGCCCAAGGCCACCTTCCGTGGACGGCGGCAGCGCGCGAACGATTGGCCACAGTGCCGGAATTCATGCGCGGCATGATCAAGCAAATCGCCGAAGAGATCGCCCGAAAAGGCGGACACATGGAGGTCAATATCGATCTCTTCGAGAGAGTAGAAGCCTTAGGCGATCTTCAGGAACATGTGCAGGTACCGATGGAATGGACCGAAGGGGCCTTGGCGCTGCTGCAACAAAAGATCAAAGATTCCCCGCCCATCGCGATGGAGTTCGTCGCCGACATGATCAGGCACGATACCGAAGAGGCCGCACGTGAAAAAGGCCTAGCGCGCATCGACGAGACGAATGCGCAGGCACTATGGGAAGCGCCTCAGGAACGCGTCGCCTGGAGCGATGAGGCGTGGAAACGATTGCAAACGTCTCCCGATTTCGTGCGAAGCGGCATCCGAAAGGCTGCGGAGCGGCGGGCCCGTAAGCTGGGTCTCAAGGAAATCGACAGCGATCACCTCACCACCTTCCGCAATCAGGCGATGATGAAGGCGGTCAAGCGCATCCGATCCTTCGGGTACAACGAACTGACGTTCGATGCCTTCGATACGGCGCTTCACAAGACGAAGCGACTGCAGGGCAATGACCAGGCGGAAATGCGGTTGAAGGAGATCCGTGCACACTTCGCCGATCCCGACACCAAAAAGCCCGAGGGCGGCACGCTCGGCGCAGACTTGATGGACCGGTTCCGTAAGTTTCTCAAAGGAGAAGGGACCCTATAACCGCGACATCGCTGCTGTCCTGACCGTTCTCTTCGGCGGTCGCTACGAGTCAGGCTCGGCCCAACTCGAGGAACCACTGCATCCGGGGTTCGTCAGGTCTCCGGCTCATGGAGATCAATCGTATCTGCCCGCAGGCCGGATAAGCCTGCGGGTCGGAGGCGGACGCGTGATCGTTCGGAAGTCAGTGCGCGACGCCGGCGGCTTGCGGCCAAAATTTGTGCCGGATCTGAGGCAGGGGCTCGTTGTCGAAATTAGGAATATCGTACAGGCAGCGA
The DNA here is from genome assembly GCA_035715525.1 of Nitrospiraceae bacterium. Lineage (GTDB taxonomy): Bacteria > Nitrospirota > Nitrospiria > Nitrospirales > Nitrospiraceae > JAHBWI01. The sequence continues at coordinate 7,001 of DASTLA010000306.1, forward strand.
TCGATCGTTGCGACCTCTTCTTCCGTCAATTCCAGGTCGATCTGCTTCTTCCAGAACTGGTCTAAAGCGAGATAGTCGTTCGTTTGCGGCCGTTGGGCCAGCAAGTTTTGCATCTGCTTAAACCCTTCCGTATCGACGCCGGGGACTCGGCCCTTGTTTCGATCCACACACCATTTCAGGACCTCGGCGATTCCATACATGGTGAGCGGGATATGAACTTTCTTGCTCATGGACACCTCCTCAAACTGGGCGGCATTGTAGCCCAGCGTTGCAGGACTTTTCAAAGGGCCTAAAGACCTACCTTCCGTGCAGACCGTTCGGGGACGGGGCGAAAGCCTGGATTCTGCAGTTCCAGGCCGTTCATTGCGTTGCGAAGCCTGCCGGCTCTCTGTATACTCCCCGCAGTCTTTGGGGACCGTGAACGGCGAAGCATGAACTTGGCCGGGATGTCCTATCTCTCGCAACGAGATGGCTATGAACCGCAGCCTGGGCGGTACCAGGTTTTCGCTGCCCGGCTGGGTAGGTCCGGTGCTCTATGCCTTGGCCCTAACCCTGCCTGCCTGCTCCAAGGCGGATCCCTATGTTCCGCCTGACCCCTTCTATTATTTTGCATCCTATACAGTCGGCAAGAACCCGACCACGGTGACGACGGGAGACTTCAACCGGGATCACATCACCGACCTTATTACGACCAATATCTCGAGTAATACGCTGTCGATCTTGCATGGCAACGGTGACGGAACCTTCAAGGACCAGATCCAGATTCGTGTCTGTCAGGAACCTCGGTCGTTGGCGATCAATGACTTCAATGGTGATCAGCTGCCGGACCTTGTCTTGGCTTGCTCTGGAAGTGATCAGGTATCGATCCTCCTGGGGCGTCCGAGCGGCAAATTCGAGGAAGGTGCTCAGTACCCGGTGCATCGCACGCCGATTTCGGTGGCGAGCGACGATCTGAATGGAGACGGATATGCCGATCTGGCCGTTGCATTACGCAATGACAAGGTGAAAATTTTCCTGGGTTCCGGGACGGGTGAATTTAGGCCTGGAGCACAGTACGAGTATGGCGACACTCCGACCTCGGTGGCGCTCAAGGATCTGAACGGCGATGGCAAGGTGGAACTGATCGTCACGAATGGCGGGCCCATGTCGAGCGCGGTGTCCGTGTGGGTGGGCAACGGGGACGGCACATTCCGCGATCCCAGGGATTACAAGACCGGCAAGCGGCCTCTCGGTGTGAGTTTTGCCGATTTCAACAATGATCGGGCGCTCGACCTGCTGGTGATCAACGGTGAGCGGGACAGTTTCACGACGTTTCTCGGCAACGGCGACGGGACGTTTCAAGCCGGCAAGGATTCCGGCGCCGATGCCAGCCCGAATTTCGGCTTGGCCCGTGACTTTGACGGTGACCACCGTGCCGATGTGGCGATAGTCAATCTGCAATCTAACGATCTTTCCATTCTGTTCGGCCGAGGGGACGGAACGTTCTTCTATCCGCCGCGAAATTATCGCACTCTGCCGGGTCCCTTTGCCGTTTCCAGTTATCGTGTCTCGGAGCAAAGCGAAGAGGAGCCGGGGTTGGTCACCGCCGACAACGGTGTGGGAAGCGTCTCCATTTTCCTCCATCGAGGGCGCAAACTCCGTTCCTCTGTTGCCGCGGAATCGCGCTGAGGCTCAGCCCGCTCGACGTTCTGCTCGGATGTACAAAGAGGGCGTCAAGAGGGTGCGTTTGCTTGACACCTCGGTGGGGCTCGGCTAGAGTTCGAACAGGCTGCCGGACGGAGCGCCCAGCCGGGTTCAACCACCATCTCCTGGAGCGTCGTGCGATCGTTCTTGTGGTGGTTTTCGATGGGCTGCCTGATGACATTGGCAGTCTTAATGGTTCAAGGTGGCGTGCGCGATTTGCTCTCCGGAGCCAATCCGACGGGTGGGGGGGCCGGAGCATACGTCTCCTTCGCTACCACGATCTTCGGGGGTGGGTTGTTGGCCGGATGCCTCGCCCTTATTCTCAATCGGCTTCGTTGATGCCCGAAATGACCCGGCCTGCGGCTCGGTTGCGGCCAGGTGATGATAACGGTGTATCCGTCGGACGGAACCATCGCGCGGAAAGCGACATGCATTGTCTCAAGTGCAAAGGATTCATGATGGTCGAGCGTCACTACACGCTTATGAACAGGCGTCTGTACGCCCGCTGCCTCAACTGCGGCTTTTGGATCGATCTAGCCGATCTTTTGCGATTCTTTCACAGAGTGCTGGACAGCTCGGTCCGCGGCACGAAAATTCGAGAGACCTATACGCTATGACGCAGATCGCGGATCATCTCCCGCAGAGAAAGCGTAGACGCTCCGCATGATGCCACCTTGGTCCTGTCTTTCGGTTCTCATTGCAGCCGGTGCACTCCTCTTATCGCTGCTTTTCCCCGTCCCCGCCTCTTCCATGGAGGCGGATACCGATGATGAAGTCATCACAGTCCCCTACGAGCCTCCGACCGCGCGCCAGGCTCATCATGCGCTTCGCTGGAGACGAGTCCCAGCCCATAGCATCCTCCTGAAGGAACTGCGGACCGGCCAGACCCTGTACCAGTTCGAAAGTGGAAAAAAACTGTCTCCGGCCAGCCTGACCAAAATCATGTCGGCTCTCGTTATTCTTGAACATGGTCATCTCGATGATGAAGTGACGGTGAGTCCGAAGGCGGCCCGAGCCCCAAAAACGCATCTTCGACTCAAGACCGGCCAGATCTTTCGTCTGGAAGATCTACTGAAGGCGATGCTGATCGTATCGGCAAACGATGCCTGTTTGGCTGCAGTCGAACATGTCGGGGGAGATGAGCAGCGGTTCGTGGTTCTGATGAACGCCAAGGCGGCCGCGTTGCATCTCAACAATACCCATTTCCAGAACGGGTGCGGCTTCGATGCCCCCGATCACTATTCGACTGCCGAAGACCTGGCCAAATTGAGCGAAATCGCATTGCGCGACCCTGTCTTCCGCGACCTGGTTCGCGAAGAACGCGAGATCATTATGCCCATTAATCAACATCGGGTCTACGTCTTGCGAAACACGAACCGCCTTCTGGGTCGGATTCCCGGCGTCGAAGGGGTGAAGACCGGCTTTACGTCAAGGGCGGGGCGTTGCCTCATTGCCAAAGTCTCTCAAGAGGGAAGCGATCTGCTGCTGGTGATTCTCAACTCGAAACGCCGCTGGAATACCGCCACGAGCCTCATCAACTACGGCCTCCGCCTGAGCCAAAGCCGGGCCACCTTTCTCCGTTAAAAAGCCTGCAGTTGTCGTGCGTCGCGCAGCCGTGCACGGGAGGTTCGTACTCCCGATTCGCACTACCGTGGGAATGTCATCGAATTCAGGATAAACGGGGATTCACTTGGCGGGCGTTCAGTGCGGTGATGCAAATTCTACATTCACGTCTTTGCCGAGATAGTTTACCTGAAACCCTTGCTTGTCATAAGCCAGGACCGCTCCCATCACGTTCTCATCGCCGTAGTCTTCCTGTCCCAGCAACTTTCTTACGTCCTCGGGACTCTCGCTGTTCAACACATTTCGAAAGATCCCTCGCGTCTTGTAGGCAAAGCGGTTGTTGATAAAAATGAGGTCGACTTTACCATCCTGAACCCGGACACCGGCCATGGGGCCGGTCGGCTTCCTTTGGTCCAACAAAAAGATAAAGGTGGCTTCCTGTTCAGCTTTAATGCCGGGAATTTTCTCGTTGACTAACACGTCGACTGCCTTGGCTTCCGTGTCACCGAGCTTTACGCCAAAAAGGGAGACTTCCGGACTGGTGATGCCCTTGGGATCCATGAGGTCATTCTTGCTCAACTCATACGGCTCGGCCTGCAAGGAGCCCGTGTTCGAGGCAAGTATTACAACGAGGGCCAAAGTGAAGAACGTCCACTTGCTCAGAATCATTCCTGCCTCCTTGGGACAGCTCATCTACAGGCTACCGTACTATAAGGAGTAATGCACATTGGGCAGAATGCCCGGACGATCGCTCATTCTAACGAAGGCTTCGGCCTCGTTGCAAGGCCGAAGAGACCGGCCGTGGTGATGAGAGCATTTCCTTCATGGTGAGTCGACACAGTTGGGCAAACTCTTCGGCTGCGACATTGCGATAGCGCTTGGAAAGATAGGCAACTCCGACAGGGTGACGGGGTGTTGGATCATACAGATCGACTAACTGAAGCTGCGATCCGTTTAAGCGTGACCGTACATAGAGCTCGGGCAGAATCGTAGCTCCAGCTCCTTCGGCCACCGCTTGGAGAATGCCCTCCGGAGAGCTCATCTCGAGCACCACCTGCGGATGTACACCGACCTTTGCGCACTCGGCCTCTACCATCTTGCGCAAGCAATAGTCGATTGGCATCAACACCAACGGAAGATGTCCGAGGTCCTGCATACGCATACGGGATTGTTGCAGTTTGGCCGCGGCCGGGACTACTAATGCGAGTCGCTCCTCGAACAGAGGCACGGTGGTCAGTTGGGCATGTGCCAGGGGAAGCAGGCAAATCCCGATATCGAGCTTGTGCGAGAGCAGCCCTTCAACGATATCCGAGGACGGCTGCGCATGGACCTGAAGATGGACGCCGGGAAATCGCTGTTTGAATCTCGACACCAGGGGAGCGATCAGATATGAATTGACGGTCGATAAGGCACCCACCACCAATTGGCCTCGTTTCGCGCCCTGTAGTTCCTGCACGACCTGAGCGGCCTGCTCCAACTCCCTCAGCGCCCGCTCGGCATGTTCCTGAAACAACTCCCCAGCCTGGGTCAACACGACTTTTCGCCCTAGGCGGTCGAACAGCCTGGTGCCGAGTTCATCTTCCAGCCCGCTGATCTGGACAGACAAGGAAGGTTGCGACACGTGCATGTGCTCCGCAGCTCGCGTGAAATTGTGATGGCGAGAGACGGCCAAGAAGTACTGAATCTGACGTAGTTCCATGCGAATCCTCACCTATAGCTTCTGACTATTGTATCTATGAAAACTATATATTGGAACTATGGATGATAGCGTGACTATAGTGAGGCGTCAATCGAGTAAAGAATTTTCAGCTAGAGTGCCGGGATGGTCTTCATAAAAGAGGAGGGAACGATGAAGATGCGCGATGGGGTGCTGGGCATGCTGGCGTTGGGAGCGGTGGCGGTGATATTGGGTGGCTGTGCAGAAACCAGTCCTACGACGAGTACGGTGCGGCCCGCCCAGTCCTTATACGATCGGCTTGGAGGAAAACCCGCCATTACTGCGGTCGTTGATCAATTCGTCGCGAATGTGGCGGCAGATGGGCGGATTAATGGCAGATTTGCGACGACCGACATTCCGAAATTGAAAGGTCACCTGGTCGACCAGGTATGCAGTGCCACCGGCGGGCCTTGCACCTATGGCGGGCGTGACATGAAAACCACCCATGCAGGGATGAAAATCAGTGAAAGCGACTTCAACGCCCTGGTGCAGGATCTCGTGGCGGCACTCGACAAATTTAATGTGCCCGCTCAAGAAAAGGGCGAATTGCTGGCGCTTCTCGGCCCAATGAAAAAGGAGATTGTCGAGATACGTTAACAGAGTTGGCGGGGGCGGGGCCATCATGCCCTGCCCAAACCCAAAAAAGCATGAAGCCTGCTGTAGGTGTCTAATCAACGTACCGTGGTCTGAATCAGCGCCTCCGCCAAAAGCCTCAGGCGCTGAAAATATACCAGCGTGCCGTCTTCCAGCTCCTCTAACAGTCCGTCGAGATCCGACAGGCAGTCCTCCAATATGGCCACCCGTTGGAGATCCAAGGTATCTTCACCGTCCAGATAAAACACAGCGCATCCACCGATGACGGTATCGAGCGTCATGAGCTGGCCTTCATGAGGGCTATTGAACTGGGGCCAGCCGGCGTGGCAGTGGGCTTCCCAGAGGGCTGCAACGGTGTTCTTACTCATGGTTGTCGCACTTCTCCCAGCAAACCTACCGCATGCAATAAGAGCACGGCAAGAGCGCAGAGACCGACTCCTACGAAACGGTAATCCACAGCCTCCCGAGTGAGGCACCAACGAAGGATCGGGTCACGCCAGGTCGGCGGTCCCCACACCATGAGCCATCCCTTTGCCACCATAGCGGTCCCGGTGGTCCACCAAAGCGGTTGGTAAGGAAGATGCTGCGTGAACAACAATAAAACCAAGCCGAGCCAAATGCCCACGATTTCCCAGCGCAACAGTTGTGGGGCCTGGGAGAGTACATCCTGCATCTTTCTGACCACGAACGAAGGAAAAAACACCAGTGACAGGCCATCAGCCATCCAGATTCCCGCGATAGCCGCGAGCATATAGCGAGTCATAACAACCGGCTCCCAGGAATGAGGCGAGAGACCCACACGGCGGTGAGGGGGCGGTCGACGAATCTAGCTGCTACGGATACAGTCCACGCTGAAGATGAGCCTGCGCAACCTTATCGATTCCCGACATCAACGCCGCCATCCGCATGGTCGTGCGCTTCTCCAATGAAAACTGAAGGGTGCGATGGAATGCGCTCGTAATGATATCCTGCAGGCGGTCTTGAATATCCCTGGCCTTCCAAAAGAATCGTTGGACGTCCTGTACCCATTCGAAATACGACACGATGACCCCGCCAGCATTCGCAAGAATGTCGGGAATGATGAACACGCCCTTCTCTGCCAGAATCCGGTCCGCTTGCAGCGTTGTGGGGCCGTTGGCACCCTCCGCGAGAATACGACAGCGCAGGCCAGCGGCGTTACGCTCGGTGATCTGTTCCGAGAGGGCCGCCGGCACCAATACCGTACAATTGAGCTCCAGAAGCTCCTCATTGGTGATCGGATCGCCGAGCTTGATATCCCGAAGCGGCTCCTTCCTATCACGATAGCGCAGCAGCACTTCGGCAATATTCAGCCCTTTAGGATTGTACAAACCGCCTGTGACGTCGCTTACCGCCACGATACGCGCGCCGGCTTGTTGGAGAATAAGAGCGGTGTGCGAACCGACGTTTCCGAATCCCTGAATGGCGACCGTGGCCTTGTCCACCTCCAGCTTGAGATGACGAAGCGCTTCCAACGTAACGTAGGAGACGCCGCGGCCGGTCGCCTCTTCGCGGCCGAGGCTTCCCCCGATGGAGAGCGGTTTGCCTGTGACCACACCCTG
>DASTLA010000307.1:0-3687 GCA_035715525.1 Nitrospiraceae bacterium
CGAGCCTGGTGGGGGGGCGAGGCTTACGTCGTAAGCGACGGCCACAACATCCACGAGCCCCGACCGACAGGTGTGATGGCCAACGACAAGGATCCATCGATCGACGATGTCCGAGCGGTCCCAGCATCACCAGGCCAACAGCGTATGGGAGGAACGTGGAGATGGCATGCATGAAAATCCATGTCGCGCGGTCGGGCGGCATAGAAGGCGTTGGCCGGTTGCGTGAAATTGGCGAGGCAGCCAGCTGCGATATCAAAAACAAGCAGCAACCCGAGAGCCGACCTTCACGCTGGCGTCGAATGAAAGCTTGCGGCGCGAGCGTGACTGTCAATATGGCCGCGGCTGCCCGCAACCAAAGACGGCAAGTATGCCAGCGGAGTCTGTCGCTTTCCAAGGGCTCGTGTGACGAATTGGTGAAGCAACCGGGAAACTGTGGCGTCCGTTCCATCCCTCTGGGCTTGACGCGAACAGGACGCCTGCAGCGCACAGTGCGAGTGCCCGGAGTGTGGGCTCAGACCGCCGGAGGGTTGAGGCGCGCGAATCCTTCCTGACGTCGGTAAGGAAAGTACGGATATGGAGACGTGCTTTCGCTCGCAGCATCCAACCGTGCGATCTGATCCGGGGAAAGCGCAAAGTCCACAGCCCCGAGATTGTGGCGCAACTGCTCCTCGTTACGAGCCCCGATGATCACAGATGACACTGTCGGACGCCGCAGCAGCCAGTTTATCGCGATCTGGGGGATGCTCCGGCCTGTTTCGTCGGCGATGTCACCGAGAACGTCGACCACGTCGAACAGGCGCGCCTCGTCAACAGGCGGCCCGAAGCCTGCGGTCGCGTGAAGTCTACTGCCCTGCGGCAGTGGCTGCCCTCGTCTGATCCTTCCCGTCAGTCGACCCCACCCAAGCGGACTCCATACCACCGCGCCGATGCCCTGATCCAGCCCAAGAGGCATCAGTTCCCACTCATAGTCGCGACCGATGAGAGAATAGTAGACCTGGTGAGCGACGTAGCGAGGCCAGCCGTGCCTGTCGGAGACCGCAAGAGACTTCATCACCTGCCAGCCCGAGAAGTTGGAGACGCCGACATACCTGATTTTGCCGGCCCGGACCAAGCCGTCCAGGGTCGCAAGAACTTCCTCCAAGGGTGTCGCTATGTCGAAGGCATGCAACTGCAGAAGGTCGATGTAGTCGGTGCGCAGCCTCCGTAAGGCAGCTTCGCATGCCTCGATCAGGCGAGATCGGGAGGAACCCGCATCGTTGGGACCGTCGCCCATGGGAAGGCTCATCTTGGTCGAGATCAGGACCTTCTCACGGCGCCCGGCGATGGCACCGCCGAGCACCTCCTCGGATGCTCCGTTGGAATACACATCAGCCGTGTCGAACATCTTGGCGCCTGCGTCGATGCAGATGTCGAGCAGTCGACGCGCCTCCCCGACATCCGCGTGCCCCCATGCACCGAACAGCGGTCCTTGACCGCCGAAGGTCGCCGTGCCGAAGCTGAGGGCCGGGACCCTCAAGCCGGAAGCCCCCAAGCGTCTATATTCCATCTCGTGCTCCTTTGGTTGAAACGGCAAAACCCTGCCGTCAACGACAAATGAGCTAATCGCGGATGATTGAGTAGACGGGTAGTGCTACTATTACCCATAAGCCAAATTTTGAGGGAGATGCTCGTGGATCGTTTCAACGCCATGGCGACGTTCGTGCGAGCTGCGGAACTCGGCAGCCTTTCCGCCGCTGCCCGTGAGCTCGGTCTTACACAGCCCGCTGTGAGCCAGCAGATCGCCGGGCTCGAGCGCCATCTCAGGACGCGCCTGTTCAACCGCGGCACCCGCAAATTGGCGATGACGGCGGCCGGACAGACGTATCTTGGCCGGGCCAAGCAGCTCCTCGAAGAGTTGGCTGAGGTCGAGGAGGATCTTCTCGGACCTTCCGCCGAGCTAAAGGGCAGCCTTCGCGTTGAGGCGCCGGTTGGTCTGGGGCAGCAATATCTCGCTGCGATAGTCACGGATTTCCAAAGGCGCCATCCAGGCCTGACGGTGGAATTGATCCTCGATGATTATGTGACCGACCTCGTAGAGGATGGGGTGGATGTGGCTTTCCGCCTCGGCAGTCTCACATTGCCCTCACTCGTTGCCCGAAAGCTGGGATCGATCGCGCGTATCCTCGTCGCTTCACCAGACTATGTTGCAATCCATGGAAGTCCGGAAACACCAAGTGAATTGGCTCGCCACACCCACGTCCGCTTCAGCTGGACGCCCAGTGGCGAGCACCTGACGCTGATCGGTCCCGATGGGCCGGTCACCGTGAACGTCAGATCAAGCTTCCGCGCCAACAACGCGTTCGTTCTCATGGAGGCCATACGCTCGGGGCTCGGCGTGGGCGGCGTGCAGCTTCCCCTCGTCCATGACCTGATCGCGGGTGGTGAACTGGTGCGGGTAATGCAGGATTACGCCTATTGTCCGATGGACCTGCACGCTGTCTATCCGTCGCGTCGCTTCATTCCTCGCAAGGTCCGCGCCCTGGTGGAGCACGTAATCGCCGGCCTACCGCGGGTTCCGGGACTCGATCTGGCGAACCGTTTATGATGATCCTGCTAGAGCTGCATGCATATCCGAACACGTCTCCGATAATCAGCACTCAGCCCTGCCGGCCGCAAAATCCCGGCTTTATCAAACGAACTTTGGGATTGGACCTAGTCTAGAGCCGCCACTCCGGGCCCCGACCGCCGACGACAATGCGAGCGCACGGGAGCGCGCCGGCAGGTTTGCCTTTTCCGACAGATATGGAACGAAACACCAAGGACTACCGCAACCAGCCCTTATGTCGCCGTCGATTGCCCTATACAAGCCGCCGTAGGCCGGTGGGCTTGGTACAGGGCTTGGCCCAGAGCGCTGATCCCGCCAGACTAGGCCCTGGTGGTATGATTCTCGGAAGCTGTCCACAATCAGGACCTGGCCCGCTGATTATGGATCACCGGGCTATGGGAGAGCGTTGGGCCGTTACCTATTTGCAGGCTGTGAGCTTTCACGCCGCTGTGCTGGACGTGGGCTCGCGGCCTGCGCCTTTCACGCGCCTTCTATTATCAGGTGATCCATACAGAAGCGTGGGGCAGCAAACGCCCCGGACACTCTTAATCCCAGGGAAGGAAGCAGAGGCCGAGGCGTACCCGACTGGAGATCAGGCGGCGCTATCGAAGCATGGTCGAATTGCCTTGTCCAGACGGGCGCGACGCGGCGACGGTAAACAGAGGATTAAAGCCACGCCTCATTGTGTGCTTTTTTTGTCACATTGCTGACACAAGGCGTATGGACAGCGCCTCATTTCGGTTGATCGTTCTTGATCGCATTCACAGGCAAGTGATTAATGCCTCCGGACGAAGGGGCGAATCTCGCGTCTTTTCCGAACGAGCCGCGAGGCTCACTTACTCGAAAAGTCCTTTTGGAGGTCAACAATGAAACTCAAGAGCCTTCTTATCGGCTCCGCGGCTGTGATGGCCGCTGCTACCGGTGCCCGGGCCGCCGACGCGATCGTCGTCCCCGAGCCGGAGCCGATGGAATATGTTCGCGTCTGCGACGTCTACGGCGCTGGATTCTTCTACATCCCCGGCACCGAAACCTGCCTGCAGATCTCGGGCTACATCTTCTACGAGATCGGCGCGACCAGCGACGATGGCGACATCGGCACGACG
>DASTLA010000308.1:0-14429 GCA_035715525.1 Nitrospiraceae bacterium
ATAGCCAACGCATAAAAGGAGTAGGCTCCAGGTTGATTCATAGTCCGGCGCTGGCGAATTGTACCAGGATTTAGCCGACGCGGTCGTTGAATGGACTTGCCTAGGCGACGTTGTGTCAGCAAGGGCCGATCCAACAGAACGTTCAAAACGTTCGTCAGCGCGGCCGCAGCCGGCGAAAAGACGACGCGTACTGCCTCTGGTACGTGGAGACTTTGAGCCGGCGAGAACAAAGCTGACGAAGGTTTTCAACGTTCTGATTAGGTGGGAGGAGCACGCACCTAACCGAGGACAGTTAGGTACGGCGGAGATCTTGGGAGGACTTTAGGCTTCCCAGTGCGAGCTGGGCCTGCACACCATCCTCAGCGCTCGACCCCCTGATGAACCATATTCCCTCGGGGCGTTAACTCCTCCCACGGATCCACTATCGCTTGGCTACGATATGCGAGTCAAGTGAGTGCCACGAAGCCGACCGGACTCCGCTTGCGTAACATGAGCGTGGTCCGGTTTAATCATGAGGCGTGGCAATATCGCCATCGCGAAGGAGACACTATGCCGGCAATTCCATGGGCTGCGGCCTTGTACATGTTCAAGAAAATCATGCCGGTCGTCATCGATCAGGCGCCCGAGTTGCTCAAGACGCTCGAACGGCGGCGCGCTGCGAGCCGTGCCGAACGGCCCTCCGACCAGGGCGATGCCCTCACGGCGATCACCGAGCGGCTGGATGCCCAGTACGATCTCTTGAAAACCCACAGTGATCTGTTCCTGGAGTTGCAAGGCGCTCTGACGTCGACTCGCCGGTCGTTGGCCCGGGCATGGATCATGATCGGCATCTCGGGACTCGTCTCGCTTGTGCTCCTCATTCTTCTCCTCACGCGCCCATAGCCGAATGAGCGGATCCGACGGTCGGGTCAACGGCGGGTGACCGTGGGACGGTGAATCCGATCGACTTCCACTTCGACCGACTCGCCGACGGGGCAGTAGAACGCTGAAGACCTGTTATTGCTTTCTACGGTCGCGGTCAGAACCATCGGTCCGATCTCCTCCACCCCCAGGTGCTCATAGAGGTCGATGACGCAGGGGCGCCGCGACGAGCCCTGCTCGCTTCGCATGCGCACCACGAGCGGTTCCTGCAACGTCAAGAGATCGCCGGCCGCCATTTCCGGACGCTGCCTCAGTTCCCGCGCCAGCATCAGCACCGCAGCCGCGCCGAGCCCCGCAAGCAGGAGAAGGAGGATCGTCGTCTGGCGAGGGTAATGGAGCTTCAGCCATCGGATCAGGGTCAGCAGGCCGACGATCCAGAGGACTCCGAGCGTACCCAAGACGAAAACAATAAGAAGCACGCGCATAGGGTTCGCCGGGTCAGCGGTCGCCGAATTCCAAAAGCGAACGCAAGCGAGCCTCGCTCTCGCGCAGCGCTTCCTCGGTTTGCTTGCGCTCGGTAATGTCTTGTGCGAACACGAGTACACCGATGATGGCGCCCGTACCATCCCGATAGGGCACCTTGTCCGTCTGGACCCATCGTTTCTCCCCAGTACCCGTCCGGTAGGGTTCCACGATGCCGAGCTTCGATTCTCCGGAGAGAATCACTTCCAGATCGTCCCGATGATATTTTTCAGCCTCCTCAGGGTAGAATTCCTCCGTCAGATGGCCTTCGATCTCGGCGACGGTCTTATGGATGGAGGCAGCGGCCATACGATTGGCACGCAAAATGCGGTTGTGGGCATCCTTGTACCATACCATTGCCGGAATAAGGTCGAGCAGCACCTGTTGTTCGATTTGCTGCTGGAGGAGCCGCGCTTCCGCCTGCTTCCTCTCCGTGATGTCTCGAACGATCCCGCAATGGTAGCGTCGCCCATCCGAGGTCCAGCTGCTCAGGGACATTTCGATCGGAAACTCCCGCCCGAGCTTGTGCAGCCCATGCATCGTCACGATCGCGCCCTTCAAACGCAAATCCCCGGTCGTGCGAACACGCTCCAACGCTCGCTGGTGCGCGGTGCGGTAGCGCTCCGGCATGAGCATGGTCAACGGCCGGTTGAGCACGTCCTCGGTCGGGTACCCGAACAATCGCTCCGCCGCAAAATTCCAGGACAAGACCTTCCCGTTGCCGTCGGCCAGGATTATGGCGTCCGGCGCCGCCTGGACCACTTCTTCAAATCGCCGTTCGCTCGCGGTGAGCGCTCGTTTCGCCGCCGCCGCTTCCTGGGACAGTCGTTTGACACCCACGGCGCGACGAATCAACGCCTTCAGCTCCTCGCTGTCGTAGGGTTTGGTCAGGTAGCCGAACGCGCCCTCGGTCAACGAGCTATGTTTCTTCGCGACTTCCACGAAGGCGGTCAGCATAATGACCGGCACGAAGGGATCTATTTCCTTCAATAACGTGAGGACCGACAGGCCGTCCATATCGGGAAGCATCAGATCCAACAGGACCGCCGCACAAGGTTCCATCTTCATCCGAGCGATCGCCTCCGCACCCGTCGAGGCCACCAGCACCTCGTACCCCGAGTGCTTCAGCAAATCCCGCAGCACGAGCACGATGTCGGGATCGTCGTCCACGATGAGAATGGTAGGCAGGCGTTCCGTTGGCGCTATCGGGGTCGTAGACATCGAACTGTACCGGCTTCGAACAAGTAACTGACGGACCTCGCACGCGGGATTGTGCTCTTTTTGCCCCAAAGAATCCAGCCTCGCGCCCTGGACCTTGCCTTGGCCCAGCAGCATGACGATCACGAATCGGCCTGCTCAAATTTGTGCTCCACAGTATCTGTGGATAACGTTGTGAATGTCGTGGAGTTCGGGCCAAAATCCTACGATGGCATGCGTCGAGCCAGCGAGTTGCCTAAATTTTGAGCATTGTGGCCCGACGAAAATCGGTCCCACATCTTGTGGCTTGACAGATGAATGGTTTCCTTTGCCACTACTGGTGCCTTCCCGGCTGGCCTGCCTCACTCGACCGGCCGCCCGGACTTCCTCTAGCCGCCTCCTCGCTCTCGCAAAGAATACTTATACACAGCGCCTGTCGCCGGCTGTGGAAAAACGGCCCTGACAATAAGAACGATCACACGAAATTTATAGAGATTACAGTCCCTTTGGGGCGCCGATGGAAGGCGCCCCAAAGGACCCATAGAAGGAGGAATGTGAACGGAAGGAATTAGTAGCCGCGCCCGCTCGAACCTTTTCCCATCCGATCGAAGGGAAGCGCTTCATAACGCTTCTTCAGATCAGGATGAGCCTCGAGGTAGCTCTTCACTGCGTCCTCGTCCGCAAGCACCTCGCGGCTCTTCTGGCGGTATTCATCGACCGTCAAATGATGCTTGGAGAGCAAGCTGCCCAGTTTGGCGTTGATATCTTCCCGCATCTCCCGCATCTGATCCGCAGTCGGGGCCTGCCCTTCTCCGAATCGCTGGCCGCCCTGGAAGTAATTGGTCATCATTTCCCCGACTTCAATGCGCGCATTGACGAATTTTTCGACCTCGGCCGGATCCGCCGCAATCCCGTTGCCGCTCCATAGCAGCAGACCCAAAAAAACTGCGCCGCACAATTGGAATGCCGTTTTGCTCATATTCTCCTCTCTGTCAGTGAAAGACGATGTGCATTGACGACTGATCATAACATGATAATGCCAGTATTTTCGGCTGTCCCATCGCCGATCGATTGCGCTTCCGCCGACGAAAGAGTAGGCTTTGGTCGATTCATCTTCCGGTGCACCGATGGCCGATCGAGCCGCGTTCCATGGCCTCCATCCGCAAGCCTGGCACCGCCTCTCAAGCCCCGAGGCGGCATGAGCCGACAACTTCTCCAGCCGGAATCCTATGAAGCCTGGCGCGATGATTTCGCACGAGAGAGGTTGAAGACCCTTTATTACCTGGGTCTGACGGCAAATCCATTTTTTTTGATTTCCGACCTCTTGTTCTATCGCGATCGGTGGCACACCCTCCTCACCCTGCGGATTTTGCTTCAGACGGGCCTGTTGGTCATGTTCCTGGCATACGTGCGTCGGCGGACATCGGTGAACCCGCGGGTGCCGCTCGTCGCGTGGGTGGTCATCGCCAACGTCTGCGTGACGCACATGACCGTCAGCCTAGGCGGCTTCACATCTCCCTATTACAGCGGCTTGAACCTGGTGCTCCTCGCCGCCGCCGTCATCGTCCCGGTGTCCTGGAGGAGCCATGCGGTCGCCCAGTGTACGACCCTGCTGTACTACTACGGCGTCAACTTTCTGCAAGCGCCGGACTCCGCCGCAGAGACCGCCGCTCTCCAGAATTCGTTCTTTTTGATCTGGACCTGTGTGGCCTGCCTGTTCTCGGTTTCGCTCTACGAGAAGGTGCAGTTCGCCGAGTTCCAGGCGCGGCTGTCGGAGCGCCGGGCGCGCGAGGAGTTGGAGAGCTCCCATCGCAAGCTGTTGGAATTGGATCGCCTGAAGGATCAGTTTTTCGCCAACATCAATCATGAGCTGCGCACGCCGCTGACGCTGAGCCTCGGCGCGTTCAGGACCCTTCTCAAGTCGCCTCTGCCACAAGGATCCAAGGCGGTCGTCCAATCGGGTTTGCGGAACACGGCGCGATTGTTGTTCATGATCAACGAATTGCTCGAACTCGCCCGGTTCGAGAGCGGGCGCGCCGACATGCGGAAAGCCTCGGTTGATCTTGCCGCATTGATGAAGAACGCCGCCGCCAATTTCGAGTCGTCCGAACGGCAGCGAATCTTTTTGAGCGGCACCGACGCCCCGATGCCGGCACAGGTCGACGTGCGCAAAATGACCAAAGTATTGTCCAACCTTCTCATGAACGCCTTCAAGTTCAGCCATCCCGAAGAAGGCAGGGTGTGGATGTCGCTGGACCGGCGAGACGGTCAAATCGTGATCACGATCCGCGACAACGGCATGGGCATTCCCGAAGACCAGCTGGACAAAATCTTCGATCGATTCACGCAGGTCGAAGGAGCAGCCACGAGGCGATTCGAGGGCACCGGGATCGGCCTGGCGCTCGCAAAGGAAATCGTCACGCTCCACGGCGGGAGGATCACGGTACAGAGCCGCATCGGAGAAGGGTCCACCTTCACCATCACGATGCCGCAAGGAGAAGCCGATTCGCGCAACCTCGTGCCGCTCGACGAAGAGGATGTCGCCATGCAGCTTCCCTCCTTGCCCTCCCCGGCAGAAACGGACCGCGTCCCTAGTCCCGAAGAAACGGCGGGTGCCGGCCGGCCCCTCATCCTCGCGGTCGACGACAACGCCGACATGCGGGCATATCTGGTCCGGCTCCTCTCGGACGACTACCGCGTGCTTGCCGCCTGCCAGGGCGAAGAGGGATTGCAGTACGCTCGTCGGCTGCGGCCCGCGTTGATCTTGGCGGATGTCATGATGCCCGTCATGAGTGGCCATGATCTGTTGAAGGCCATCAGACAGGACGACACCCTCCGGCCCACACCGGTCATCCTGCTCACCGCCCGGGCAGGGACGGAGGCCCGTGTGGAGAGCCTGGAAGCGGGAGCCGATGATTATGTGAGCAAGCCCTTTCACGAGGAGGAGCTCTTGGCGCGAATCAAGAATCAATTGCGCATTCACGCGCAGGAGCAGGAGCTCGAAGCGAAGGCCAGTCAACTCCAGGAATTGTATTCGAAGCTCGAGACCGTCAATGAGCATCTGCGCGAGGCCAGTCTTCGCAAGTCGGAATTCGTGTCCATCGTGTCCCACGATCTACGAACGCCGCTGGCGGCGATGAACGGATTCGTCGACAATCTCCTCGACGGAATCGCGGGACCGCTCACCGAGAAACAGCGCCGGTACCTCGACCGAATCCAACACAACATCGACCGCCTCGTGCGCATGATCAAGGACCTGCTGGACCTGTCCAAGCTCGAGGCCGGCACGATGCGGCTCGACGTGAAAGCCGTGTCACTCGCGGAAATGGCGGAGTCTGCCGTGGAAACGTGCCAATCGTTGGCACGCGGGAAAGGCATTACGCTTCATCTCGCCGGTCAGGACAAGGCGCTGTCCGTTCAGGCCGATCCGGACCGGCTGCTCCAGGTCCTGACCAATCTTCTGCACAATGCCTGTAAGTTTACGCCGTCCGGAGGCGAGATCGTTGTCGAGCTGGGGGACAGCGAAGACCGTATGGCTCGACTCTGCGTGGCCGACAGCGGGAGCGGAATCGCGCCCGAAGACCTGCCGCATGTGTTCGAGAAGTTCTTTCGCGGGGCCTCCCAACAGGACCAACGAGGCGCCGGCCTCGGTCTGGCCATTGCCAAACAATTCGTGGAATTGCAGCAAGGACGAATGTGGGTGGAAAGCGCGCCCGGTCAAGGGAGCCGGTTTTACCTGAGCCTTCCTCTAGCCGGCTCGGCGATCAATCCTTCTCTTGCATCCCCGTAAGTCGAACCTGCCGTCAGGCAGCGTCGAGTCGCCCCATCGCAGGACGGCATTTCCCATATCGATCGTCCCGAGCGGGTCAGCGATCCTCTCCCCCTTCGTGCCTCACCCACCGTCGAACGGTTTCAGCCAGTTGACTGAATTGCAGCGGCTTGGTGAGATAGTCGTCCATCCCTGCCTCGAGGCAGCGCTCGCGATCTCCTGGTTGGGCTCGGCCCGTCACCGCCACGATGGGGACGCGCCGCCCGCATGCAAGGCTTCGGATCGCCGCCGTTGCCTGGTAGCCGTCCATGTCGGCCATCTGGCAATCCATCAGGATCAAATCATAGGGCGTGGTTTGCAGCGCAGCCATGGCCGCCTTTCCGCTGCCGGCCACGTCGGCCCGACAGCCCAATCGCTCGAGCAAGGCCACCGCCACCATCTGGTTCAGTTCGTGGTCATCGACAACCAACACGTGCGGTTTGGTGCGAGGCCTCTGCTCGTCGAGGCTATGCTTCGTGATGAGCGCTGTCGAAGGGCCCTCCGAAGCCGGTCCCGGCTGCGCCGGATGGAGCAACATCGTCACGCAACGACGGAGGGCCGATTGATGAACCGGCCTCGTCAGGTAGGCAGCCACGCCGGCTTCCCGAGCCATGCCGGCATCGCCTCGCTGGCCGAACGAGGTGACCACGATGACCTGCAGGGCACGCAGGGATGGATCGGCCTTCAGCTCTTGCGCCAAGGTCCTTCCTTCGTGCCCGGACTGCCGTTCCTGGACGATGACCAGCTCGATCGGCCTGCCCTCGCTTGCCGCCTCGCGCAGCAAAGGAATCGCTTGGGCCGCCTCCTCGGCAGAAGCCACCTGCATACCCCAGCCCGCAAGAGTTTCCGCCAGTAGCGACTGGGCGGCCCCCGATCTTCCTACCAAACAGACTCGCCGCCCATTCAAAGGCAGGTCTTGTTCCTGCTGTTGGATGCTCTCTGCAGGACGCCGGGTGAGACAGGCCGTGAACCAAAAGCGGCTCCCTTTGCCGACGACGCTCTCCACGCCCACCTCTCCGCCCATGAGCTCCGACAAGCGCTTGCAGATCGCAAGTCCCAAGCCCGTGCCGCCATAGCGACGCGTATGCGAGCTGTCGACCTGGCTGAAGGTCTTGAAGAGTCGGCTCTGCCCTTCCGCGCTGATCCCGATGCCGGTATCCGACACTTCCCCCCGCAGGACGATCTCTTCGGCAGATTCCTGCGCCACGGTCACACGGAGGGTCACTTCGCCCCGGTCGGTGAATTTGATGGCGTTGCCGAGCAGGTTCATGAGGATCTGCCGCAACCGTCCGGGATCGCCGCGGACCGCGGAAGGGACCGAGGCATCGATGAGGCCGACCAATTCCAGTTGCTTGCGCTGGGCCTGCGCAGCCACGAGATCCAGCGTGTCCTCGATCATGATCCGAAGGTCGAAATCGATCTGTTCCAGCCGCAAGCTTCCGGCTTCGATCTTCGAGAAGTCGAGAATGTCGTTGATGATCATGAGCAAATGATCGCCGCAATTGCGAACGGTCTCCGCATACTCCCGCTGCTCCGCCGTCAGGGCCGTATCGAGCAGCAACCCGGTCATGCCGATCACCCCGTTCATCGGCGTCCGGATCTCGTGGCTCATCGTGGCAAGAAATTCGGACTTCATTCGCGCCGCCTCCATGGCTTGATCCCTTGCCTGGGCCAAGGCCTCCTCGGTGCGTTTGCGGTCCGTGATGTCGGTGCCGACTCCTCCCACGGCATAAGGCGTTCCGTCCGGGAGCAAGAGCGGAAACTTGAACACGATGCTCGTATGGAAACCGTCCTCGTAGAGCGCGACCTCCTCGAACTGCATGGGGCGTTTCGCCTCCAGCACGAGCAGGTCGTTCGCGCGAAACGCTTCCGCCTGCCCCGGCGAAAACAATTCCTCGTCGGTCTTCCCCAGTATGGCGTCGCGGGACAATTTGAACATCTGTTCGAACTGCCGGTTGACGTTGAGATAGCGCCCCGCGGGATCTTTCAAGAAAATCAGCGCCGGACTATGCTCGAGGATGGCGCGCAGTTGCGCTTCGCTCTCCGACAGCTTCACCTCCACTTCCTTCCGGGCCGTGATGTCCATCACCGTCCCCAGCATGCGCCGAGGCGTGCCCTGCTCGTCGCGCAGCACGTCGCCGCGGCAGGCCACCCAATGCACCGACCCATCCGGCCACAGGATCCGATGTTCGATGCGGTACTCTGCATTCGTCTCCATCGACTGTCGGATGGATTGAAGCAATCGATCGCGGTCCTGCGGATGGATGAGGCTCAGATAAGATTCATAGGTACCGGCGAAGGCCTCGCGAGACCGGCCGAAGATCGCGTGGACGTTCTCCGACCATTGCACGGCATTGGTGCGCACGTCCCAATCCCAAATGCCGAGATGTGCCGCGCTCAGGGCGAGACGCAAGCGCTCCTCACTGACTTGCAACGCCACTTCCGCCTTCTTCCGGTCGGTCACGTCGATCGCCACCCCGCCCACGTAACGCCGGCCGGCACGGTCGCCGAACGGAAACTTGTAAACCCACCAATCGCGCAGGCTCCCGTCGGGATCTGGCGCGACTTCCTCGAATTCACGAGCCTGTCCATCGGCCAGGATCATCTGATCGTGTTCATAAAACTGTCTGGCGATATCGCGCGGAAAAACTTCGAAGTCCGTTTGCCCGTGCCACCGCCCCCCGGTGATCTGGAATCGACGCGCCAGAACTTGATTCATGTAGACGTACCGCCCTGCTTCATCCTTCATCCATGCGATGGCAGGCCCATGGTCCATAAAGCGGCGGAACCGCTCTTCGCTGTCCCGCAGCGCGACCTCCGCTTGGTCTCGTGCGGCGACGTCCTGATCGCGGTCGCGCTTGGTTTCATGTAAGGCCCGCTCAAGCAGGCGAAGGCGATTCACCAGCGACAGTACGAACGAGGATACGACGAGAGAGATGATGCCGGCGGCCACGGGGTAGTCCCACGTCATGCGGCGGTGGATCAGCAGACTCAAGAGGAGGCTGAGGAGACAGGAGAAAATGACGGCGATCGCGACGAACTGCCAGAGGCTGCCTGCCGTCAGTCGGAGGAACCGTTCGACCATGCCTGATCTGCGCGCTTGCCCGATGCCGTGACCGGTATTGGAAACGGAGAATAGCAAGTCATGGGCCTGGGGTTCAATTGCCGAGGTTCGGCTTGTGCTCCTTGAGCCGCTCTCGATCTGCTGCTACAGTGACGTCAACGAGGTGACTATGGCTATCGCATCCACAATGCTCCCGCTCGGCACCACGGCACCCGACTTCAGCTTGCCCGACGTGGTGAGCGGCGAGGTCTATTCGCTCGAGTCGTTTGCGGACAAGGACGGACTGCTGGTGATGTTCATTTGCCGGCATTGCCCCTATGTCGTGCACGTCGAGCAGGGGCTCGCCAAGCTCGGGCGGGATTTTCAACAGAGCCGGCTGGGCATTGTCGCGATCAGCAGCAACGATCCGGTGGCCTATCCGGACGATGCCCCCTCCCAACTCAAGGACATGGCGCTGCGACTGGGCTTCACGTTTCCATTCTGCTTCGACGCATCGCAGGACGTCGCCCGCGCCTACCGTGCGGCCTGCACGCCGGACTTTTATCTCTTCGATCGCAACCGGCGTCTCGTGTACAGGGGTCAGTTCGACGATAGTCGTCCCGGCTCCGGAAAACCAGTCACAGGCCGTGATCTGCGTGCGGCGATCGAGGCCATGTTGGCAGGCAAACCGGTGGACCCGCACCAACGAGCCAGCATGGGCTGTAGCATCAAGTGGAAGACCTGAACGCCGTCAAACGCCATGCGTCAAGCGTCAATCGTCAGGTCAGCTGAGCACTACTTTCTTCCGGTTGGAGAATGACCGTTGATTATTGACGAAAGAAAGAGCTGTCCGGCAAGCTGATGGCCCATAAAGCAACGATGGAGTTGGGGGCTATCGGATATCTGATTGTACCCGCATTCTTCGCGGCTTGTGACGCGACGCAGTCGGTGTCCCTGACGGCGGAGGATTTTCGCTTTACGCCCGACCTGGTGCGGGTGAATGGGGCCGTTCCGCTCACGCTGTCGATTTATAACGCGGGCCGTGAGGTGCATGAGTTCGATAGCCCGGTCCTCATCTATGCCCCCTCGGCACAGATCTCCAAGAAAGAGCAACCCTCCGGCGCCAGCGGTCTCCTGCTGAATCCCGGCCAGTCGGTCCGGTTGACTCTCGCCCCGCCTCCAGGCACATACCTCTTTATCTGCCGCCGCAAAGGGCACGCGAACATGACGGGGACGCTGATCGTGGAATGAGCGTGGGAATCGAGCTCGCCGGCCTGCGCAGGCGAAGGCTGCTTGGTCAGCGGGACTGCTCGGCTGCAGGCGAGCTCTGGGCGTTCGCGCTGAGCCTGACGCTGAGGACACCTCCCAGTTCTCCTTCTTTGGCGCCTTCACGCGGATAGCCGGAAATATCGCGTTCTCCCTTCGGCTCGCCATGACAACTGAGACAAGCCTTGCTGTAAAAAAGCGGCAGGAGTACCCGAACGGTTTTTCCATCTTCGACGGTTTCGCTGACGATGCCGTCGCCGGTCCGCGGGACTTCCGCTCTGCTCAGCTGTTCCATGTACGCCGCCTCGAACTCATCCGGCTTGTTCTTGGGATTTCGTAGAAGATGCGGCGGGGCCGTCTGCTTCAGGTACACCCCGGACCATTTCTGGAACCGCTCGCTCGTCTCGGTGCCGAACGTCGCCGGAATCAGCCCCTTGTATTTCATGCTCGGCATGCTGAGCACCGGCTGATAACTCGTCACGGTCTTCTTGCTTTCCTCCATCAATCGCTCGAGCAAGGGTTTCGCCATCGCGGGAACGGGAGCCCCGGAGAGATTACGTAAGTCGATGCCGGTCCGCTCCTTAAAGTTGGAAAGGGTCTGGTTCGCAAAGGTCTCCGCGGTGAAGCGCTGGTCGGCCTGGGAGGGGTTGTTGATCAATGCCTGGTTCAGTCCGATGGTGACACGGCCCGAATCTAAAAGAATGGCCAACAAGCGTCCGGTTTCTTGGAGATCCGAGCTTGGATCCGCTTTCGCTGGAGTGACCGATGCAGAAAAGAGAACCACAGAGCAGAGGGCAAGGGCACGGAAAAGCACCTGCTTCACGATGAACCGCCTTCGTTGAGATGATGACGCAGCATGTCATGAGTACTTTACAGTAAGCCCACCTAGAACCGCACTAGGGAAAACGCTGGTGTGGAGGCTCCGGGGCGCCGGCGACCGTGACGGTCACTCGTCCAAGCTGGGACGAAACAGGATGGGCCCATATGTCAGCGCGAACAGGAGGTAGGCCCCGCTCCAAGCGAGCGCCGCGAGACCGAGGAGCAGATAGGTCGCCCCGGTCGGCGAGGAGGGATTCGGAATGCAGACTCGAAGGAGCGTCCCCAACGTGACGAGTACATAGATTGCGACCGTCACGGCGCCGGCCTGCTTCGGCCGCCCCGTATGGCCCAGACTCGCCCGAGTCATCACCGCCAGCGTCATGGTGCCCACCGCACCGGTCGTGAGCAAATGCAAGGCTTCAGCTTGCTGTAATCCGACGCCAAATAATGCACCACCCAAGGCCAGCAAGGAGAGCGCCAACCAGGCAAAGCCGGCATGCAGGGTCAAGACAAGCGGTTCTCGCCAGGCCAACCACCCGCGCCAGCGTCCCAATCGCACCAACGTCGCGGCCCCGGCCGCAAGCAATGCCCCTCCGGTCGCCGGGCTTTGCGGAACGCCGATCCAGAGCGACAGCGCAACGACAACCGACCCGAGCGCAATGCCGTCGACAAGCGAAAACGGCGGGGGAAGCGGCTGGACACGGGTCTGCATGAACAACTCGCGCGTGAAATTCGGCGTGAGCCGGCCGCCGATGACCGTGAGCAAGAGGACGATCAGACTCAACACGAGCCGTTCCGGGAGATCGGTGGGCATGCCGTTCAGGGCCCGCGCGTGAAAGAACAGGTTGGCCAGCGCGTACAAGGTGATGATGACCGCGACGGGCGCCTGGCCCCAACTGGCTCCGGCAATCAACTCGCGCCAGAGAAACGCCGCCAGCGCCGCCAGATAGGCACCGTCGACGAGAACAGCTGCGAACGGAGTCGGCCAAGCCGACGCAAGCGCGAGCCGGCCGGCCAGCCATAAGCTCGCCATCGCGAGCAACGGGATGCCGCGCAGCGGAGGGCGGCCGGTCCAATTCGGCACGGCCGTCATCAGAAAGCCGGACATGATGGCGGGAAGAAAGCCGAAGAGCATTTCGTGGACATGCCATTCGCGCGGCGGATAGAGAAAGCCAGGCCCGTTCACCCCGGCATACAGCAGCACCCAGATCGGCACGGCCAGCCCGGCAAACAACGCACCACCGAAGAAAAACGGGCGGAAGCCATAGGACAAAAAGGCCGGTCCTTTGTAAGGAGGAAAGGTCGGCTCGTCGTCTCCTCCAGCCGCAGCAGGGCCAGGCTGGGCAATCCGGATTTCAATCGGTTTCATCGCCATGAGTCCTGAATTGTGTCGGAGGGTCGGAATGATGTCAATGAGCGGATATTCAATGATCTAGTCTTGTCCCTCGACCTTCATTCCTCCACCGGGGAAGAGGGAAGATTGCGCTGAACGCTGGAGCATGACCATGACGCGCGGCTTGCGACTAGGGACTTCCACGACATTGACAGCGCCTGTTCAGTTTGTAACCATTGGTTACATCTGGATGGGTCAATGGAACGCCACATTGTATGTCTGCAAATTCCTGCTTTTGGGATCGCGCTCGCACGAAACCGGGAAGCTGCGTTGCGCGACAGGCCGGTGGCCCTGGCCCCGGTCCATACCGCTCGTGCATTGTTGCAGGAAGTCTCGCATGAAGCCGCACGCGAGGGAATCCAGCCCGGCATGTCCGTCGAATTGGCGCGCCGGCTGTGTCCCCGCCTCCGTCTCGTCCCTCCGGATGCTTCCCTGCTGCGGGCGGCACATCGTGACATCGAACATGCCGTCCTTCCCTTTGCGCCGGCCTGGGAATCGATCCGACCGGGCGCCCTATTTATCGACGTCACCGGTACGACCCGCCTGTTCGGTCCTCCGTTCGACACCGCCGCCCGCGTGGCGCGGGAGCTCATCGACCAGCGAGGCTGGCAGAGCGTCATCGGGCTGGCCGGCAACAAATTGGTGTCCCACCTGGCGGCCACGACGTTGGAACAGCCGCCTCAAATGCTGTCGGTCGATCACGGCGCCGAACCCACGTTTCTCGCCCCTCTGCCGGCCACGCTGCTGCCGGGACTCCATCGGGCACAGGCTTCGCAGGTCTTGGGCCGTCTGGAGGATTTGAATCTCACGACGTTGGGCTCGATCGCCGCCGTGTCACCGGCTCATTTGGAAGCGGTGTTCGGGACGGCCGCCGGTTTACTGCATGATTGGGCCTTGGGCATCGATCACTCGCCCGTTCGTCCGCCCGTCGAACAGCCGGCGATCGAACAGACGCTCGCGTTCGATCCGGACGAAGTCGATGACCATGTCATCGTGGGACGGCTCTCCCGTCTGGTCGAACAGATCTGTGCCGCGCTGCGGCAGCAGCGGCGAGTCTGCCGGCGCCTCTCGCTGGCCGTTCGACACAGCGATCACGTCGAACGAGCGGTACAGCAGACGTTGCCGCATGGCACCTGTTGGGAAGCCGATCTCCAGCCGATCCTCGCAAATTTGTTTTTCCGCTGTACGCGACGACGCGTACGGTTGCAGCGGGCGACGCTGCGGGCCGATCGACTGGAACCGCCCGCAGAGCAACTCTCCCTGTTCGACGAGCCGTCCGCATCGGTCCGCCCGGCATCGCATCGGCTCTCGCTCGCGCTCGACTCGATCCGCACGAGGTTCGGCGACCGGGCGTTGTCGTGGGGAAGGACCTTGCGATGATGCCGGCCTTCGTGCACCTGCACGTCCATTCCGACTATTCGCCCATGCAGGGCGTGTCGTCGCTCGAAACCCTCTGTCGAGCGGCGCGCCGGCAAGGATTCGGCACAATGGCCTTGACCGACACGAACGGGCTCTATGGA
>DASTLA010000309.1:0-3636 GCA_035715525.1 Nitrospiraceae bacterium
GATGGTGCTCTCCGTTGACGCCTTCTATCGCCACACCTAGAATAATCCCGCAACCGGACCTTGGCACCGTTCTTTCCGGCCACCGTGAAATCCTATGGAACCTCGACGACCCGATCCCGATGCCTTGCTGAAACGCCTGCAGGCCGAAGAGGCGAGTCAACGGGGGAGCAAGCTCAAAATCTTTTTTGGCGCGACGGCCGGCGTCGGCAAGACCTATGCGATGCTTCAGGCCGCACATGAACAGCAGGCGGACGGCGTGGACGTCCTCATCGGCGTGGTCGAAACCCATGGCCGCGCCGAGACGGCCGCATTGGTAAAGGGCCTTGAAACGTTGCCTCCTCGGACTATCGAGTATCACGGCAAGCAGCTTCAAGAATTCGACCTCGACGCCGCCTTGGTTCGCCGTCCCACCGTCATTCTGATGGACGAGCTTGCGCACACGAATGCGCCGGGATTGCGGCACGCCAAGCGCTGGCAGGATGTTCAGGAACTGTTGAAAGCGGGCGTCAATGTCTACACCACCGTCAACGTCCAGCATCTGGAGAGCTTGAACGACGTGGTTGCGCAAATCACCGGCGTCCGCGTGCGCGAGACGGTGCCCGATTCGGTCCTTGAACGGGCGGACGACGTGGAGTTGATTGATCTCCCTCCCGACGATCTTCTCCAACGGCTTAAGGACGGAAAGGTCTACGTACCGGAGCAGATCAAATACGCGATCCAGAATTTTTTCGCCAAGGGCAATTTGATCGCGCTGCGCGAGCTCGCGTTGCGGCGGACGGCAGAGCGCGTCGATCAGCAGATGGAAGTGTATCGCCGCGATCACGCGGTGGTGCCTATCTGGCCCGCGGCGGAGACCATCATGGTCTGTGTGAATCTGAAACCGCGCGGGCCTCGGCTTGTAAGAGCGGCACGCCAGATGGCGGCCAGTCTGCATGCCAAGTGGCTGGCGGTATACGTGCAAACGCCCCGTCATCTCAAACTGGCTGACGAGGAACGCAATCAAGTGGTGGAGACGTTACGGTTGGCCGAAAAACTGGGAGCCGAGACGGTCACATTGAGCGGCGAGCGTGTGGCCCAGGAACTCCTGAGCTTTGCTCGCAGCCGAAACGTCAACAAAATCATCGCGGGTAAACCGGTTCGGTCTCGCTGGAAAGAATGGATCTTCGGATCGGTTGTCTCCGATTTAGTGCGAAACAGCGGCGATATCGACATCTATGTCATCACCGGAGAGGCGGGCGAAGGTCGTCCCCTCGTCACCCGCGCATTGCAACGCACCAGTCATTGGTCAAAATACGCCTATGCTGTGATTGGTGTCGGGGTCTCCACCGTCTTGGCCTGGGCGATGTTCCCATATTTTGGAGCGGCCAACCTCATCATGGTGTACCTGCTCGGCGTCGTTCTGGTTGCGATCCGATGCGGCCGGGGTCCTTCGGTCCTGTCGTCTGTATTGAGTGTGGCGACGTTCGATTTCTTTTTTGTCCCCCCCTACTATTCGTTCGCTGTTTCGGACATTCAATATCTGCTCACCTTCGCTGTCATGTTGAGCGTCGCATTGGTGATCAGCAACCTGGCGGTCCGCATCGGACGTCAGGCCGAGATGGCCCGGTATCGGGAACGACGTACGGGCGTGCTCTATGCCATGAGCCGGGATCTGGCGACGCATCGCGGAGAGGCTATGTTGGCCCATGTCGCTGCGAAACATCTTCGCGAGGTCTTCGACAGCCAAGTCGCGATATTCCTGGCCGATCAGGACAGGCGGTTACAGTTGCAACGAGGCGAACAACTATTCTTTGAGTTCGATCCGAAAGAAATGGGCGTGGTCCAGTGGGTCTTCGACCATAACGAGCGGGCGGGACTTGGAACCGATACGCTGCCTGGTTCGAGCGCATTGTATCTGCCGCTGGAAGGCTCAATGGGACCGATCGGAGTGGTTGCGCTCCGTCCGGCCCAGGTCGGCCTTCTGATGGATCCCGATCACCTCCATCTGCTGGAATCCCTGGTCAATCAAACCGCGCTCGCCATCGAGCGGACACGGCTATCAGATGAGGCTCAACGCGCTCATGTACAGACGGAAACGGAGCGCATGCGCAACGCCATCCTCAGCTCGGTCTCCCATGACTTGCGAACTCCTTTGGCCACCATTGCTGGCGCGGCGAGCAGCTTGTTGGACGAATCGGGTCCGTTAGACGTCACGTCAAGACGCGATTTAGCCAGATCCATCTATGAGGAGGCCGGGCGGCTTGACCGCCTCCTCAAGAATTTGCTCCACATGATGCGACTGGAGGCTGGAGCGGTTCATCTCAATAAGGACTGGCACCCACTCGATGAGGTGGTCGGCGTGGCCCTGGGCAGACTGGAAACTCGGCTGCGGGGTCGTGATGTGCATACCTCGATTCCTTCTGATCTCCCGCTTGTCATGGTCGACGGCGTGCTCTTGGAACAGGTGCTGATCAATCTGCTGGAAAATGCCCTCAAGTATGCCCCGGCCGGAAGTCCCCTCGAGATCTCGGCGTCGGCCGGCGATCGGGAGGTCGTGGTCGAGGTCTTGGATCGAGGCCCCGGGTTGCCTGCGGGCGAGGAGACCCGCATCTTCGACAAGTTTTACCGGCTCCAGCCGGAGAGGGAAGGCGGTGTGGGATTGGGACTGACGATCTGTCGCGGCATCATAGAGGCACACGGTGGCCGAATCTGGGCCGAGAATCGAAGAGGCGGGGGGGCTGCGTTCCGGTTCACGCTGCCCTTGATCGAGAGGCAGCCGGTAGTCCATTCAGAGTCGATCAAGGCTCATCCCGCATAGCGCCATCATATAAGGCCTTGGCTCAAATCCTATGCCGCAGGAAGCCACGATACTTCTGATCGAAGATGAGCCGGAGATCAGACGCTTCCTTCGGACGTCGCTGCCGGCGCACGGCTTCCGAGTCCACGAAGCCAACAATGGGCGGGATGGTCTCACCGAAGCCAAGGCCAGAAATCCCGATCTCATTCTGTTGGATCTCGGTCTACCGGACCTCGAAGGGAGCGAAGTGATCAGCGAGGTACGGAAGTGGACTGCGACACCGATCATCGTTTTGTCTGCCCGCGATCAGGAGGATGTCAAAGTCGCGGCACTCGACCTGGGCGCCGATGACTATGTGACGAAGCCGTTCGGGATCAATGAATTGCTCGCTCGGATGCGAGCCGCCCTTCGTCATGCCGCTCGCCCTGAATCCGAAGCTGTGGACTCCCTGTTCACTCTCGACAACATTCGGGTTGATCTTGGACGGCGGCAGGTCTTCCTATCGGACCGTGAAATTCATCTGACGCCGATCGAGTACAAGCTATTCACGACGCTGATTCGGCATGCGGGAAAGGTCATCACGCACCGTCAACTGTTGAAGGAAGTCTGGGGCCCTCTGCATGTCGAGGAAGGACACTATCTCCGGGTCTACATGCGGCAGCTGCGGAACAAGTTGGAGTCGAATCCCACGCATCCCCGCTATCTCATGACGGAGCTCGGAGTCGGATATCGTTTGCGAACCGAATGAGCGCTCCTGCCTACGTAACGAGTTTCTTACATCGTGACGCTTGATGTGAGCGTGCATTGCGCGCGAGCGCATGTACAATCGCTCCGCGAGCAAGACTGGTTTCCGTGAGCGT
>DASTLA010000310.1:0-11585 GCA_035715525.1 Nitrospiraceae bacterium
ACGGGGCCTTGATTGTGCTGTCGGGAATAAATGACAGAGATATCGGGCCCCTGTCCACCGACCGGCTCATTGAGTTTGCCCGGCTCTTTGCACCGCTGCTCGACGATCAGTATATGCCGTGATATGACACATCCTTTCACCATTCGCGTCGTAACCGATTCGGAAGAGTTCGGGGCGCTCGCTCCGTCCTGGTCCGCATTGATGCAACGTGCACAGACCGGGAACATCTTTCTCACCCACGAATGGCTGTTCCACTGGGCTCGGCACTACGTGAGGAGGGGCAAGCACCAATTATGGGTCCTTCTCGTCGAAGACCATAGCGGACGTGTCAGGGGAATCGCCCCGTTTTACATCGCTCATCGGGGCCGGCTCCCGCTGTTCGTCTGTCGGGAGGTGGCATTTCTCGGATCCCAGCATGTGGGATCCATGTATTTGGACGTCATTGCGGAACCGCGTGATCGCCGCGCGGTCGTCAGAACCTTGTATGAATATCTCTTTCGTGACGGCCGACGGCACTGGGACATTCTTTCCTTGGAGCAGCTGCCGGCGGAGAGCGAGACCATCGATGTGCTGCAAGCTTGCCTGGACCAAGACGGGAAAGCCTGGCGCATCGTGGAGACGGGCGCTTGCCCGACGGTGCAGCTTCCATGTTCATGGCGCGAGTATGTCGGACGCTTGAGCGCCAACACCCGCTACAATCTCCAGCGGAAGCTCAAGATCTTGGAGCAAGAGGGAGAGGTGGCGTATCGACATGTGACGAAGGGGCCGGAGGCGGCGGCCGGCTTCGAGACGTTGATCCGGCTGCATGAGAAACGCTGGATCAGCAAAGATCGGGGAGGTGGAGCCTTTCGCCGCACCGAATTCTTGGCCTTCCATCAAGCGTTCGCCATGCTCGCTGCGGACAAAGGATGGCTCAGCTTGAGTGTGCTCCTGGTAGATCAACGGCCCATCGCCGGCATCTACGGCTTCGTCTATGAAGGCACCTACTATTTTTATCTGCCGGGTTTCGATCCGGATGTCGCTCCTTCGGCCAGCCCGGGCATGTTGATCTTGGCACGCCGTCTCGAACAGGCGATCGCGGAGGGTCATTGGCATGTCGATTTATTGCGTGGGGCGGCGGACTATAAGCTGTCATGGGCCACTGGGTTGCGACGCACGCTCAGCTTGCGGGCTTACAACAGACGTTGGCCGGCATTGGCTCGGTATCTGCTGGAGGCTCTGAAGGAGTCGGTGAAACTAACGGTGAGGTGAGTCGGTGAAACTCGTCGTGACGATCGATGTGGAAGAGGACCAATGGGGCGTGATTCCGTCCCGCTATGCGACCGTGCACAATGTCCAGCGTCTGCCTCAGTTGCAGGACTTGCTCCGCGGATTCGGCATCGTCCCGACCTATCTCCTGACACATCCCGTGGCAAGCAACGCCACGGCGGTTGCGGTGCTTCGCGACCTGGCGTCGGCCGGAGACTGTGAAATCGGAACCCATTGCCATCCATGGAACACTCCCCCCTTCGAGGAGCCTGTCAACAAATACAACAGCATGTTGTGCAATCTGCCGGAGCTGCTGCAGTTTCGAAAGCTGCAGCGGTTGCACGAGGTCATTCAGAACAATCTCGAGGTCACCCCGGTCGCATTCCGCAGCGGCCGCTGGGGTTTCGACCCAGTGGTAGCGAGCAATATCGTTCGTTTGGGCTACCGGATCGATACGTCGATCACCCCCTATACCTCTTGGATCGAATCCCATGGTCCGGATTTCACGAGGTTCTCGCCCAGACCATGTCGGTATTCCTATGGCTCCCAGGTAGGCATGGAATCACGGACAGCTCTGATCGAGGTGCCCGCCACCATCGGATACCTGCACGGTGAGTTTGAAACCTGCGCCCGGCTCGCCCGGCGTCTGGCGCAAGACCCGTTTCGTCGGTTGAAGCTCGGGGGCCTCCTCTCCAAGCTCCGACTGCTACGGAAGGTATGGCTCTCTCCCGAAATGGAGACGCCGGCTCGTATGATCAGGCTCGTCCGGCAAATGGCGAAACAGGGCTACGAGGTGCTGAACGTCGTCTTCCACTCGACGGCGCTGGTGAAGGGCTGTGGACCCTTCGTGCGCACATCGGCCGACGAGATGCGATTCCTCGAGAAACTCCGTCGCTTTCTCGCTTTCGTTCAAGAGGAAGGCGTGCCGAGTGCACCGCTTTCGAGCCTCACCCCCTTGCCCTTGCCTGATTCACCGGTTGCGATGGTAAGCCGATAAGCAAGTTCGGGACTTGCGGTAGAGGCGATCCGCTCGTTACGCCGGCGGCATCCGGCTGAGAACTTCCCGCTCGGCATCGAGCCAATCCTCCGTCGCATAGCCGTGACGGTAGCCGCGCTCCACGTACAATTCGTAGGCGCGCTTGGCGATCAGCCTGTTGAGATCCTCCGAGGGCGTAGCAGGCGGGGAGGTGGCAATGATCAGACCGGCCTTCTTGGCCTCGGCGACTGCTGGGCGCGGGGTCGTCTTCGTGGATTTGGCCGGTGCGCGACCTTTTGCTTTCGGATTACGGGGCAGTTCTGGCTCAGCCATGGCAGACACCTCCTACGCTGAGGCATTCCTCGGGAAAGGCCGGCACGCGGCCTATCTTTCGGAGCGCCTCGGTCACACGCTCTGGTCTTCCCCAATCGCTCCAGAGGACTCCGTTTAGTTCTAGCACCGCCAAATCCTCGGTCGCACGTTGTAGCACGTCGAAAGAAATATTCCGGGCCGGCATGGTCTGATAGATCATGTCGAGCACCTGTTCTTCCTGAACGGTGCCGATCGCTTCCCGCAACCGTTCGAACAACGACATCAGCGAGGGGAGACAGCGATGGCCCAGGGCCCAAAGCCTGTCCAGGCGGGCGGCAAAGACCAGCGTGTTCCATAAGGCCCCGCCTCTCCACGCCGCTTGGGCCTTCTGCTTGGCCGGTTTTTCAAGGAAGGAGCGGACGGGAAACACCCGAACGCCGTTCAAGAGAACGGGTGAGCGCCCGCGTTCGACCCACCCATATTCCAGCTCCAACCGATCCGGCGGGACACCCAGCAGGACCAGATGACCAGGAGTCGCCCTTGCGGCCCGCGCCGCGTCGCGCATGGCTTCGATCACCCGCTCTTCGGGACAGACGAAATGGTCGGACGGCAGGACCACGATCGTGGCTTCCGGATCCCGCGCCGCCACATAGGTTGCGGGCAGAAAGATGCCGGCTGCCGTATCGCGGTTGGCCGGCTGATAGATGACGCGCCCGAGTCCCCGACCTCGGAGTTGCGCGTCGACATGCTCGCGATGAGTCGATCCCGCGACTGCCACGATGCGCTCCGGGCTGGTCAAAGCGAGCGCGCGATCCACCGTGTGCTGAAACATCGAGCGAGATCCGACGAAGGCACAGTATTGCTTGGGACGGTGGCAGCCCAGCCACCGCTCGACAAGCGGTTTCATCCGCTCGCCCTCACCCCCGGCAAGGACCACGGCCCATAGATGTTCATCGGGAGGTGCGTACAGGGGCATGAGTGTCGTTCCAAACTCTTTGCATCGTGAACGACGTCGTCGAGAAGCAGACGGTGATATCGGATCTACCTGAGCAACAGGCATGCCCGAGTCGAGCGACCGTAAACACTGCCTTTCTCTGCCGTAGGCAAGGAGGGCCAATTACCGGTGAACGAAGGATTGAGGAAATTTTCCTCACCTTTGGCCGCCTGTTGGTGCAAGGAGCACCAGCGGGCCGAACGGACTTCAGTCCAATAGAACAAGCCGGGAGGCCAGCCCCGGCATATCGGCATCTATGGAAGGCCCCTGTGCCCTATTGTCGTCGAGTCTAGGGTACCGAAAAAACGTGACGGTACCTCGTGCAAATCCCACCTGATTTTGCTATCGTGGGCCCAGTTCGTGACAGGAAAGGCCGAGTCATCGACCCATGGATCTGGAGGTCACGATGCGCCCTTCTCCGACCAACCGTCCGGCTTCCGCGAGCTCTCTACCTTGCTGTCATAAGCGGCTCATCGATCGAATCAGTTCCGAAGAGGGCGAGGTCACATCAAAATATCGCTGTCTGGAATGCGGAGCGATTATCGACGAACATGACCTCTCTCTCGCTGCTCAACATTCGGTGCAACCCTGATAGTCGGTCGCGTTGCTGCCGTTCCGCCCGCTCAGCGTAGAAGGCCTCCCACGATCAGTTCGACTGCCTCCTCTGGTGTGAGCCCGCGCGCCATCAACGTTTCCATTTCCTTGCGATCGACGCTGCCGATGGCCGCTTCGTGCGTGACCTTCGCCTCCGGGTGAAAGACCTTCACGATCGGGACGGCACTGGCCGTCGCCGCATCCTTGATGATCTCTTTACAGTCCACATGGCCGCGGGCGCCTCTTGCGTAAGCTTCGGTGATGCCCGTGATCTGCGCCTTGGCCCGTTCCGTGACGACCACTCTGGTCTTGATCAACCCGCGTGAATCGCGTCCCAGCAGGAGGACTGACTCTTTGATGTCGATCGTGTCGGTGCGGTGCCCGAACACCTTGGCCGTCAGTTCGGCCACGGCATCGTCTTCGACCTCGACCGCGTAATCGATCCCCAAGGAGCCGACGGAGCCACTCAAGAGAGAAAAATCCGAAACATAGCGAGCGCCTGATCGGACTTTCACCACCGCCTGCGGGTGGACCTCCATGCCGCCCTGAACGCCATGATAATGGCCTTCCGTATAGGTGAGGGAGGCGCCCGCATCCAGCTCGATCACCGCGTCCATCACATGCTGAGCCTGCAGGGCAACGGGGAATAGACAGTGGGCCAGCACCTTGGCATTGCCGCCTGCTTCCACCTTGAGATGGATTTTGATCCGTTGAATTCCCGTTTCATGGGCTAGCCCGAAGCACAAATGAATCGGCTGCTCGATGATCGCGCCCGGCTCGATCACCACCTGTCCGACGATCGCCTCGGGCGTCTCCTCCAACTCGGCCCTCAGGCCCGGGACCGTCCGGCGGCTGAGTATGCGGTGGCCATGTGCCACGATATGGGCGACGCGGCTGTCGTCCAGTATGTCGGGCTCGGTGCCGACCATGGGCAGTGCGGCACGGAGGATGTCAACGTCGCTCATAGCCGCATTCCACTCCATCGCATCTGACGCAGGCGCGGCCGCGAAAGTGCTGGACCACGTGTGACGGCTCGCCGACGAAGATGATCCGGCCTGCACAGAGTTGCGAAGCCTTGTCGGCTACGAGAGCCACCTCTTCCTGATGGGTAATCAGCAGGACGGAACCTCCTCCCTCCTTCAAGGCACGGATCACGTTGAGGATGTGCGTGATCGACAGCATGTCGATCCCGGCCGCCGGCTCGTCGAGTATGGCCAGCTTCGGTTTGACTGCCAACACCGACGCGAGCTCGATGCGGTGCCGCTCGCCTCCGCTCAAGGTCTTGTCCACATATCGATTCATGTATCGGTCCGGTGGAAGTCCGACTTGGATCAGTGCCGGAGCGGGATCGCGATCCGCACGTTTCAGCGTGAGATACTCACGGACGGTCACACCTTCGAAGCGAGCCGGTTCCTGCCAAGCCATGGTCAAGCCCAGGGCCGCGCGCTCATGCATCCTCAACGGGATCAAATCGGTTCCTGCAAATCGGACGGTCCCTGCAGCCGGCAGGTACCCTTCGCATCCCATCAAGAGATAGGCCAGCGTGCTTTTCCCGGCCCCGTTGGCTCCCAGCAACGCGTGAATTTCCTGCTCCCCGATCGTGAGGTTGAGGCTGCTCAAAATGCGTTGGCGACCGGCATCGAAGGAGAGGTCGGAAATGTCCAGCAACGGCATGGCGAGAGGCCTCCATCACCCTTGCCGATCGATTACCAGCAAGGGCGGTGCCACATTCTTCTGCTCTCCCTGACGCCGGATCCCGAATGATGTGCGATGGCAGCTTCGACGCCTGCTGTGGACTTTTGCATCACGAACGACCCGTTTCTGCGGAAATGTTCCGCAGCTTGGACCGCCCCGCTCAGAGGGCTGGCTGAACTTCGAGTTGATGTTTCGATGAGTTATGAGGTTGGGCTAGTGGCACGTCCCTTGCGGTCGGCGATGCAGGAGGCTCTTAATTTCCAGAAGGCGGGTCTGCCTGCGGGTGAGTCCGATCAACTGCAAATTATTTCTATCAAGGAGGAATGGCCATGGCAAAAGAGGTGGCGAAAGAGAAGGAGTCCAAGGAAGTGGCGGTCAAGAAGGCCGATGAAATCATGCCCCGTTTTGGGGAAATGGACCGGCTGTTCGAGCGTATGGTCGAAGACATATGGGGAGGTCGGTTTCCCAGCCTGCCGAGCCTGTTCGGTAGAGAAAGGCTTGGATTGCCTTCCCTGTCCCTCCGCATGCCCAGCCTCGACCTGTACGAGGAGAAGGACGACATCGTGGTGAAAGCGGATATCCCGGGCATGAGCAAGGAGGACATCGAAGTCACGATGTCCGGGGACGTGCTTTCCATCAAAGGAGAAAAGAAAAAGGAAGAAGAAGTGAAAGAGAAAGATTACTACCGACGGGAGCGCTCTTATGGTTCCTTTGCCCGGAGCGTGGAGTTGCCCTGTGAAGTGAAGGGAGACCAGATCAAGGCGTCGTTCAAGGACGGCGTGCTCGAGATCCGATGTCCCAAGTCGGAAGAAGCCAAAAAGAAATCCGTTTCGGTGAAGATCGACTGAATCGGGCCCCTCTATGGTCCCGGAGAGTTCGCGGCGGCGGCGCGGTCTCGGCATGCGGCGGATGCCAGCCGCCCGCTGCGCTCACGAGCCGGCGAACGGGCGAAACGAGGCCGCTATCGAAGGCGAATCATGTGCCGACCGGGACAGACCCGATGACGGCGAACCGGCAAAGGCGAGGGCGGAGCCCTTGTGACGCGTAAACGAATCATCATCATTCAAGGACACCCAGATGACTCGACCCGCCATTTCGGCCATGCCCTCGCGGACGAGTATGCACAAGGCGCGCAGGACGGAGGACACGAGGTGCGCCGTCTTGAAGTGGCCGCCCTGTCGTTTCCGTTGTTGCGGACGAAGGAGGATTTCGAACGAGGCGTGCCACCGGCGTCCATTAAAGAGGCCCAGGAAGCCATCCGCTGGACTCAGCATCTCGTCATTCTCTATCCGCTCTGGCTCGGATCGATGCCGGCTCTGCTCAAGGGCTTTTTGGAGCAGGTCTTCCGCCCTGGCTTTGCCTTCGAGTATCAGCCCGGGGGAGCGATGCCGAAGAAGCTGCTCACGGGCAAGTCTGCGCGCCTGGTCGTCACCATGGGCATGCCGGCCTTCGTCTACCGATGTGTGTTTTTCGCGCATAGCCTCAAGAGCTTGAAACGAAACATCCTCGGCTTCACGGGTGTCGCACCGGTTAAAAGCACGGTGATCGGTTCGATTGAAGGGATGAGCGACAAGCAGCGGGCGGACTGGCTGGACCGGATGCGTGCTCTCGGAGAGCGGGCTGAGTAGCAGGCGTTACCGCTTGCCCGGTGTCACGGTCACGTTCTTGATCTGAGCGGGGGGCTCGTCGGTCTCCGTCGGGGGCGGTGGGCCGTTGCCGCATCCCTGCCGGCTGTCTCCCACCGAAAAATCGTCCCAATAGATGTCCCCCATGCCCCGCTCACGATACATCCGGACGATGTAATAGTCTGCCGGTTGGACGAGAAAATGGATCTTTCTTCGCTGGAAGACCAGCTCGTCGTCCCACCACATCTGCACCACTCCGTCGGCCTTGCCCACCGTTCCGTTGTACACGCGCCATTCCACGCAATGCCACTCTTCGGAGAGTTCGGCCCGCGGCACGTCGTGCATGAAGTCGTCGGTGTTTTGGCCGTCGTTGGGAACGCTCTGACAGATGAAGGAAATGCCTCCTCCGAGGCCCGGATTCAGGTCGATCAAACAGCCCGGTCCCGTGTTGCTGTCGCCGCGCGGTGCATAGACGAGCTTGGTGAAGGCGGGAGCGATCTGGAATCCGGGGCCCCATTTGACCCAGGCGCGGATATACATGTTGGTCGTGTGTTGACTATGGTGATCCATGAACGGCCCGACCCCCGTGTCGAGGTCGTCGTAGTGCATGCGCAGCGAATGTTTCCCGCTGTGCGCTTCGTTCGAGACGATCTCGATGTTGCCAGGCCCTGCTCCGTCATAGAGATGCCAGTTGGCCAACCCATGTTCGAAGTCTTCGGTCCAAAATGTCCCGGCATGGACCAATGTGCTCGACGTGAGCAGCAGAAGGGGAAGGACCCACAATCCTGTCAGGAGAAGGAATTTCTGCATCGCTGATGACACCTTTCTTCTCGCCCGCCTCGCTTGTAGGGAATCCATGGGGCCGGAGCATCGCACGGCCCTACGTTACCACAGGGTAAGAGCGAGAGACAGTGGGAATCGTTGCAGAAGGAACACGATCGAGGAGGCCTTTCCGTCATACGGAGGCTCGTCCTTGACCTGAACTGAAGAGCGTGGTCCGCCAACCTGAGGACAAGCCTGTTCGCATGCGCCCCGCCACCAGCTTGCGCAGTTCTTCGGCCAGAACAAGGAATATGGCACCGCCGATCAATGGGCCGTAGACCCACAGCGGCAGCGGGCCGGTCTGGAAGACCATGTGGCCGAGCGGCGTGTAGACGATGATGAGGAGAATGGCGACCTCGACGGCCACTCCGACGAGGATCCATCGGTTGCTGAACCATCCTAGCGTGAAGACCGATAACCGTTCCGACCGGCAGACGAAGACGTTCGCGATCTGAGCGACGACGATAGCCGCGAACGTGACCGTCGTGGCTTCCTTATAGAGCGGGTCCTTCCAGTCGAGCGGAGCCGCCCATGTCCAACCCTGGGCGTACAAATAGAGAAAGAATCCGGCCATGGCGATCGCGGCTTCGATCAGCCCCAAAAATGCGTACGAGCGCAACAGGAGACCGGTCGTGAGCAACCGTTCGTTCTTTGGACGCGGCGGCTCGTCCATGATGCCTGCATGAGGCACCTCGGCGCCGAGCGCCAGGGCCGGAACCATGTCGGTTCCCAGATCAACGGCGAGAACTTGCGGGACGGTCAGAGCAAGCGGCATCGAGGACAAACCGAAGGCCAAGTACGGAACGACCTCCGGCACGTTGCTGGCCAGGACGTAGGTCGCGAATTTACGGATGTTGTTGTAGACCGTCCTCCCTTCTTCGATTGCGCTGACGATGGTGGCGAAGTTGTCGTCGAGAAGCACCATCGAGGCCGCTTCCTTCGCCACGTCCGTCCCGGCCACGCCCATGGCGATCCCGATGTCCGCCCGTTTCATGGCAGGCGCGTCATTGACGCCGTCGCCCGTGACGGCGACGACCTCGCGCATCTCCTTCAAGGCGGACACGACGCGGAGTTTGTGCCGGGGAGCCATCCGAGCGAAGATCGGATCCGGTTCTCCCGGCAGCGAGGGGGTGAGCATTTGGCGGAGCTCGGCATCCGTCAGCCGATCGATCTGTAATCCTTCGATGACCGGGACAAACCGGGAGGACGATGGCACCGATTCGGCAGGGGCCAATCCTATCTTGCGGGCAATGGCCAAAGCGGTGAGCGGATGGTCGCCGGTGATCATGATGACCCGCACACCGGCGCGTCGACATGTCGCCAGCGCTTCCGGGACCTCGCGATGGGGCGGGTCCATCATCGCGATCAGTCCGAGAAAGGTCAGCGAATGTTCCACGCCTTCCGTGTCCAGGTGCTCCACACCACGCTTGATGTCCCGCATGGCGACGGCCAGCACGCGGTAGGCCTGGTGAGCGAACGCTTGACTCTGCGCTAGGATTTTCTTGCGCCCGTCCGGCGTCATCTCAATGGTGCCGGATGCGCCATGCAGCCGATGACACAAAGGAAGGACGGATTCCGGAGCGCCTTTGGTGAAGGCCAGCAGACGCCCCGCGCTCCAGTGCAGCGTGGTCATGCGCTTGCGATCTGCATCGAAGGCCAATTCCGTCATCCGTTTCAACTTGGGTCGGTGCATCAACCCCTGCGACATAGCGAACGTGAGCAACGCGGTTTCGGTCGGATCGCCCGACAGGACGGCGCGCCCGTCCGGCCGGCGGGTCTGCTTGGCGTTGTTGCAATGAATGATCGCGTCGAACAACGGACCCCAGTGCTCCGCTTCCGTCGCGGTGATCATCCGATTGCGGGCGAATAAACATCCTTCCCGGGCCTCGACCACCGAGTCATCCACATAGAGTCGGTCCACCCGCATGCGGTTTTCCGTGAGCGTGCCCGTCTTGTCAGTGCAGATCACCGTCGTGCAGCCCAGCGTCTCCACGGAGGTCAAGCGTTTGATCAGGGCCTTTCGTTTCGCCATCCGCTGGCTTCCGATCGCAAGGGCCAACGTCACGGTCGGAAGCAAACCTTCGGGGACGTTCGCCACGATGATGCCGATGCCGAAGACGGCGCTCGTCCAAAATCCCAGGCCCATGCCGACCCCGATGGTAAAGAAGAGCAGTCCCATGGCGAAGGAAAGACCTGCCACCACATGCGTGACGTTGACGATCTCCTTTTGCAA
Organism: Nitrospiraceae bacterium; assembly: GCA_035715525.1. Classification (GTDB taxonomy): domain Bacteria; phylum Nitrospirota; class Nitrospiria; order Nitrospirales; family Nitrospiraceae; genus JAHBWI01. The sequence goes on from DASTLA010000310.1 coordinate 10,500, forward strand.
CGGGCTCAGACCACGCTGCAGGGTGGTCGTGAGATGCGCAATGCGCCCGAATTCCGTCTGCATCCCGGTGGCGAACACCACGGCCTGGCCATGTCCGGACAGGACTGTCGTGCCGGCAAACACCAGGTTGATACAGTCGGACAGGTGGCCGCCGGATACCGGTTCGGAACCGAGACGCTTGGGCTTGGATTCCCCCGTGAGCGCTGAGTTATCGACGCGCAGGTCCACCGCCTCCGTGAGACGGGCATCGGCCGAGACCTGTTCCCCCTCTTCGAGGAGCAGCAGATCCCCGGGAACCAATTCCGAGCGTGGGACCTGCTGCAGCTGCCCGCCTCGCTTCACCCACGCTTTTGCGGGAAGCAGGTCGTGCAGCGCTTGCAGCGCCCGCTCGGCCTTGTATTCCTGCAGAAAGGCGAAAATGGCATTGATCACGATGACGCCCAGGATGGCCCATCCGAGCGTCGCCATGCCTTCACCGGGATGGAGCATCTCGGCGGCGAAGGCCAGCGCCGCGGCGATCCACAAGAGCAGCGCCAGGAAGTGAGTGAACTGCGCAAGGAAGCGGTGAATGAGGGAGAGGCCGCGCAGCCCGCCTTGCAGGCTGTTCAAACCGTACTGGAGGACACGTCGTCGAACTTGGTCGGGGTTGAGGCCCTGGGGCTCCGTGCCAAGCGCTTGGTACACCTGGCTGGGAATCAGCCGGCAAATTTCCTGCGACGTCACATCAGGCACGCCATCCTCGGACGATCAGCACCGAGCAGGGAGCGTATTTGAGCAACGTCTCCGAGACGCTACCCAGATGGAGCCGCTCGGACCCTGTCAGACCGCGGGATCCAGCGACCAACAGATCGGTGTCGGTGAGCTTGGCCAATTGAAGAATGGAGTCCGTCACATGATCGGTTCGGACCTCCGTCGTAACCCCATACCCTTCCCCTAGAAAGCGTTCACGGTATTTGGCGACCAATTGTTCGGCGCTGTTGCGTTTGGGCGCCATAATCTCATCCAGTTGTTGCTTGGTCAGATACTGAGTCGCCAATTCGGTCACGGCGGGCTCGACGACCGACAATACGGTGACATGGGTCGAGT
>DASTLA010000311.1:0-12617 GCA_035715525.1 Nitrospiraceae bacterium
AAGGTGGTGCCGAAAGAAGAACTGAAGTCCCTCCTCTGGGGCGACGATATTCTGCTGCACGATCATGAACTCGACCGTTGTGTCGAACAGCTTAATCGCAAGCTCGCGGAGGATCGGGACCCGCTGGCCAAGATCCTGGCCGTGCCTGGAGGGGGGTATCGGCTGGTGGCTGGCAGCCCCGTTGCTCCCGACACGTTATCCGGATAGCCGGGGGCGGCGGAGGTCTTCCCTGTCCTGCCATGCCTCACCGGCCGCAAGCTCGCCCGGCAACCAGGCGAGTTTATCAGGGACGAGTCGCGCACGCTTTCGAGCGCGTTTCCATTCCTTCTTGATCCGACTGCCGACCGTCAGGCCCCACTTGGTTGCCCATTTCCGAAATTCCGCTAATTCTTCGTACTGTCCCAGCATTCGCTGAACCGACCTGAGCCGGTTGATCAGTGCTGCTCGATCGGCCCCCTGCCCGGGAAGCCACTCGGTCTGATAGCGGATTTGCTTAATATGCAAACGGATGGCATGCAATCTTTTTCGGCGGGGCTTGCGTGAGGATTGTTCAAGCAGCCGTTCAACTCTGGCCATATGCTGTTGTCTCATCCCCGGGATCCTCTCCGACAGTTGGCGATCCGACGGGACAGCCGATGGCAATCCTGACCGCCAGATCGTTTGCTCGATCATGTCGAAGACATGTGTTGTGCGTAAGCGCTGTTCCTCCTTGAGGATCCGGCGCGCGACCTCGTGCACGTCCTTGCGGGGTGCGCCTATCACGTGAAGCTTCTGGCGGAACACGTGAAAGGCTCGTAGCCGGCTGACTTTTTGTACGGCTCGTTTCACCGCATCGGCGCGGTCTTCCTCTCCCAGGAGCTCCAGCAATGCTTGAAGTCTCCGGCAGCGGGTCCGTACCAGATGGAGGGTCCCTACTAATCTAGTCCGCTGCTGAAGCCGTTGCAGATCACGTAAAATACCGGTGCGGAATGCAATGGCAGGACGGTACCATTGGGGGTGGGCGCTGGAGAGGACCCTGACGCTCATAAGAGCCTGCCGGTGAGGGTGGCGGAGACAGGACAGCAACGTAGCAAAGGCTTCACGGCCACTTCAAGTGCATCGAATGCTCATGTTGCTGTCACACGGCAGAAGAATGTCGGCGCTGGCAAAACCAAGGAGGATCAAGGTGATAGACGTGGTGTTGTTTCGGCACGGGATTGCGGTCGAACAGGGCGAATGGGAGGGTAAGGAGGCGGACCGCCCGCTGACCGATAAGGGAAGGAAGCGTACGAAACAATCGGCGCAAGGTCTGACGGTGGCCGGCCTTTCGATCACGCACATGTTGGCGAGCCCGCTCGCGAGAGCAAGGGAGAGCGCAGATATCGTCGCCGCATTCCTTCGCCCTCGCGTGGCTGTTCGGATCTGCGACGAACTACTCCCGGACGCTCCGCCTGACAAGGCGCTATCGCTACTCGCGAGCCTTCCCCCGCGCTCCGTGGTCGTCTGTGTCGGGCATGAGCCGCATCTCGGCATCCTAGCCGGTCACTTGCTTCACGGAAAAGCGATGCAGGGACTCACGTTCAAGAAAGCCGGAGCCTGCCTGATCCACCTGGAAGAAGGAGTGCGGGCCGGGAAAGGCCGGTTGGAATGGTGGCTGCCGCCAGCGATGCTTCGCGCGTTGCGCTGAGCTATCCGGCCGGGCGAGTCGTGGAACCAGGAAGCGGCTGGTTGAGGGCATGCGCGTCGGAAAGAAGCGGTTGAATCTTGGCGCGCAGCTCATCTTGGATTTCTTCGGGAGATTTCCGGGCATCGACGACGTGAAAGCCGAACTCCTCGGTCATCTTGTCGAACTCCTCTATCAGCAGTCCTTGATACTTCTTAAAGCTATCGTAGAGGTCTGCTCCAAGGCGAAGATCCATGCCGCTCTCCCAGTAGTTCATTCCTTTACTTTCGATCACCCGCAAGGCCAGCGTGTCCACATCTATTCTCAGATAGCAAACGAGATCGGGAATCAGTGCGAAGCCAAAGACGTCGCGGATCCATTTCCGATCGCCGCTGCGAACGAAATCCCGTGCGCAGGCCGTATAAATGTACCGGTCGGCGAGCACGATGAACCCGGAGCGCAGCGCGGGAATCACTTGATGTTCCAATCGGTCCGCGAAATCCGTGGCATAGAGCAGACTGAAGGACCAGCGATCCAGGATGTTCCCCCGTTTGGCCATTTCGATGGTCTTCGACATCAAATTCGAGCGAGTCCATCCGGTCGTCATGACTCCGTACCCCTGCACCTCGAGCCATTCTTGGAGCATTTCAATGTGCGTGGATCGGCCGACGCCGTCGGTTCCCTCGATCGCAATGAGCTTGCCCTTCAAATCACTCGGATTTAGATACGTCAAACCGTCGCCAAAATTGCGTCCGCCGGCCATGGGTTCCTCTTCGAGGTTTATATTGGGCGAGCGCCTTGCTCGTGAGTTCTCGCATATATGCCTGTTGAGTGGCGATGTCCTTCGTGGCATCCATCACGGTCAACCCGAACTCTTGGACGATCTTGTCGTATTCGGTCAGGATGCGCGATTGGAAAATATGGAAGCTTTGGTTGATGTCTTGGCTGAGCCCGAGATCCATGCCCGCCTCGTAGTACTTCAATTGTGCGCGTGTTCCACCGAGCAAACGGTCGATCGCCACGTCGATCGGCACCTTAAAGTAAAAGGCGAGATCCGGTGTAATGGCGAAGCTGTAGAGCTTGCGAATCCAGGCAGGAGAGACGCCTCGCACGACATCGCGGGCAAACGCGGTATACATGTACCGATCGGCCAGGACCAGCATGCCGGCTTTGAGCGGGGGTAGGATCTCGTGGTACAGCCGGCTCGCGAAATCAGTCGCGTGGAGTAGGCTGAACGTGGTCGGTGTCAGGCTTTTGCTTTTCTTGCCCTTCTTGGTCGTATCTTTGACCAGTTCCGACGAATTCCATTCGGTAAAAAAAACCTTGTGCCCCTGGGACTCCAACCATTTTTGCAGCAGTTGGAGCTGGGTACTCTTGCCGGACCCATCGATGCCTTCAACGATGATGAGCTTGCCGGCATAGGGATGGGGTGCGGACAGGGGAGAAGGGGAGTCGCTCATGCGGCCTCGTTCTCGTGAGAGAGTACCACGAACTGCACCGGTCGCTTGAATACTTTTTCGAAGAGGTCGCTTCGGCCGCGAGCGGCCCAGATTTCGAGTTCCGCATCGCCGGAAACATGCAGCGTGACGATGACCGTCTTGCCCACCCTGACGTCCAACCCTTGCACGACTCCGAACTGGCTGCGGTCTAAGCCGTCGGCGATGCGAAGCAGCGCGGCCAGTACCTTCACCGTGCGCTGGCTTCCCGGTGGAAGTGAACAAAAGTCGTCGTGCTTCTTTCCCGGCAGGGCTCGTCTATGATAGCGCGCGATCCCCGCAATCATCTCGATCTCATCGGCGGCCAATCCCGTAAGGTCGCTGTGCTTGATCAGATAGTATGCATGCTTGTGATGCTGCCGGGAGTTAATGAGGTATCCGATATCGTGTAAAATCGCCGCGAATTCCAGCCACTCCCGCTCGCGGTCCCCATAGCCATGCAAGGGTTTCGTCTGGTCGAACAGCCGCATGGCCAATTCGGCCACGTGCAGCGCATGGGGTTCAGAGGCATGACAGCGACGGGCAAGCGCCAGGACATTGCGTTTTCTCACGTCCGGAATGTCCTGTTCGGCCTGAATCCCTTCGCGATGGCGTTGGATGAAATCGTAAATGACGCCCTCGCGAATAGCCTTGTCGCAAATGGTCAACTCGCTCTTGTCGAGGATATCGAGCAGCGTGCGAAAGACGATGGCGGAGGGTAGCAGCGTGTCGACACGCTTCGGATCAAGTCCCGGAATGGCCAATCGAGCCTTGAGCGGCGACTGAGCCAGCCGTTTTTCCACGCTTGCGATTTCTTTGACCGAAATCTTAGTCAGATTCAATTGCGGCAGAGGCCTCCCGGTCCGCTGCACATAAATGACCTCGGCCAGGTTGCCCGCCATCCCCGACGTGGCGATCACGCCGTCCACACGCTTGGCCTTGTACGGACCCAATGCGGCTTTCAGTTGCTGATCCACTGCCTGTTCCAGCTTGCGCAGCATGGATTTGGAGGGCGGGGTCTTGATGAGGTACAGATCCTTCATCCGAATGGCGCCCAATTTCAGGCTGCGTGCATGGAAGATGCGATCCCGGTTGCCGACGATGAGCTCGACGGACCCGCCGCCGACGTCGATGACGAGCGTCGGTTGTTCGGGCAAGGCCACGCTATTCTGCACCCCGAGAAAAATTAGACGGGCCTCCTCTGCACCCGTGATCACCCGGACGACCAGGCCGGTCTGCTGCGCGACATGGTCGAGGAATTCGCCGCCGTTTCGCGCCTCCCGCACCGCGCTCGTCGCGACCGCCTCGATGCGTTCGTATCCTTTATTGCGGGCTAGGGTGACGAGGCTCTTGATGACGTCGAGACCTCGCATCATGGCCTGGTCGGACAGACGTTTGGTCGTGAACACGCCGTCTCCCAGACGCGTCATGTCCTTGAAACGATCCAGAATCTTGTAGGAATAGTCGGGCTGGACTTCGGCTAGGACCATGTGAATGGAATTGGTGCCGATGTCCAGGACGGCGAGCTTAGGCATGCGTCGATTAGACGGGAGCGGATGGAGCGACGTGTCGGATATTTTTGCCTTCCACCATGTAGACCACGAGCTCGGAGATGTTAGTCGCGTGATCGGCGATGCGCTCGAGCGATTTGGCGACGAACGTCAACCGGATTGCACGCGTGATGGTCACCGGGTTCTCCAACATAAAAGACAAAAGCTCGCGAAACAATTGTGCATTCAAATCGTCGACGAAGTCGTCGTCCGCGCAGACTTTGCGCGCCATAGCGGAATCGGACTTCACAAATGCGTCCAAGCACTCTTTTACCATATGCATCGTCCAATTGGCCATCCTGGGGATGTCGATGTACGGTTTCAGCTGCGGTTCGGTATTCAATTCCAGGGCTCGTTCGGCGATGTGGTCTGCCAGATCTCCCATGCGTTCGAGTTCGGAGGAGATTTTCATGGCGGTCGTGACGAACCGGAGGTCCCTGGCGGTGGGTTGATGGAGGGCGAGCAATTTGATGCAGGTATCGTCGATCTCCACATCGAGGGCATTGACCTCGTGATCGCGCTCGATCACGGCGGCCGCGAGATCCGAGTCCCGCTCGACCAATGCCCGGAGGGCCTGTTGGATTTGATGCTCCACCAACGCGCCCATCCGGAGCAGCACATCCTTCAGTTGAGCGAGTTCCTGATCGAAATGGCGTTGCATAGAGGCCTCCTCGACGCTTACCCGAACCGTCCGGTGATGTAATCCTCCGTTCGCCGGTCCCTCGGCATCGTGAAGATGGTCTTCGTGTCGCCGAACTCGACCAGTTCTCCCATGAGGAAAAACCCGCATTGCTCCGACACCCGAGCCGCCTGTTGCATGTTATGGGTGACGATGACGACAGTGTACCTGTCTTTCAAGGTAAAGATTAGCTCCTCGATCTTGGCTGTCGCGATCGGATCGAGGGCCGAGCAGGGCTCATCCATCAGGATGACTTCGGGCTGAACGGCCAAGGCGCGGGCGATGCAGAGCCGCTGCTGCTGGCCGCCCGACAGGCCGAGGGCACTGTGACTCAAGCGATCCTTGACTTCATCCCACAATCCCGCCGCTTCGAGGCTGGACTGAACCAGTGCGTCCAACGTCCTTTTATCTTTCGTTCCGTGTAAGCGAGGTCCATAGGCGACATTGTCATAGATCGATTTCGGAAACGGATTGGATTTCTGAAACACCATGCCCACGCGTTTGCGCAAGTCGGTGACGTCGATATGGGCAGCATAAATATCGGTGCCGTCCAATTCCACCCGTCCGACGGCTTTGGCACCTTCCACCAGATCGTTCATGCGGTTCAGACAGCGAAGCAGGGTCGATTTGCCGCAGCCGGAAGGCCCGATGAATGCCGTGACCGAATGTTGCCGAATGGTGAGGTTCACCTTGAACAGGGCCTGCGTCTTCCCATAGAAGAAATCCAGCATGCGGACCTGCATCTTACTTCCCGCTGTTGGGGCAAGCATGGTGGCATCGGCAGGCACATTGACCGGCGATACAGTCGGGCGGAGGGTCAGGGCGTTGCCGAACCGCGAGACGGCGGTCGAACTCTGTTGCATGGGCGGTTCCTCCTGTTGGTCAGACGCCCGAGGTGGCATAGCGCTTCCGCAAGCGATCCCGTAAGACGACGGCGAGGAAATTCAATGTGACCACGACCACGATGAGGACCAGCGTCGTCATGTAGACCATGGGTTTTGCGGCCTCGACGTTGGGAGATTGAAATCCGACGTCATAGATGTGAAACCCCAGATGCATGAACTTGCGATCCAAGTGAAGAAACGGGAATTGGCCGTCCAGCGGCAGCGAAGGAGCGAGCTTCACCACACCGGTCAACATCAAGGGCGCGACTTCGCCCGCGGCCCGCGCCATCGCCAGGATCAATCCAGTCAAAATGCCTGGAAGGGCACAGGGCACAATTACATGGCGAATAGTCTCGAAGCGGGTGGCGCCCAGCCCCAGAGAACCCTCGCGGAAATCGCGGGGCACGGCGGACAGGCCTTCTTCTGTCGCCACGATCACGACGGGAACCGTCAAGAGCGCCAAGGTCAGCGAAGCCCAGAGAATACCTCCTGTCCCGAACGTCGGATTGGGAAGCGATTCCGGGAAGAGCCACTGATCCAGTGATCCTCCCAGTGCGTAGATGAAGAAGGCGAGCCCGAAGACGCCGAAGACGATGGAGGGCACTCCAGCCAGGTTGTTGACTGCAATCCGGACCAATCGAACCACCGCGCCTTGACGGGCATATTCTCGCAGGTAGACGGCCGCCATGACGCCGAACGGCACCACCGCCAGCGTCATGAGAAAGACCATGAGGACGGTTCCGAAGATCGCAGGGAAGATGCCGCCTTCAGTGTTCGCTTCTCGAGGTTCACCGGACACGAATCCCCATAAGCTGGCGACATAAGTAGTGGCTTTCTCGAACCATCCCATCGCGTTCGGACGCGTCACGGCGATGACTTGAGCAAGTGGCAGCCTCGTGGTCTTGCCGTTTGACAGTTTCAGGATGAGGCTCTTCTGCTCTGCCCTGTGGTAGAGGCTCTCGAGTTCCGACGTTTTGCTGTGATACTCCTGTTCCAGCCCTGCCATGGTAGCGGCAAGCTCACTGTCTTTGTCTTGCTCACGCGGGGAAAATGTCCCTTCAAGGGTGAGGCGACGCCGCTCCAGCCGCGCTGCTTCGATGCGACGATTGATGTCTCCGACCTCCTCTCGCTCGATATGCTGGATGCGATAATGAAGCGCCTGTGCCTCCCGAATAGCTTCGAGAATATCCGGCCAGGCGGTGATCTCCTCGACGGCATTCGTGCCTCGATCGAGGACGCCCAGGACTCGTCCGTAGGCAGGACCCCATTCGCGCCGCTCGATGCCGACGAGATCGAGGGGCGTGGTACGTGCGGCAATGTCGGCGCCATTGATCCAACGAAAATCACTCCCGAAGGCGTCACGATTTCCGACTTTGAAGCGGTACCTCGTCTGCCCCTCAGGATGCTGCTCGTTGATAGAACTGGGAGAGGCTTCCTCACCGACGGCCTGTCCGATGACGGTCTGCCCGTTTGTCAGCATGACTTCCTCGAGCGGGGCGGGCCAAAATTGGCCGAGGCCCTGGACCATGATCAAGGTCAGCATGCCGCCCACCATCAGAAGGCTGATGGCGACGCCGGATGCCGACACCCACACGAACAGGCTGCCTCCGCGCCAGAAGTCTTTCATCGCACTTCATCCATGGCTGTATTTCTCACGAAGCCGCTGGCGGACAATTTCAGCAATCGAATTCACGGCAAAGGTCAGGACGAATAAGAGAAGGGCCGCTAGAAACAGTACCCGGTACAGGCTCCCGCCTTGAGGGGCTTCAGGAATTTCAACCGCGATGTTGGCCGACAAGGTGCGAAACCCATTCGCCCAATTCCAATCGAGGATCGGCGTGTTGCCGGCGGCCATCAAGACGATCATGGTCTCTCCGACCGCCCGTCCGAAGCCGATCATGATGGCCGAAAAAATGCCTGGGCTTGCGGACAAAAAGACCAGCCGTACGACGGTCTGCCACCTGGTCGCACCCAAGGCAAGCGAAGCGGCGATCTGACTCCTCGGAACGTTTGTAAGCGCTTCCTCTGCAATGCTGTAGATCACGGGGATGATGGCGAACCCCATCACGATCCCGACGACCAAGGCATTGCGTTGATCATATTGGATGCCGAAGGCATTCAGGAGCCAGCCTTTGTAGTCTCCGCCGAACAGCGCCGCTTCGATCGACTGATTCGCCCACAAACATCCACCGATGGCGGCCGCAATGATTGGGATCAGCAGGAGACTTTCCGATCCCGGAGCAATGCCGCCTGTGAACCGTGGAGGGAGGAAGTGCCACAGGAGCGCGCTCGCCACCACCACGAGCGGGATCGCGAGCGTCATCCCAATCATGGCGGGAAACAAGCGTTCAAGAAGGGGAGCGAGCCAGAGGCCCGCAAGAAACCCCAGTACGACGGTAGGAAGTGCGGCCATCACCTCGATGATGGGTTTGATGGTGGCCCGATAGTTCGGGTGCATGAATTGAGACGTAAAGATCGCCGCGAATATCGCGATGGGAATCGCAAGCAGCAAAGCATAGACCGTTCCTTTGAGAGTCCCGAATGCTAGAGGCATCAAGCCGAGCTTTGGTTCGAAGTCATCCGACCCGGCTGAAGACTGCCACACGTGCTCGGGTCGTTCATAGCCGTCATACCAGACCTTGCCGAACAGCGTTTGGAACGTCACCTCGGGATAGGGATTGTGCAAGTCGTAAACTGACAAATGCCCGAGCGCGTCGAAGGCAAGCAGTCCATCTCCTTTCGGGGCGATGGCCAGAGCCATGATCAGCGAACTGCCGTTGGAGAGTCTGATCTCGGTTTTCTCCGACGTGGCATGGTGCACGAAGATGCGGCCGCTGGCATCCGCTGTCGCGAAACTCTTCACTCGCTGCGAGGGAGCATAGGCTACGATCGGTGCTGCATGGGACTCGAGCTCATGAGTCCGCTGCAGGCGCCATAATGACGGATCGTCCGTCCGTCGGACGAGGCCCCATGTCGAGACCGCGCCGCCCGAGGTCATGACGACGAGGCTGCGGTCGCCGCTCAAAAATGCCAGGCGGGTGATGGCTTCCGATGAAGGCGTGACCTCGTAGGAACCCCGGATGACGTCGGGTTCGCCATTGACGAGTCCCAGGTGAATGATCCGGCCCCCGTCCGTTCCGACGTACAGGTGCTCCAGCGTCGCATCCAGCGCCACGGAAGTCGCTCCGCTTATCGGCTGCGCAAGCCTTTTGCGCACCATACCCTGCGGCGCTGATTCATCGATCTCTGCCAGCAGCAGCTGTTGCCGCTCTAACAATAGGGCTAGGCGGCTGCCGCCTTCGGCAAACCGATAGGACAGATCGGTGATAGGACCCTCCACGACGTGCACTGGATGGCCTACCTTGATCACGGGACTGGTGATCCGTTGCCCATTGCTGGCGAATGTGCTGCTCACTCCCATCTTGAGAAACAGCAGGTCGCCTTCCGCCGTTCCCGCCACATACCGTGTGGCTTGGCCCCCTGAATGCGCGAGCGCCGTGAGGCGCCGTCCCTTCAGCTCGGCCGGCATGTCGATGGGAACCACCTGCCCCGAGCGCAGATCGACGAACAACAGGCCTCCCGCCGTCAGCAGATAGGCAACCGTTCGCCGATCGTCAACGCCGAGTACGACCGGTCCATCTGCTAAACGCGCAGGCAATGTCAGGCGCTGCGCCAGCTTGGCCGACGGCGCCGAAAACAAAGGCGTCACTTCACGCAAGAGAAAGAAAAAAATAGCCAGAATACTGACGATGGTGGCCAATCCTCCGACCGTAATGATCCATCCCGCGAACCGGTCTACGACGGCGCGCCATCTGGGTTTGGTCGGCATGGTCATCAACTCGCCTCTATTTGATCGCCGCGAGCTGCCGTTCGATCAACGGCGCATCCACAGGGAAATATCCATCCTTCACGACGTCTGCCTGTCCTTCACGACTGTACACGTACTTCAAAAATTCCCTCACGATGGGAGAGAGCGGCTTCCCTGGAGCTTGATTCACGTAGATGTAGAGATAACGCCACAGGGGATAGGTGCCGTTCTTGGTATTCTCCAGCGAAGGCTCGACGAAGGGCTGACCGGACTTCGCCGCGAGAGGGACCATTTTGACGCCAGACGTCACATACCCGATGCCGCTGTAGCCGGCCGCATAGCGATCCTCGGTAATGCCTTGCACGACGGAGGCCGAACCGGGCTGTTCCTTTACCTGGTCTTTGAAGTCGCCGTTCTTCAGCGCGTGCTCCTTGAAGAAGCCATAGGTGCCCGAAGCCGAATTTCGACCATACAAACTGATCGGTGTGTTGGCCCACTCTCCCGCGAGACCGACCTGGCCCCATTTCGTGAGGTCGCTCGGATGTCCCTGGCGCCGAGACTTTGAAAACATGGCATCCACTTGCGGAAGCGAGAGCCCCTGCACGGGGTTATCTTTATTGACGAAGATCGCCAAGGCGTCGACGGCAACAGGATAGGCGGTGGGGGGATACCCGAATTTCGCTTCGAAGGCATCAATTTCGCTCGATTTCATTTGGCGGGACATAGGGCCCAGTTGCGCCGTGCTTCCAATGAGCGCAGGAGGGGCGGTGCTCGATCCTTTTCCTTCGACCTGAATCTTCACGTTGAGGTACTGGCGGCGAAAGCCCTCCGCCCACAACGTCATGAGATTATTCAGCGTATCGGACCCTATGCTGTTGATCGCGCCAGAAATGCCGCTGGTCTTTTGGTACGGTTGCCCTTGAATGTTCGGTTGGTCGGCTGCCGTCGATATGCGCAAAGTGAACAACAGCATGGCGAGACTGATCAGACCGATGGTGAGACGGCGCGGGCAGTGAGACATGTCAGCTTCTCCCCTTAATGTTTCACAGATCACAGGTTTTGAAGCAGCCTAGGAGCCGGAGGTTGCCTCCGTCTTACGAGAAGGTTAAGGCGATGTTAAATTCCTGAACGGGGATGAACTCGTGACACAATCTTGATCTCTCGCGTAGCCGGCGATAACGGTCCTACTGCAACATCGGCAAGCCCAGCTGAAGGAGGACTCGAGATGCCTTGCGAGCGATGTGCGGGATTGCTGATCGTCGATCTCTATGTTGGAGATTCGGATCTCCGACTACTGCGATGTGTCAACTGTGGCTTGGTCCGTGATCCACGGATCGATAGACAGCGGACATGGGCGGAGCCCGTGCCGGAGCGGAGGCCTCGGATTACGTTGGGTCGCGCCCGTCGGCGCGTGCCGAAGTCGTCGCCACTCTCATAAAATATTCTTGCGAGCTCAACGCGGACTGCGACGCTGATGGACGTACAGGCTCGTAGGTCCCATCGGAACGCATGCGTCTGGCTTGAACGTTGTCGCGCACTCCGATGGCGAGGATGTCATTGATGACCACGTCCTTCCACTGAAGGTCGAGCACCGGAAACAGCACCTCGACTCGGCGATCGAGGTTACGCGGCATCAAGTCTGCGCTTCCCAGCAGCACTTCTTCTTCCCCACCATTCCGGAAATAGTAAATCCTCGCGTGCTCCAAGAATCGACCGACTATGGACGTCACCGTGATGCGATCGCTGATGCCGGGCAGGCCCGGCCGCAAGCAACAGATTCCGCGAACCTGGAGATGGATCTCGACGCCGGCCTGGGACGCGCGGTAGAGCGCCTGGATGCAGGCCTTGTCCACCAACGCATTCATTTTAAACGACAGATAGCCGTCCCCATGCCGGCGCTGCCGGTCGATTTCGCGTTCAATGCGTTGGATCAAAGAAATCCGCATCGTGGTGGGAGCCACCAAGAGCCTGTCGTACGTTGTTTTCCGAGAATAGCCCGTCAAGGCATTGAAGAGGTCCGAGACATCACTGCCGATCATCGGATCGCAGGTGAAATAGCTGAGATCGGTGTAAATTCGGCTGGTCACCACATTGTAGTTGCCCGTCCCCAGATGGACATAGCGGCGGATGCCGTCCCTTTCGCGGCGAACCACCAGGCAGAGCTTCGCATGCGTCTTCAGCCCGCGTACACCGTAGACGACGTGGACGCCTTCGTCCTCGAGTTTTCTGGCCCATTCGATGTTGCGTTCTTCGTCGAAGCGGGCCTTGAGTTCGACCAGGACTGCCACCTGCTTCCCGTTGACGCGCGCTTCCAGCAGCGCATCGATGATCGGAGATTTCGGATTCACGCGATAGAGGGTTTGCTTGATCGCCAGGACGTTGGGATCGTCGGCCGCCTGGCGCACGAACTCGACCACCGGGACGAAGCTTTGGTACGGATGGTAGAGCATCAGGTCCTGTTCCCGTATGACGTCGAGCAGATGGACAGTGTTGTGCAGGGTCGCCGGCATGGCCGGTTGAAAGGGGGGATATTTCAGTTCAGGTCGCTCGAGCGAAGCCACCTCCATGACGCTGGCCAT
>DASTLA010000312.1:0-15947 GCA_035715525.1 Nitrospiraceae bacterium
CTCGTGGTGGGGAGTAGATTCAGACGGGTTTGCGAACCACATTCTTGTGACGTGCTCGGTGCGGCCCTGTCACGACTGCCGCAGTCGTTACGAGGACGATCTTACGAAAAGATGGGGCAGTCGTCCATTAAAGGACGAAAATGTTGCGTATGCGTTGAAGAGGAAGGAGCGATTCTGAGAGGAAACGCAGGTGTGGCGGCGCGTTCGCTACCGCGGGTCGATCGCCGGCCTTAAACGACATACGCCGTGACCATCCCCGTGGCGACTACGCTCCGCCGGAAGGCGGAGGATCATGCGTCGTCCCCGGCTTTAGGACGCCAGCTTGCTGCCGATGTACAAGCCAGCGATCAGGAACACGCCGCAGATAGCCAGGAAGATATAGAAAAGAATCTGCGCGATGTCAGCGGCACCTTCGGCGATTCCACCGAACCCGAACGCAGCGGCAATCATGGCGATCACGAAGAAGATTGCGGCCCACTTGAGAAACATAGGCTCCTCCTTATCGAGTGACCTTCGACTGGCCGGGCACATTGGGCACCGGCACACCGTAGAACTCGTAGATCAAGGTGGTTTGACTGACATCGCCGAAATCCGGCCAGTTGTTTTTGTCGAACCCCGGTGCGTTAGTGAGATCCCGCTTGGTGGCATCCACGACGATCCTGCTCTTATCCGCTGCCACCTCCAATGCATCCCACGGAATCGCGAAATACTTGTCCTTGATGCCCAGGAAACCGCCGAAGTCAAGGACGGCATAATCGATCGCGCCGTCGTCGGGATTGATGACCAGATCTTGAATATCCCCCAACGTCTTGCCGTCGGTTCCTTCCACTTTCATCCCGATCAGCTCGCTCGCTTTAAACACGCCGCTTCGGTCTCGAGAGTGAGCGACGTCCGCGAGGACGGTGAGCGACAACAGCCAAACCGTTACCACAGCAACTGCCCGCATATACCCTCCTTCGAAAGTCCGAGGTCAACCTTCCCGATTAGACAACGGGCGTTACCAAGAAGGGTCCTCTCACAAACCCTAGTCGAGAGGGAGATTATCGGCAGCAGGATGGAGAAAGTCAGCGGTCTGGCGGAGGCGACAACGAGGGACCACGGCGCTGGTGGTCGATTTCCTTCAGCATATCAAGTTGATTGGTCAGTTCCTCGATCCGCTTTTCTTGAGCCTTGAGCTTTGCTTGTTGAGAAAAGTGGTCACGGGCAAGCAAGTCGCGCAACACGAACTGACCAAGGAGGTCGTCTTTGGGATCACCGGACGAATAGCCGGAACTGAGCAGGGTCAGCCATTGCCGGCTCTTGGCCGCATATCCCGAGGTGGGCGTCGCCGCCACAAGATCGTGAAAAAGCCGTTTCGCTTTGTCTCGGCTCTCGAACAAGGCGAGCAGGCCACGCGTGTACAAGAGAGCGTCGCAGGACGGGGTCTTTCCGCAGGCATGCAGCAACCCTTCCTGCTTTCGCTCCAAACTTTGTAAATCCCTCAGGTCTTGGGGAGAGGCAGCCAGGAACGGTCCGTCCTGAAGCATCGAGCGATGTTCGTCCGCGGCGCAGGCCGATAGCCAAATGAGGGCGACCATCACAGCGGACCATGCTCGGCGGCGCATCGAATGATCGTACAGACCGTTCGCCATCTTCCCGTCCCCTCAGTCAAACCAGGCGTGAGCGAGTTTCCTGAGACGTCCCTTCAATTCGGATGCCGGCACATCCCGATGCTGCTCGCTGAAGGCAAAATGATTTTTTCCGGACCTCTTGGCCTTGTACATCGCGGCGTCCGCATCCTTGATCAGGTCCTCAGGTGAGTGATACAGGCTGGAACTGAGCGCGATGCCGATGCTCGCTCCGACACTCACGAGCTGGCCCAAGTCCATGGGCTCTCGGATTGCGCCGATCAGCCGCTCCGCTACCCCGGCGATGTCCTTCTCCCCTTCGATCTCGTTCAGCAACAAAACGAACTCGTCCCCGCCGTAGCGAGCCGCGACATCCAACGATTTCAGTCTCGCCTGGAGCCGCTTGGCAACCCGCTGAAGGACCACGTCCCCGACCTGATGTCCGAAGTGATCATTGATCGGCTTGAAATTATCGAGATCGATGAAGAAGACGGCAAATTGGCCGGCGGGATTGCGGCGTTTCCATCGGATCGCGCGCGCCACGTGCTGGAGAAACTCGACACGGGTCGGCAGCCCGGTGAGCGCATCGCGTTCCGGCGGCGGTCCTCCTTCAGCAGCCAATGCACCGCTGCTTTCGAAACCAAGCCCATGCTCGCGAATGGACTGATTGGTCATCAAGAGAGCGCCGAGTGGGACCAATAGCAAGTGTTCGGGGCGCAACAAATCCTGTTGTCCAAGCGTCAAGCCCGCCGTCCATGCCAGGATTAGGCTCATGATGAGGCGTTTGCCGAGCGTCGCGCCGAGCGAAACGAGCAGCAGAATGGCCACTGCCCCGAGAGTTTGCACCATGCCGAACGCATGTCCCAATGACGTCATGACGAGCAAGGCCGACGTGTCGAGCGTTGCCAGCCAAGGAACGCATCGCTCGGGAACGGCCAGCCGAAAGATCAGGATAGCGGAGGGTAAGAACAGGCAGAGCGCCGGTAGCCAGAACGCCATCGCCCAGGCATGCGCCCCAGGTCCCGATGCCCCGATCATGACGCAGATTAAGCTTTGGATACCCAGCAGCTGGAGCCGCAGTTGTTCAACCGGGTCCACCGGAGCCATGACGGGAGTAACCGGTGCCCTATCGCGTTTTTTCACCGCCGATCAGCCTTTCTCTGCGACGTTGACGGCTGTCCTCGAGCGCTGCAGACCAATCGCGATGCCCATCACGTCCTTCCGGCGACTGAAGCCACCGTCACCATCGTTGCCCCGATGCAAGGAGCGCCGGAATGTCGGTGTCCGGAAGGGGTGGAGCGAACAAATAGCCTTGACCGTATTCGCAGCCCAGGGAACGGAGAATCGACAGTTGCTCGTGGCTTTCCACGCCTTCCGCGATGACTTTCCGTCCCAGCTGGTGCGCCAAGACGACAATCGTCTTCACCATGGGCAGCGCATCGCTTTCAAGGCTCAACCGCCGGATGAACGACTGGTCGACCTTGAGAAAGGAGAGCGGCAGGCGCTGAAGATGACTGAGCGAAGAATACCCGGTCCCGAAATCATCCAGACAGCTGTCGATATGTTCGGCACTGAGCTCCTGCAGGATCTCGCTGACCGTTTTTGGATCTTCCATCATTTCCGATTCGGTGATCTCGATCTTGAGGCTTCCCGGCTTGAGCGCCGTTGTACGGACCATCTGCCGCAGCTTGGCCACGAGATCGGGACGCGCCAACTGTCGGGCGGTAAAGTTGACGCTCACGGAAAGCGCGTCCACTCTGGGAAAAGCCTCCTGCCATTCGGCAAGCTGCCGGCAAGCCTCCGCGCAGCTTCGTTCCGCGAGCATGTCCAGGATTCCCATCTCCGCTGCAACCGGTAGGAAGGCCTGAGGCATCACCAGACCCCGCTCGGGATGCTGCCACCGGATCAATGCCTCAAATCCGGCCACGCATCCCCTGTCCAACGCCATGACGGGCTGGTAATGCAATCGGAATTCGTTCCGCTCCAGCGCCTGCCGCAGGTCGGTCTCCATTTTCAATCTCGTCATTGCCTGCTCATGCATCGCCGGGTCGAACACGGCAAAGCCTGCTTCCCCCGCTCCCTTCGCCCGGTGCATCGCGGTCGCGGCATCCCGCAACACGCATTCGCCCCGCTCATATTCTTGCGCGCCGGAGGTGATGCCGATGCTCGCTTTGAGAAAAATCTCCCGGCCATCCAGTTCAAACGACGTGACGAACTCCTGGCGGATCCGTTCCGCGATTCGAATCGCGCTGTCCGCGGACTTAAGATTGTCCAGCAACAGGGCGAATTCCTGGTTCCCAAGGGAAGCCAGCGTATCGACGGAACGGACACGCCGAAGCAGTCGCTGACTGACATGAACGAGTATGCGATCGGCCTGGACATGGCCCAGGCTGTCGTGCACGACCTTGAATCCGTCCAGGCCCACATAGAGTACGGCGTAGAGATGTTCCCTATCGCGGTGGTGACGAAGTACCGCACGGTCCAGCCGGTCCAGAAACAACGCTCGGTTCGGCAGGCCGGTCAACGAGTCATGGAAACTTTCCAAAAACAGGCGCTGTTCAACCTGACGCTTTTCGGCCATCAGCCGGCGACGGTCGAGCGCTTGCGCCATCGAGTGTGCCAGTCGGCCCAGACGATCCTTGAGCAAATAGTCCGACGCGCCGGACTTCATGCATTCGACTGCCACATCCTCCCCAATACAACCGGAGACGATGATGAAGGGGATGTCCAGACCTCGCTCCTTCAGCAACATGAGCGCAGTTCTGCCGTCGAACTGGGGAAGGGAAAAGTCGGACAGGATCACATCCGGCGGGATCGACAACTCTCGAAGATAGTCGGCTTTGGTCTCGACCCTCCGCCAGACTGGGTCATAATCCGCATCGCGTAACGCCTCCACCAGCAACTCGGCGTCAGCGGGACTGTCTTCAATGATCAAGAGATTAATGGGGATTGGCATGGAGAAAGAGCGATCGGCTTGGTCAAGTGTAGCGGAAGTCCCCAAAGCCGCAACTAGGGTCTGTCCCAGTGTAGGTGTCTACCGACAAGGCCGGTTGTGGTTTGCTTTCGCGGCGGAGCAACAGAAAGATTTCGGCCGCAAGGCGCGCTCTACTCGCGGACCACAAAAAGAGCGAGGACCAAGCCGGCTCCGAGGAGCGCCACGACGGCATTGAGCGCCAAACCCCAGCGGGGGTGGTACCCCGTAGGAATCTCGGCAGCGGTGAGCTGGTTCAGGACGGCAACGTATTGGCGCGACGAGTAGGCGGCGGCCCCCGCACCCAACGCAATGAAGGCCAGGCCGAGCCAAAATGTCACGCCTTCTTGGACCGACGTGACCCGCTGAGGCGCAACGGCCTTGAGAATGAGCCCCGCGCGCTCGATCACGAACCCGAACGCGATCAGCGCCAGGCTCGTCCTGTTCCAGGCGAGGAGCGTGCGCTCAGCCGCGAACAGCACTCGAGGATCGTTGAGATTGGACATGCTGTCGTCCCCAAGGCCCGAAAAGAGATGCCCGAACCTTTATACCATGGTGAGGAGGAGACGAAGGAAAACTGTGGAGGCCGGCCTCGCTATCGGCCCTAGCGGGGCTCCCGGGATAGGCGGCAATTAAAAGGGCCCCACCATCCCGATGGCCAACTTGTCGCGGATGATCGGGGTGGCTTCTTCGATGTTCAGTTCCTTTTGCAGCACGTGAGCGACCGACCGCATTTTGTAGGACTTGGGCTCTCCATTTCTGCCCATGTCGGTCACGAGCACGTCGGCCACACACAGGTACGTGGCGCTGTCGTCCTTCGGAGGCGGCCCACCCCTCATATACCCGCCGCGCCCGGACATGGCCATCCGCATCATGGCGTTCACGTCCGGCATCGCTCCCATGCCGGGCAACATGCGACCGGACAGGGCTGGCATGTCTCCACCGGCCGCGGCGGCCAATGGCGCGCCTCCGCTGCCGAGACCGGTTCCGAACCCAGATTTCGCGATCGCTTCAGGCGTGATGCCCTCGGCCGCCTTGTGGCAATACAGGACCTGGGATTGAAGCCAATAGGCCGCGTTGAAGGGATCGGACACGATGTGATAGCCCTTGGAGGCCAGGCGCACCGGCAAATCCGTCGGTGTCGCCGCCTGATTCTCCGACGTGTTACGGACTTGGAGATAGATAGAACGTTCGCCGCTTGGCGGCAGGAAAATCGACCGGTCGTTCATGAGACCGGACGTGAGGACATTGGAACAGCCGCAAGCGAACAGCAGGATTGAAACGAGAGACGCCGAGATCCGTGGCCACAGTCTCTCTGCAACCAAGCTGGCGCACATTCTCGACATCCTGTTAAAAATGCCCGGCTACGGCGGCGCTCAGCCGCTGCTGCACCAACGGCGTGGCTTCCTGCGCGTCCAATTTCGTTTGGTGCACGCTCGCGGCCAGGCGAGTTTGATAGACGGCCGAGGACGGGACATGGCTCGCAGTCGAGGGGGTCGGCATGCCTGACTCCGCTCGTTCCGTAATCTGTACGTCGGCGACGCAGGCATAATTGATGTTCTCATCGAACTTCGGCCCTGACGGGCCTCCGAACAAGTTGCCCACCGAGTTGCCGATGCTACTGATGGCACCGATCCCCATCGACGCCGCGGCGCCTGCCACCGCGCCCTGAGGTCCGGCCATGCTGGTGAGGCCCGACAGGCTGCTGAGGCCCGACATCACCGAGTTGAACCCTGACCCGTAGCCCCCGGCTACTATGTCGTCGACAGGCATCTCCACCTTGGTCTGATTGCAATAGACGATATTGGTCAACAGCACGTAGGCCGCGGACTGAGGATCCGAAACGACCCGATAGCCCTTGGCGCTCAACCGCGACGACAGATCCTGCAGGCCGACGGCTTGGTTGTCGGAAGAGTTGCGGACTTGGATGAAGACCGTCTTTGCGCTGGATGGCGGAAGCATGACGGTATTGCTGGCGAGCAGATCGGTGTCTCTGACGTTGGCCGAACACCCGGCGCAGAGAAGAACGGAAATCGTGAATCCAGCAACGAAGCGCCCTGCCATACGGTCTCACTCGATGGGCGAGTAGGGGAAAAACCGCAGGGATTGTATGCGAGGGAGGTTGCCGCGTCAACGGGCCAGGTGACCCGTTCAACGCTGGCCGTCACACTTCGAACACCCGGCCTTCTCCGATTACGAAAGCCCGCTCGCCTGCTCTGACTGGCCTATCGCAGCCGCCGCTCGCGCTTGAAAAGGCCGGTAACAAGCCTTGGGATTTTCCGATCACGAAACCGGGCAATCTCATCCGATCCGGCCCCTTCGCCAGCAGGATCGTCGGATGCACATGGCCGACCCAGTAGAACATCGTTTCCCCAACCGGCTCCTTCTGGGGAAGATGTTGAAAGACGAATGATCCGATCTCGGCCCGATCGCAGAGCTGCGCTCCGTGCCATTCCGGCGGCCAGCGTATAGCCAAACCGGTATCATGGTTGCCGAGCACCACGCTCACCGCTCCGCCGAACTCGTCGATCCAATCAGCGAACCGTGCGACGATATCCGGGGTGACGCCGCTCCTGGCATGGATCAGATCGCCCAAGAACAGGATGCGTCGCGGATCCCAACGCTTGGCCAGCATCGAGAGACGCATCAGATCTGCTTGGCCGGATTGTGATGGCAGCCACAGCCCTTGCTGCTGGAAGGTCTCGGCCTTTCCCAGGTGACAATCCGCCAGGACCAATGTCCGCTGCGAGGGCCAGAACAGCCCTCGTTCCGGTAGCAGTTCGAACGGTTCTCCACGGACGTCGATCCTCATTCAGCCGAAGGCCTCCCGCTGCAAGCGCTCGAGGCGCTGCTCGAATTTCTCGGTGGAGAGGCGAGATCGGATGCGTTCTACAAACAGAGGAAATGCAAATGGTGTGAGCTTTGCAATCGGCACCACCAGCAATTCCTGCGCAGCGATCGCCTGCATGACGGCCCGCAGCCGATCAAGTTGCAGCTGCTGATCCGATACCTGGCGATAGGCCTCTGCGATCAACGGATGATCCGGCTCGTACCGGCTGAATACGTCAAACAAGAGCGAGGCGCTCATCTGCAGATGGCGAGCCGGCTTGCGCGCCGACGCTGTCCCTTGATGGACGAGGCCCGCGACGCGTGCGATCTCCCGGAACGCCCGCTTGGCCAGTTCGGGATAATTCAACGAGGCCCGGATGTCCTCGTCCAGATGATCCACGTCGGTCAGAACCTGCGCGATGTCCTCGCACGTTCCCGGCGGCTCGGTCGAGAGCAACTCGAACCCATAATTCGTCGCCGACACGGCGATGGTGTTCGGACGGAGCCGGGCCAACCGGTAAGCGGCCACATGCCCCAAGCCTTCATTCACGCTCCACCCTTCCCAGGTATAGACGAACAGATGGTATCCTTCACGCGTCTTGTACGTTTCGACCAGCATCTGCTTCTCCGAGGGGATCCGTGACCGGCCCTGTTGAATGCGTGCGATGGGCAAGAACGCCGCAACTTCGGCTGACTGCGGCGGCACACCTTCCACGGCCCGCTTCAATCCCGCGATTTCCCGTCGCAGATACCGCGACAGCGGAACGCTGAGAGGCAAAATCGTCCCGTTCCAGACGGTCATGACCGGCCTGGCTTCCTTGGTAGGCTTCACGTAGGCCGTCATGTCCCGCAGCTGCAAAAACGAGACGGTTCGCCCCCCGAACTGAATCACGTCCCCCGGCCTCAGCCCGGCCACAAACGTTTCGTCGATCATGCCCAGCGTGGCGCCCCCTCGCACCTGCACCGTCACTCCGCTCTCGGCCAGGATCGTGCCGATGTTCATCTTGTGTTGCCGGGCCAGAGCAGGCGTCACGAAACGATAGCGGCCGTCGATCGGTTCGACCTTCCGGAACTCCGGATAGGCGGACAGCGAGCCGCCGGATCGGATGAAGGCCAGCGCCCAGGCCAACTCCTCGTCCGTTACAGGCCTGAAGGAAACAGTGCGGTCGAGCTGACGCCGGATATCCGCCGGCTCGAAGCCATCCTCGTAGGACGAGTTCAGGAGAAACTGGACCAGCACGTCCAGCGGCTTCGCAAGCGGCGCCCGCTCCTCCAAGATCCCGTCGGCCATCGCCGCTCGAACAGCGGACGCCTCGAGAATTTCCATCACGTTCGTGGGGCAGAGCCGCACGATCGTCTGCTCGCCAGGCCGATGGTACGCCCGTCCGGCCCGTTGGATCGCCCGCGCCACGGATTTGGCGGAGCCGATCTGGATGACGTCTTCGACACGTGGAAAATCCACGCCGAGATCGAGGGACGACGTCGCGACCACCAGCCGGAGCCGCCCGCTCTTGATCCCTTCTTCCACGCGCTCCCGCTCTTCTTGATCGAGGGAGCCATGGTGCAACGCCATGATCTCACCCCAATCCGGTCGATAATCGCGGATGGCCTGATACCAGCGTTCCGCATGGGAGCGGGTATTGGTGAAGAGCAGCGTGCTGTGGGATGGATTGACGCTGTCGATGACATCCACCAGCAGCCTCAACCCCGAATACCCCAACCACGGACAGCGGGTGATCGAGGCGGGAAGGATGGACCGGACGCGAACGTGGCGTGGGACGTCCGCCTTGACGATGGTGGTCGGGCCAGAGCCCACGGCGACGGCTGCGGCAAGGTCGAGGTTCTCGATCGTGGCCGACAGGGCCCAGACTCTCGCGCCGGTCGCCACGGAACGGAGGCGGGCGATCGTAAGCTCCAGCAGGCTCCCGCGTTTGGTACCGATCAGTTCGTGCCACTCGTCCAACAGGATCGCCTGCAATCCCCGCATCCGATCCTGCCATCCCCGGTCGGTCAGCAGAATCGCCAGCGATTCGGGTGTGGTCACGAGCACATGAGGCAGGCGTTCCTTGAACCGTCGCCGCAGGATGGCGCTCGTGTCCCCCGTTCGCAGACCGATTTCTACGGGCCAGCCCAGATCGTCGACCGGTTTCGCGATCGCCTGCGCGATATCCCGGGCCAAGGCCTTCAATGGACTGATGTAGAGAATCGACAGCGATTCGCCGTGAATGCGGGGCGGCTGCGACATGAGCTGTACCAGCGGACCGCCCAATGCCGCATACGTCTTTCCGCTGCCCGTCGCAACGGCAATCAGCCCGGACTCGCCGCGCCCGAATGCCTCCCAGGCATCGAACTGAAACTGGAACGGCGACCACCCTTGGGCGGTGAACCAGGCTCGCCACCGGGACAGCGCCTCTGCGCGGGATAGTGCCGGCCATTGTGCAAGTCGTTCGGATCTCCCTCCATCGATGCGCGGCTTGGCAGGGCCAGACCGGTTCAGCCGGCGGATACGATTCAGCAGCTTCGATGAGGGGCTCACGGCACCTCCTCTTGATCGCCGAGATCGAAGCTCATCTGTTCGGAGTCGCCGGAAGTCGGAGGCGCATAGGGCGCGGGGACAGGATCGCCCGGTCTGCGTGCCAGCGAACCGAGCAACAGCGCGAGTCCCTCGAGCCGGTCTGCATCCTGTGGCCGCTTATCCTTGCGCTCCCGTAGAATGCGCGGGAACCGCAAGGCATAGCCGGACTTGTGCCGCTCGCTCGCCGCGATGCCCTCGAACCCGATTTCAAATACTCGTAGCGGTTCGACCGCCCGCACCGGCCCGAATCGCTCGACCGTATGCTTGCGGATCCAGCCATCCAATTCACGAATCTCCGCGTCGGTCAGGCCGGAATAGGCCTTGGCCACTGGAACGAGGCGTCCATCGGACCAGATGGAAAACGTGTAATCGGTATAGAGGGAGGCCCGCCGTCCGGTTCCCGGCTGAGCTGCGGTGATGACGGCGTCGATGGTCAGCGGATCGATCTTCCACTTGAACCAAATGCCGCGCTTGCGTCCCGCCTCATACCGGCTTTGGCGGTTCTTGATCATGATGCCTTCGGCGCCATGTGTCCGCGCGCCTGCCCGCCAGACAGTCAGCTCCTGCCATGTGGAAGGCGAGAGCAGCGGAGACAACCCGACTTGGTCCGTGATCGAGGAAGCGAGGAGCCATTCCAAGGAGATCCGCCGTTCCTCGAGCGGCCTATGCCCCAGGGGTTCGCCGTTCAACTGCAGCAGGTCATAGGCAAGGAACGACACGGCGTTTCCCGCCACCAGTGCAGCCGACGGCTTCTTCCGGTTCAATCGCCGTTGCAGCGCGTGAAAGGAACGGGGACGGCGCCACTCTCCGGCCACGATTTCCCCGTCCAGAATCCAATCCCCGGGAATCGTGAGCAGTGCCCGTGCAAGATCGGGGAATGAGGCGGTGACGCAGTCTTCGCCGCGCGACCAAATCTCGAGCCGAGCCCCCCCTTTCACCACCTGACAACGGATCCCGTCCCATTTCCATTCACATTGCCAGGAGCCGACGTCGCCCAGCGCCCCCGGATCGCCTTCCAATGGCGCCGCGAGACAGAAAGGCAGCGGCAATAGAACAGCGGGTGAATCCCGGGATTCGAGAACGGCGTCCAGCGGATTCCCAAGCCCCGCAAAAAACTCCGCATTGGGATGCCACGCTCCGACCAGCCGAGAGGCAACGACCGCTTGAGGCAGGCCCATCACTTCCGCCAGGGCGCGGTAGACCAGCGTCTCCGACACACCGACCCGTAATGCCCCGGTGAGCAATTTGTTGAGGATGAAGATGCCTTTCCGATCGAGCTCGTGCCACCAGCCGAGGATCCGATCCCGGCGGCTCTCGTCGTCGACATCTGCCAAGGGCCAGATGCGCTGCGTCATCCACCCGCCGAGCGAAAGCTGCTGTGCCGGTGCGGGATGTTTGACATGGCCCTCCCCGGCCACCAGCAGAGCGACCATCTCCGCCGTATCGCCGACCGCGGCATAACATTCTTCCATCATCCAATCCGGATACCCTAGAAATTCCTGTGCCCATCGACGCAGCTTTGCCGAGCCGATGAGCTGCTTGGGCCTTCGCCCCGACAGAAAATACAGGGCCCAGGCAGAGGTATCCGCGTCGTGCCGGCGGAAAAACTCTACCATCATCCGCACCTTCTCGTTCGTCGAGGTCGTCTGGTCGATCTGCTCGAACAGGGCCGCAAAGGCCTCCACTAGTCCTCCTCCTCGCCGAACGCGGTTGCGAGCGATTCCGCGCGAAGCCCCTTCACCTCACGCAGGTACCGGGCGAGCGTCTCACTGCTCCCGTGAGTCACCAACACGCGCGAGGCGCCGGTCTCCTGTACCGTGTGCAGCAAACCGTTCCAATCGGCATGGTCGGACAGCACGAAGCCCCGGTGGTAGCCCCTTCTGCGGCGAATGCCGCGAAGCGCCATCCACCCGGACGCGAAAGCCGTGGAAACCGAATGGAACCGCTTCATCCAGGGGCTGCGATGCGCCGAAGGAGGTGCAAGCACCAGTCGGCCTTCCATCGGACCCATCGCGTCGCTGACCGACCGGGTAGGCAGCATCGCCACCCCCTGTTCGCGATAAATCTGCGTGAGCGAAGCCACGGCGCCGTGCAGGAGTACTTCGTCATCCGTGTGGTGGCGCAGCTCGGCCAGGATGCGTTGCGCCTTTCCGAGCGCATAGCAAAACAACATCGCGGTCACCCCTTCGCGCCGGCACCAATCCCACCATTGCATGACCTCCATGGCGCTGTCCGACGGGGCATTCCAGCGATAGACGGGAAGACCGAACGTGGCTTCCGTGATCAACGTGTCGCAGGGCACCGGTTCGAAGGCTTCACAGGTCGGGTCCGGATCACGCTTGTAGTCGCCGGTCACGACGCATACGTCCGATCCCTGCTCGATCCGTATCTGCGCTGAACCTCGGACATGGCCCGCTGGATGGAAGGAAACCCAGCAGTCTCCCAGCCGTTCGCGCCGGCGGTACGGGACCGCCTTGACGCGGATCTCAGGGCCGAGCCTGTGGCGTAGAATCGGCGCGCAATCTTCGGCGCACCAATATTCCTGGCTTCCCGGCCTGGCATGGTCTCCATGGGCATGGGTGATGAGATTGATCGCCGCCGGTCCCCACGCATCGATGTGAAACCGATTGTTCGGCCCGACCAACCCGTCGCTCTGCAACCGGATCAACTCCGCCACGCGCGCTCCTTGGCTTCGGCTGTACCGACACATCATACCAACCGCTCCAGGTTCATTAGACAACGGCCGGCGCGTCCTGATGCCTTTGGGAAACCCTAGTTTCTGGTGCAGCGCGCCACCGACCTCCGCCTGGATTTGTCTCGCCGGGTGGGAGGCGATAAGATCGGACCGGAAGAGCGGAACGGACAATGCGGTTCATCACGATCACCTTCGGATGCCTCGTCCTCTCCCGCGGGCTCTGTCTCGCAGGAGAGCTTCCCATTCCACCCGCGGCTCCACTCGCTCCTACCGGCAATGCTCAGGTCGCACGCGCTTGTTCGTCGAGCGATTCCGACCAGGCGGACGAGGCCGTGAACCTCTTGCGGCCGCTCGTCGATCTGTCGCCGTTGGACATGCAAGCCCGCGCCTGCTTTGCGAGGGCGTTGGCTCGAACGGGGGATCACGAGGAAGCACGCCGGCAAGTCTCGGTCGCATTGACCTGGAACTCGGCATGGGTCGAAGGCTATGTGCTGCGAGCAGCAAGCGCCGCGGAGATGGGCTCGGTCAGCAGAGCCATGGAAGACTTGGAACTTGCACGCATCCTCGATCCCGAGGGTCGGATCAAGCAGCTCGTTCCGGCCACCGAGCGCATCGAACGGCGGCTGACCGAGCAGGCCGAGGAAACCGCCACAAAGTCACGAGCGTCCCTGCTTGAAGCGGCGCACACGGACATCGGTCTCGAGCAGCTGGCTCGTCTGGCAACGGGCCTCTTCCGTGCTTCCAACCGGGAACGCCGCCTGGGCGACGAGACATACTCCGACCGTCGTCGCACACTCGAATGGGCGCGCATTGCTTACCCGAACGATCCGGATCGAAGCGCGACGCTCGGACACTTCTTGCTCGACGAGGTCGACGTCGCCGGAGAATCGGTCGAGCCCACCGGCGATGTGGTTCGAGATCGCCTGCAAGAAAAGGCCTTGAAGGAAGCCGAACTTCGAGAAGCCAGGCGGCTCTTTCATCACGCGCTGGAGTTGAAACCGGAGCACGCATCGTCGCTGATCGGGCTGGCACGCCTGGAGGTCCGGGATCGTGTGTGGAATCATGCCGAGCAATACTTGCGCCGAGCTCTCGCGACAGGGACGCACGGACGGACGGTCCTCCAATTTCTCCGTGAGGTGATGCAACCGGCCACGGCACAACGCTCGGCCACGGTCGCCACCCTGCGCATGACGTTCCGGTGGGAGGAGGCGCTTGAAAACACGTTGTACTATTACGCTCAGGAGCCGACCACTACGCAGCTCGGCAACGTCGACGACTACGACGCGCAGGCGGCCCGATTGCATCGGGTCGCGCAGGCCTTCGTCGGACGTGCCTTGAAGACGCTCTCCGATGATCCGGCGAGCCATGACTTCGTCGGAGCGATGGCCTACGCCGCGAGGGATTGGACCGCTGCAGCGAGGGCCTGGGAGAAGGCGGTCCACATGGCCCCCGACGTTCCCTCGTATCATCGGAGCTTGGCCAGTGCGCGCTGGCAATCGGGCCGCGACGACGCCTATCTGGAACAGGCAAGCATCGGCCAAAACCTAAGGAGGACCTCGGCGGGAATCTGGCTCGAGGCGGCTTGGGATCTCATCGCTGCCGGACAGCCGGGCCGGTCATCCGGCTATTTGGACAAGGCGGAAACCGTCGATCCGGGCGAGGCTCGTGCTTTCGCCTATCGAGCCGTCATCGCCGAAAGCCGACAGGACCAGCGCGAAGCCTTGAGCCTGTACCGAGCAGCATTCGCGTTGGAAGAGGCGCGCGCCAACCAGCGCGGAGGTTCCTGGATCACGGGCGACGGCTCATGGGCCGTGCGCGACACCGGCCGGGCAATCGAGCTGCGCAGCCGCATCGCAGATCTGCTCGGTCCCGACCGGCGCGAGCAGGCGGCAGGCCTCTATCTGCAAAACGTCGCGATCGAGTCCTGGTTCAGAGAAGCCGCGCTGAAGGAGCCGGTCGACCAGGCCCTCTTGCCTGTGCCGGAGCTCCCTGAAGGTACGAGACAAGTCGCCCCGACGTTCGGCGAATTGATGCGGACCAACCGGGCGTGGGCGGCCGTAGCATTGGCCAAGCTCGGGCGCTGCCAAGAGGCAGCGGAACATTTTCGGCGACTGCCCGAATATGACCGGCTTGCCGGCGGTGGGCGAGCACGAGACATCGTCTGGAAGACGAGGCCTGTGGCGGAGGCGGCGGTGGACTGTTTCGAGCTGATCGGTGACCGACGGCAGCTCGAGGCGTGGAACCAGCGGCTCGAGCAAGAGCCGGTGGAAGTCAATCCGCGGCGGCTCAGCCTGACCCAAGCCGGTCCGAGCGGCAGGGTCGGCCGACCGCGCTAGCGGGCCTTCCGGACGCTCGGTTTCTTCCTCTTCCTGGCAGCCGACATCCCGGCCCGCCGCTGCAGTTTCGCATCGAGATAGGCCTTGAGCGCGACGGCATTGTTGTAGTGCGGATCGCGCGCCGCAAAGAGCAGCGTCACGGTTCTCTTCCGCGCTGTCGCGATCAACGGCTCCCACCATTCGGCAGTACGGTCCAGTTCGCCATGATACCGGCGCAGGAACTCCTCCCACTTCTCCGGATCGTGATTGAACCAGCTGCGCAGGCCTGGGCTCGGCCCGACTTCCTTCATCCAGCCTGCCAGATGCAACTGCTCCTTCTTGATCGCTCTCGGCCAGAGCCGATCGACGAGAAAGCGGGCGCCATCGCGGGGACCGGCCGGTTCATACACGCGCTTCACACGGATCACGCGCACCTCCGTATCGTTTCACCAATCATGGTTGCGGTCCGGCTTCTGCCGGTCGCAGGCGATATCCGGCCCGTTCCACTGCACGATGCACCGTTTGCATCACGGCGGGACTGTCGGAGTGCGGCATGACCGTGACTTGCGGCACGGCACCGAGTCTGGCCAGCAGCTGTTCCGCCTCGGCGGCCGGGATCCGGTCGCAGGTTGCATAGAGCCCTTCCGGTCCTTCCTCCAAGGCATTGTGCTCCGCCAAGATGGTCCGGATCGTGGCGATCACCGCAGCGGTCGGCGAGGGCATGAGGAGCGAGGCGAGCGCGCCGTGGTCGAGGCGCAGTTTGGCGGCGATCGCAAGCGCGGTGCCGCCTTGCAGCCGTTGAACGGCCGGCAAGAGAATTTTTTCCTCCATGCCGATGTGGCGCAACAGGCCGGAACGGAATTCGTCATACCGCATCCGGTCCACGACCCCGGTTTCGCCGACGGCCTGCTCCAGTAGCCCGTCCAGCCGACGGTGGTCCTCAGTGAGCAGTTGG
>DASTLA010000313.1:0-6537 GCA_035715525.1 Nitrospiraceae bacterium
GAACGGCTGGGGCAGGCGCCGTGCGCGGGCCAGCAGCCTTGGCCGACGTTCGATCCGGCCCTGGTCGTGAGCGACCGGATGGCGATACCCGTTCAGGTCAACGGCAAACTGCGGAGCAAGCTCGAAGTGGAGGTGACCATGTCCCGCTCGGACATCGAACGATTGGCCAGGACGGCGATCGCGGAATGGCTGAACGGCAAGGAGCCGAAGAAAGTGATCTACGTTGAGAAGAAATTGATCAACTTCGTGGTGTAGTGCCGGTGACGATAGGAGCACGGGCCCGGACGGAACGAGGTCGAATGCTGCCAACGAAAGGGGCGAGCCTGCTGCTCCTTCCTTTTTGGCTGGCGCTTCTCACGCTCTTTGGCTGCGGTTACCAGTTTCGCGTCCAAGGGTCGGGTCCCACGATCGGCGGGACGGCGGAACCGTCAGAAAAACGACTCCATGCGCCGCGCTTGGCGATCTTGCCGCTGCAGAATAATACGTTCGAGCCGAACCTGGAATTGAAATTGGCGAATTATTTTCGGCGAGAATTTTCGGCTGGCGCCGGAGCCGAAATCGTCAATGCCACGGGCGCGGCCGACCTGCTGATGTCCGGGTCGATCATGCAGATCGAGTTGCCGACGCTGAGTTTCGATCAAACCCGGACTTTTGAAAGCCGTGTGCAGATGCTGGTGAGCGTGCAGATCGAGGATATGAAGACCCGACGGACGGTTTGGGCCCAAGTGGCCAAAGGAACCTCCGAGTTCTTCATCACGCAAGATTTGCAGTTCAATCGGGTGCTTCAAAATCGGGCGCTCGAGCAAGCCGGTCGGTTCATCGCTGAAGATTTGGCCTCGCGGTTTTTATTGTTCATGGATTCGGGTGAACTGGAAAAGGCGCGTCAGCGTCCGGTCTCCGGTGAACCAACCCCGGGGCCCGATTCCTTTCCCGGAACCTTTCAATAACGCGAAAGACCCTGTCGCGGAGAATACCTCATGGTTCAGTCGATCGCGAGCGTGGAGTTGCCCGAGGTGTTGCGGCGCAGCGGGGTCTCGACCCTGTATGCCGTGGTGGGCGAGGAGGACTATCTTCGCGATCGTGCGGTGGCTGCATTGCGTATCGCCGTCCTCGGTGAGGAGGCTCCTACCGGCTTCAACGACGATGTCTTTTACGCCGACGAGGTTGCCGTCGATGACGTCCTTGCCTGCGCTGCCGAAATTCCGGTTTTTGCGTCGCGGCGCTTAGTGGTCTTCAAGGCTCTCGACAAACTCTCGGCTCGGGAGGGCGAAAAACTTGTGTCCTATGTCAAGCAGCCGGTCGACACGACCACGCTTGTGCTTGCTGCTTCGAAGTTGGATGGTCGGATGAAATGGACCCAGGCAGTGACCAAACAATCCATCCTCGTGAATTGTGCCCCGCTTTACGAAGGACAGCTGGCGGGCTGGATCCGTCAGGAGGCGGCGAGACTGGGAGTAAGGCCTGACGACGAGGCGGTCCAAGCTTTGAAGGAAACGGCCGGTGAATCGCTGTATGGTTTGCGCCGTGAACTTGAAAAACTCGCAGCCTATGTACCGGCCGATCGGATGGTTCAGGCCGCGGATGTGGATCTGCTGCGGGGTACCGAGCCGGGCGCGTCGGTGTTCGATCTGACGGCAGCGATCGGCGGGCGGGATCACCCCCGCGCGCTCCGCATCTTGGCCAGAAATGTCGAGAGCGGTGAGGCGCCGTTGCGCATCCTCGGCGCCTTGATTTGGCAGTATCGACGGATATGGAAGGTCAAGGACCAACTCGCTGCCGGAGGGCGGGAAGGGGAGGCTGCGCGGATGCTGAGGATGGATCCCCATACGGTCCGGACATTTCTCGGCCAATTTTCGGAGGCCCATCTGGCCCAGTCGTTTCAATGGTTCATGGAGACGGATGCGCGGTTGAAGGGAGGAAGCGGCAGTGCGCCGGTTCGGGTCATGGAAGGCCTGCTGTTCCGGCTGTGCAGCCGGCCGGCCGCTACGCCGGTCACGCCGGGCGGAGGACGGACAGTGACGCCCCGTCCCAAGCCGTCTGGAAGCAGGCCGCTCTCAAATGTTCGAACGGTTACGCGCGGGAAGCGGCCAGTGCGTTGACACGTTGGGCCAGGCGCGAGATGCGGCGGGAGGCGGTGTTCCGCTTGAGTACACCTTTGGTGACCGCTTTGCTCAAGGCTGCAGTGACTTCGCGCAATGAGGCCTTTGCCTCGTCGAGCTTCTTCTCCGCGATGGCATCGGTCACCTTGCGGATGACGCTTCGGACGGAGCTAAGCGTGGCTCGATTACGGAGGCGACGTCGTTCTGATTGGCGGGCCCGGCGGATTGTAGACTTGTGCACAACAGGCATACGAAATCTCCTACGTTCAAAGCTTGAGCTTGTAGCATAGGAAGGCAAACATGGTCAAGACGATACAGACAGGATTGGGAAATGGGTCAGGAGGCGCCACATGACACAGATCGACGCCAAAGATCGTCTGATTGTGGCCTTGGATGTACCTTCCGCGCCGGAAGCCGAGCAACTCGTGGCTCGCCTCGGTGATCAATTGCGTTTCGTGAAGGTGGGATTGGAACTCTATACTGTGGCGGGCCCGGAAATCGTGGAAAAACTCGTCCGGCTCGGGAAGCGGGTCTTTCTCGACCTGAAATTTTTGGACATTGAGGAAACCGTGAGGCGTGCCACGGCCCGTGTTGCGGCAATGGGCGTCACCTTCCTCACCGTTCATGCCAATCGCAAGGCTTTGATGGCCGCCGTCCAAGCTCGAGGCCAGTCAGATCTCAAACTGCTCGCCGTGACGGTCCTGACGAACTTTGACAGCCAGGACCTGCGGGACATGGGCATCCAGCGATCGGTACAGGATCTCGTGACGGCCCGAGCCTGCCTCGCCGCGGAGGTTGGGTGCGACGGCGTGGTCGCGTCCGGCGAAGAACCGCAAGCCATCAGGGCAAAGGTCGGAGCGGACTTGATCATTGTGACACCCGGAGTTCGGCCGGCGGGAAAGGGTACGGATGATCATGCTAGGGCCACGACCCCCACTCAGACAATTGCCGCCGGAGCTGATTACCTGGTGGTCGGCCGGCCGATCAGGGATGCTCATGATCCGCAGGCTGCGATGGCTGCACTGCTGACAGAAATGCAGACGGCCTTCGACGCTCGGCGATGACGCGTCTCATGAGTTGGAATGTAGACTCAGTCGGCGTGCCGTTCGACGCGGGTTGCGGGCTTTCACGGCGGTTTGCTAAGATGCCCGTTCGCCACGCTTCCACATCGCGAATACTTGGTTGGTGGGTGTAGCTCAAGGGTAGAGCGCCTGACTGTGGCTCAGGAGGTTGCGGGTTCGAAGCCCGTCACTCACCCCATCCCCTCCTCACATAGCGTCCGAATTGTCTCATGCGGGAAGAATTCGTACCGTTCACTGATCACGGTTCACGCTTTTTGATCCGTTCCTTCCGGCGATTTCCCGTACACTGCCCCGTTTACTATGCTTCTGAGACGGTCCAAGGCACAGGAACCCTATGGAACATCTCCCTCAAAGGGAGTCGAATCGACGGAACCGAGGCCGTCGAACCGGGGACAGTCTTGAAGCTCAGTGTCATTCTTCCCGACCATTTCCCTACAGTGTTGGTCGAGCGCGCAACTGTGCGATGGTCCCGCGGACAGGAATTCGGACTAGAGCTTATCTCAATGCGCGATGATGAACAGGCCCTCCTCACGAGCTTCGTCACTACCCTCGTATGAGCCGGACTGTTACGCGGGTCTGACCGCACCCTCCGCTCCTGAAGCCATCGAATCCTGCGCATCCTCAAAAAGTAATAATTCTTTGCCGTCCCATTCCATGCGGGTACACTAACCTTCACCGAGCAGAAACCTCCTGCACGCGCAGAGTTCGGGATCGGATCATCATGGCCAAACCGTTCAAGCCCCGCGCCCACTCGCGGGTGCCTATCAGTTGCTTTCTTTACTACCTCGGAGAGGGCCTCGTCGGAACGGGCAAGGTATGTGATCTGTCCGTGAAGGGGTGGCGGATCGAGGGAGACAAGCCGGTCACCGTGGGGATGAAACTGACGCTCCGCGTATTTCTTCCCGACCAACCCAAAGCCATCGATATCGACGGGGCAACCGTGCAATGGGTGAAGGACCGCGCGTTCGGCCTCGAAAACGTAAGGATGAGTGCGTCCGCGGAGGCCCGCATCCAAAAGTTCATCGAATCGATGTCGAATCCTCCCGGCTCATCCCGCGTCGCCTGATTCCTTCGTTAACTCGGCCATCCCGCTCACAATTCTCTCGATGTGTCTCCACGCGGCCGACCTCGCCTGCGGGCGCCACGATTCGCGGTTCCGTCGGGGGAGCCTCCCCCCTTTTAGAGGACTATCGACACGCGAACGACTTTTCATATCCTGCCGAGGCTTTTGGACGGCTGGAGGGGTGCATGGAACAGCAGGCTCGCGCGCGTTTTATCGTAGAATGTACCGGTTCCCGAGCGGAGGACGGCCGATTGGTCTGGAACGGTCGGATCTTGGACCTATCGATTCCGGGTTGGTCCAGGAAGGGGCTCAAGGGGCTGGCGGCCGGGGACTTGCTTCAACTCCATCTCCACATTCCAGGGCAAGCGAAACCGCTTTCGGTTCGGCTCGCCACGATCCGATGGATCTCCGATACACGCGTCGGAGTCGATCCAATTCTCATGGATGCCGACGACCAGATGCGGCTCAATGCCTTTGCCGCCCTACATGGGGCATATCCTCACTTTACGACGGATCGCAGAGAGCAGATCGTCATCGCGGACACCAATTAACTCGCCCTTCCGACCGACCTTCATCAGTCAGACGGCTCATTTCCGAATCCCCCCGCCCCAATTGTGCCCTACATAGAATGAGCCGGCCTCCGTTCCCATTCATCGTCGGTTGTCCAGTATGCGGCCGTTGCTTGACATCGGTCGGGTAGATAGTGTCCTCTTGCTAGATGATCGAATCCCAGGGCCTCGTGGACCGCCGGTCGGCCTGGTGCGGGCAATTCATGCACGAGCAGTAGAGGACGTTAGATGACGACTGGGACGAACGTCTCACCAGCACCACATACGACGCCCCTTACTCCAGAAACCGAGGCGCAAGTTTCCCAATTCGCGGAAACCGACATTTTGGTCGGCATTCCCAGTTTCAACAACGTCGAAACCATCGGCCATGTCGTGCGCGCGGTCAGCGCCGGTCTCGCGAAATACTTTCCTCGCGTCCGCGCGGTACTCGTGAACTCCGACGGCGGATCGACCGACGGCACGCAGCAGGTCGTGGCTCAAACCGTCGTCGACCTGAAGACCCTCTTTATCGGCGACCAGCAAAGCTCGCTGCACAAGATCATCACGCCCTACCACGGTATACCGGGGAAGGGGAGCGCATTCCGAACGATCTTTGAAATCGCCCGCCGGCTTAAGGCAAAAGCCTGCTCGGTGGTGGATTCGGATCTGCGGAGCATTACGCCGGAATGGATCGAGCTGCTCATCAGTCCTGTTTTGGAGCAAGGGTTCGACTATGTGGCGCCTTATTATTTGCGCCACAAATATGATGGAACCATTACGAACAGCATTGTCTATCCCATGACGCGCACGCTCTATGGACATCGAATCAGGCAGCCGATCGGCGGAGATTTCGGTTTTTCAGGCCACCTGGCACAGCACTATCTCGACAAACACGTGTGGGAGTCGGAGGTCGCGAAATTCGGCATCGATATCTGGATGACCACGGAAGCCATCGCCAGCGGGGCTCGTGTGTGCCAGAGCTTTCTCGGCGCGAAAATTCACAATCCGAAAGATCCGGCCGCGGATCTGTCCGCGATGCTCGTACAGGTGCTCGGGGCGGTGTTCGCGCTCATGGAGGAGCATTACGGCGTTTGGTCCAAGACCGAAGGATCGAACGTCGTGCCGCTGTTCGGCTTTCAGTACGAAGTGGGGGTCGAGCCCGTCAACGTCAACGTAGACCGGATGATCAGCAGCTTTAGACAGGGGCTGAGCGACCTGGCGCCGATCTGGGAACAGATGCTGGCTCCAGGAACTCGGCAAAGCCTCAAGCCGCTCGGCACCTGTACACTGCAGGATTTTCGCATTGCCGATACATTATGGGCCCGCGTCGTGTTCGATGCCGCCGTCGCGTATCGGAATCGCGTGTTGCCTCGCGAGCATTTGCTGAAGGCCTTCACTCCCCTCTATCTGGGGCGCACGGCCTCCTTCGTCCTGGATACGCAAGGGTTGACGTCCGCGGAGGCTGAAGGTCGCATCGAGATGTTATGTCAGGCATTTGAGAAGGACAAATCCTATCTGGTAGCCCGGTGGAATGAACCGTCGGGGCACTGATAAAGGTTGCTCCATCCATCTGAAGGCAGGCTGCAGCACGGGCCGGAGGAGGACACCATGAAGGAATTTCTCGAAAAAGGGTTGTTGGATCCCTTGGAGTTGATGGCGCGACAGGTGCTGGCCGTGCTGCCGAGCATCCTGGCGATGTCGATTATTTTCTTCGCCGGGCTCGTGGTGGCCTGGACGGCGAGCCA
>DASTLA010000314.1:0-6086 GCA_035715525.1 Nitrospiraceae bacterium
ATCTTTGCCGAAGAACTGGCAGATGCAGAATCGCTTAGTCACTGCCTGATGCACCGCTCTGCTCGATCGAGCAAGCAAGTTGGAGGGCCAAGACCCCCGCATCCGCCGTGCCGCTGCCCCAGCTCCGCGGGATAATGGCAAAGGGTGCTAAAAAAGCCGTCATTCCCAACCGGAAGCGCGAATGTCGACCAAGAGGGAGAGCGAAAATAGCGAACCGATTAAAGGCAGCTTTCGCCTCTTGATATTCTAAGCGGACGGGCAGAAAGCGCTCCCCTTTTTTGCCGAAAAGAATCCTTTCGACCACGGACGGACAGAGGAGTCGTTTGAGGCGGTCTGCTGTCGGTCGGATTTCCAACCGAGCATCGCATGGCAACACTACTTCTTCGGCCCCTCCGGGGCCGCTTCGGATAGTCGGGCTTCCCAAATCATAGCGGGAAGCTAAATTCGGAAGTGGCCTTTCAGACTTCGATTGGTCATCTGGTCGTCTTGTTGAGGAGCGTCACACCTTAGACCATGCTAGACAGCCGGCCGCAAGGAAGGAGTTGCTGACAAGCAGGGCACCCCTGCCGAACAGAGCGTTCGGGCGAGGATCTCCATCCCACCTGACCGCCCATATCCCGCGAGATTCCCAAAGAAGGGAGCCTCCTGTCGAAGCGACAGCTGCCATTATCTCTGTCTCGCTCATTCCTGGTCGGAATATCGCGATAGCTGTTTCGGAATCATCTGGCGCCCGAGCCGCCCAGGGTGCACCTATCAGTGCCGTCAATACGATCCCGGCTGCAGCCGTCCGCCCTCGCAGCTGATGACCGGGACCACTACCACGGCGCATCAGCACTCCGATCAATAACGGAGCCAGCCCAAATACGACGAACCAGATCTGGTCCCAAACTAGAGGGTTGGGGCTGTTGAGCTTGATGCGGTGGATTCCAAGAAGCCAATGGGAAGCAATGCTGTCCAGAATGTGCCAAACCCCGAAGCCTATCATGGCGCTGCCAATGAGCCACTTGCCGGCGTCGGGATGCGAGATGTCACCTCTGGCTCGGATCAGAAGCGCGAGTCCCACTGCGGCAATGACATACATCAGTGCATGGAACAAACCGTCGAAAAGAACCTGATTTCGAAGGTCCCCCACGGCGTCGACCAGGCTCAAGAGATGATGCCACTGAAGGATCTGGTGGAGGAGGATCCCATCGAAGAACCCTCCGAGCGCGAAGCCAAGCAAATAGCCTGCCCAGATAAAGCCCGAGGAGATTCGTTGGCGTTCCTGCGTCTGATATACCTGTCGTACCACTGCCTTTGCCGCTTTCCCTGTGCTCAACCTTCTCCTGCTTGTGCCGACCCCGCCTTACGAAACAACTTCCGCAATCCGATGACCTGCAGGACCTGATGTAGCCTGCCTGCACCCTTCTCAAGTCCGTCAAAATCGCCGCGAAGCGCCATGAGCGCATAGCGTTCCTGCTCGATCTCTCTCGCGGTCCGGAAACCAAGACGCCGCAAGATCGGCACTGGCGGGCACCATCCCTGAACCGCATGCTGGAGAAGGAAGCTGGTGACGAGAACCGGAAGAGCAAGCCATCTGCGGTTGGAAGTGACGCCGAGTGCGACGCCTGCAAGTGCAAGCGTGGAAGCGGTCGCCTCAATTGCTCTCTCGATATCCCATTCCCGGTCCAACTCGCCGAGACGGCTGTCGATCTCCTCCGGACGATCCGCTAGTAGGCGAGCCGGCTTTCCGTCTCCTGCCGAATTCGGCGATTGACGTCCTCTGCGGTATGCCTGGGTACTCGTTCTGCGCTGGATGGCACCATGGCGATCACCTGAAATTGCGACATGTGCCTAACGCGCACCTCCACAGAGCCTTCCGACCGCACGCTGAAGAAACGAGTTGAACAGCAATATGGCAGTTCTTGCTGACGGACACCGCGCCTTCAGCTACTTGCGTCCAGCTCGGCGATCGCCTCGTACTGGCTGAGGAAGACCTTTCCTGTGAGATCATCGAGGAGATGAGAGCGCTTCAGACGATCCATGACGGGCCCCTTAACCTCGGAGAGATGGAGCATGATGTCGGCATCACGCAGACGGTGGTTGATTTCCTCGAGACTCTCAAGCGCCGAGGCATCGATGGCGTTCACGGCAGAGCACATCAGGATGACATGCTTCAGGTCAGGTCTTTCAGTGACCAGTTCCGCGATGCGATCCTCGAGATAGCGGGTGTTGGCGAAGTAAAGGCTTTCATCAACTCGTAACGACAGGATCTCAGGCGAGGTGATTACCTGATGCCGATCGACGTTCCGGAAATGCTCGGTCCCGGGTACTTGCCCGACTACTGCCATATGAGGAACTGAAGTCCTGTAGAGATGCATCAGAAGAGACAAGAGAACACCCATGACGACACCGATCTCGACACCGAGAAAGAGCGTGCCGAGGATTGTCGCGGCCATAGCCGAAAAGTCGGCCTTCGAATAGGCCCACACCCGACGCACGGCGGCGAAATCGACCAGCGACAGCACGGCTACGATGATGGTAGCGGCGAGAGTCGCCTGCGGCAGATTGGCCAGCAAAGGCGTCAGGAACAGCGTGGCCAGCGCGATGCCGACCGCCGTATAAATCCCTGCAGCGGGCGTTTCCGCGCCCGCGTCGAAATTGACGACAGACCTTGCGAAGCCGCCCGTCACCGGATAGCCTGCGGAGATCCCGGAGGCGATGTTGGCAGCCCCGAGCCCGATGAGCTCCTGGTCGGGGATGATGCGCTGCCGGCGCTTGGCGGCAAGTGTCTGTGCGACCGAAACGGATTCAACGAACCCTATCAGGCTGATCAGGAGCGCCGGGGCAGCAAGGGCCCTGATCATCTCCAGATCGACGATCGGAAGGGCGGGTAGCGGCAACCCCTGCGGAATTGCGCCAACCACAGGAACGCCGGCCTCACCAAGGTTAAGCGCGGCCGCGGCCAGGATTGTGACGGCAACGGCAAGCACCGGACCTGCTTTCGTGGCTATGTCGGCGATGCGAGGGTTTGTCCCGAGTCCCACAAGCACCGACTTCAGCTTGACGCGAACGAAGTAGAGGAACGCGAGCACGCCGGCCCCGATGACCAATGTCGGCACGTTCGTGGCATGAAGGTTGTCGACCAGGCTTGTCATGATCTCGGGCAGGGTATGGCCGCCGGAGGGAACGCCGAGCAGATGTTTCACCTGTCCGGCAGCGATGAGAAGTCCTGATGCGGTGATGAAGCCGGAGATCACGGGATGGCTCAGAAAATTGGCCACGAATCCAAGTCTGAAGAGGCCCATCGCGACGAGCATGATGCCCGAGATCACGGCGAGCAGCGTCGCAGCGATCAGATAAGTCTGGCTACCCTGCGTTGCGATCTCGCCGACGGCGGTCGCTGTCATCAGGGAGACGACCGCCACGGGTCCCACGGCAAGCGTCCTGCTGGTGCCGAAGATCGCATAGGCCACCAGCGGCAGGATTGACGCATAGAGTCCAACCTCCGGCGGCAGCCCCGCCAGCATGGCATAGGCCAGCGACTGCGGGATCAGCATGATCGTGACGATCACTGCCGCGAGCAGGTCATTGGTGAGGGTCGAGCGCCGATACTGCCGACCCCATTCCAGGATCGGCAGATGGCGTGACAGCCTTGTCATTGCGTTACCTCAGCGGTGTTCAGACGGCTCGGACTTGCGCCCGGTTCTCAGCCAGCAGGCGCGCCGCCCACATGCCGAGGATCATCGCCGGGACGAAGGCCAGAGTACCCGTTGCGCCCAGCCCGAGTGCGGTCAGCGCTGGTCCGGGACAGAACCCGCCAAGTCCCCAGCCGATGCCAAAGATCGCCGGACCTGCGATCACCTGCGCGTCGATGTCGCTCCTGTTTGGCAGGTGGAAGCTGCTGCCCATGATGGGCCTCTCGCGTGTCAGCACCAGTCGATAGCCGGTGAAGGCGACGATTACCGCCCCTCCCATGACGAAGGCAAGGGAGGGATCCCAGGTGCCAAACAGGTCAAGGAAGTTGACCACCTTGGCCGGGTTCGCCATGCCGGAGATAACGAGCCCAATGCCGAAGAGCAGGCCGAGAGCGAGATTGACGAGGAAGGACATCCTATCAGCCTCCGATCACGTGGCGGACGAAAAAGACAGTGACGAAAGCAGTCGCCATGAAGACACCGGTCGCCACGATGGAGCGGACAGAAAGCCGCGACAGACCGCACACACCGTGTCCCGAGGTGCAGCCATTGCCCCAGACGGAGCCGAATCCCACGAGGAGCCCGGCTGCGATCATCAGCGGAATGTTCGAGGAGACGGTCTGCTGGACGGCTTCGCCTGTCGCCACGGCAATGGCAAGCGGCGCGGCGATGAGGCCGATGACGAAGCCAAACCGTGAAAGGAACGCGCCGTCGCGGTAGGGCGGCAACAGCCTGCCGGCGATGCCGGAGATCCCCGCAATGCGTCCTTCCCATAGCATGAGAAGGACCGCGGAGAGGCCGATCATCATGCCTCCTATCAGGGAGGCGGTTGGTGTGAACTCGGTCATTGATCGTTTCCTTGCTGAGCTTTCTCCGGAAACTCGCAGAACATCCGGTACATCAGACCGATGAACTCGGTGACCCGTCCGTCCGCGAGCCGGTAGAACATGTTCTTTGATTCCCTGCGGCCGACGATGAGCCCTGCCTCCCGCAGTTCTGCGATCTGCTGTGACAGACCGGGTTGGCGAATGTCGAGTGTGTCCTCGAGGTCGCGGACCGAGCTCTCACCATCCACCAGCGCACAGACGATCATCAGCCGCGATGGGTGAGCGAACTTCTTGAGGAACTCGGCAGCCTCGCCCGCACTCGCCACGAGATCGGCGGTCTGGGGAGCGAGTTCGCGTTTCATTGGTCGTCCCATGCGGCGCCCTGGAGCGCGTCGAGCGGGAACTTCAGGTACCGCCGTCCGTTGGCCTCCGGCTCGGGCAGCCGTCCACCGTTCATGTTCACCTGCAGCGCGTGAAGGATCAGCTTCGGCATGGACAAGGTCTTGTCGCGGGCCTCGCGCACCTTTACGAACTCAGCCTCCGTCTCGCACTTCGACATGTGCGTGTTATGGGCCTTCTGCTCAGCGACCGTCGACTCCCAGAGCGGCTCACGGCCGCCGGGCTGGTAGTCGTGGCCAGTGTAGATGCGGGTCCCGTCCGGCAGCGACAGGATCTCCATGATCGACCTGTAGAGCTGCGACGCGCTTCCGCCGGGAAAATCCGCCCGTGCGGTTCCCGAATCCGGCATGAACAGGGTGTCATGCACGAAGGCGGCGTCGCCGATCACATAGGTGACGGATGCCAGCGTATGGCCGGGAGAGAACAGTACCCGCGCCGGGATGTTGCCCACCTGGAAAGTCTCACCCTCTGCAAAGAGCTTGTCCCATTGGGAGCCGTCAGCGTCGAAGTCGGGCCAGTTGTAGATCCCCTTCCACAGCTTCTGCACCTCGATGACCTTCTCTCCGATCCCTGTTGGGGCGCCGGTCTTTTCCTTGAGGTATTGCGCCGCCGAGAAATGATCGGCATGCGGATGGGTGTCGAGGATCCACTCAACCTCCAATCCCTGCTCGTTGACATACGACAGGATCGCATCCGCGTTCCTGGTTGCGGTCGCCCCCGACTTCTCGTCGAAGTCCAGAACCGGATCAACAATCGCGCATTTGTGGGTTTCCGGATCGGAGACGACATACTGGATGGAGAAGGTACGCTCATCGAAGAAACCCTTCACGCGTGGCTTGGTCGTGTTCATTGCATAACTCCCGGAAGATCGCCGCAGCGGATTAGCGGCCGTGCGCATCGAGCCATGTGACGGCACCGGAAAGGTCGAGTCCGATGGACCGGCCGAAGGGGACGACCTCGTCCCTGGCCATCCGACCATCGAGAACCTCGCCAATGGCGTAAAGAAGCGCGGAGCGCGTGCCCGTCTTGCAGTGAGCCAGCACGGGACCTTCAGCGTTGGACAGAGCTCCCTGAAAGGCGCGAACCTGGCCCTCGCTGATCTGTCCCGAGGTCACGGGGATATGAGTGTATGCGAGTTGCTCGCCTTCTGCGAGCAAACGGTTTTCCGCGGCGCTAGGCTGGC
>DASTLA010000315.1:0-14547 GCA_035715525.1 Nitrospiraceae bacterium
GACTCATCAAACGGGCGGCCGCATCAGTCAATCAATCCCTGAATCTGCTGGATAAGAAGTCGGCCGAGGCAATCAAGCAAGCCTCGACTGAAGTCGTTGAAGGGTGCTTGGATGCGGAATTCCCCGTCGATATTTTCCAGACGGGTTCCGGCACCTCGACCAACATGAACACCAATGAGG
Source organism: Nitrospiraceae bacterium (assembly GCA_035715525.1). Classification (GTDB taxonomy): domain Bacteria; phylum Nitrospirota; class Nitrospiria; order Nitrospirales; family Nitrospiraceae; genus JAHBWI01. The sequence goes on from DASTLA010000315.1 coordinate 181, forward strand.
TCATCTCCAACCGCGCGACCGAGCTGCTGGGCGGCGCGCGAGGAAGCAAGTTGGTCCATCCGAACGACCATGTCAATTTAGGCCAGTCAAGCAACGACGTCATTCCGACTGCGATCCATATCGCGGCCTCCGAGTCGATCCAGGGGCAATTGATTCCCGCGCTCGTTCGGCTTGAAACGGCCTTAGCCGGCAAGGCCCAGGAATTCGACCACATCGTCAAAATCGGGCGCACGCACTTGCAAGACGCGACCCCCGTGCGCCTCGGGCAGGAGTTCGGGGGATATGCGAGGCAGATCGAACTCGGTATTGCGCGCGTGAGGCGGGCCCAGGAAGCGTTGAGTGAGGTGGCTCTGGGTGGCACGGCTGTCGGCACCGGCCTCAACTGCCATCCGGAATTCCCCGCTAAGGTCATGGCGATCATTTCGAAGGAGACAGGCTGCACGTTTAGGGAGGCGAGGGATCATTTCGAGGCGCAGTCCGCGCAGGATGCGCTTGTTGAAGCAAGCGGTGCGCTGCGAACCCTGGCTGTGAGCCTCATGAAGATCGCCAACGACATTCGATGGCTTGGCTCGGGGCCGCGTTGCGGACTCGGCGAAATCAACTTGCCGGAGACCCAGCCGGGATCCTCCATCATGCCGGGCAAAGTAAACCCCGTGATAGCCGAATCGGTGACCATGGTCTGCGCGCAAGTCATCGGTAACGACGTGACGGTGACGGTGGGCGGGCAGGCTGCAAATTTTGAGCTGATCGTCATGCTGCCGGTCATGGCCTATAACCTCCTTCAGTCAATCGAGTTGCTAGCGAGGGCGTCCGAGAACTTTGCGGCCAAGTGTGTTGAAGGGATCAAGGCGAATGAAGAGCGATGCAGGAGTTTGATCGAAGAAAGCCTTGCGATGTGCACCGCGCTGGCTCCCGAAATCGGATACGAGGCGGCGGCGAAGATCGCCAAGGATGCATACAAATCGGGCAAGACCGTACGCCAGGTCGCATTGGAGCAGGGAGTCCTGCCGGAGCAGCGGCTCACGCAGCTGCTCGATCCTTGGCGCATGACTGAGCCGGGGGGGCCGGTCGGCAGCGCTGGGGGATAATGTATGGCGAGGTCAGCACCGGCGCTGCGCCTGGCAGCGTTCGACTTCAAACTTTAAACCTAGACCTAGCCGACTTTCCGGGATGCAGGCGACGCCCGGGGCATACCGTCTCCGCCGTGGCACGCCGGGCTTTGACACCTTCTCGAACCACGTGCTAAAGTGCGCGGAAATTTTGGGACTTCTCCATTTTTCTGAATACGTTCACTTCTTCATGAAGGATATACAATGAGTGCAAGCGGGATACAGCCAAGCGGGCATGTGGTCATCGTGGTTGGGGCCGGTCCTGCCGGTATGGCGCTGGCAAATAAGATGGCTGAGGCAGGGCATGAGGTGATCATTCTCAACCGCGACATCAAATTCGGCGGCTTGGCCGAATACGGAATCTTTCCCAGCAAGCTCAAGCTCCGTGGTGGTTTGAGGAAGCAGTACTGGGAGATGCTGTCCCGCCCCAATGTTCGCTACTTCGGCAATGTGTCCGTCGGCCAAGGCAAGGACTTGACCGTGGAGGATCTGCGTGGCTTGGGAGCCAGCGCGATCGCGTTTTCGGTCGGCGCACAGGGTACCAAGGCCATCGGGGTGGAAGGAGATTCCGCGAAGGGCGTGTTTCATGCCAAGGACGTCGTGTATCACTTCAATAGACTTCCGGGTTTCGGCGATCGTCCCTTCGACATGGGTCAACATGTGGCCGTCATCGGGGTCGGGGATGTGATGGTAGACATTGCGCATTGGCTGATTCGCTATAAGAAGGTAGAGCGTGTGACGGCCATTGCGCGCCGCGGACCGGTCGAGCGAAAGTACAATCCCAAGGAAATCCGGGCCATCTGCTCCAATATGGACCTTGAGGGATTGAAGCAGGAATTCGCCCGCATCAAGGATCGACTCGGCGCCGTTGGCCAGAATGCCGATGAAGTATTCAAAGCCATGACGGATGAGTTCACGAAATGCGAGCCCAAGGTCAGTGAAGCCAAGATGGGCTTTAGATTCCTGGCTTCTCCGAAGCGCGTCCTGGTGGACGCGAATAACCGGGTGCGCGCCTTGGAGATGGAGGATAACAAACTCGTCCCGAAAGGCGACGACACGGCAGCCTCGGGCCTCAAACAATTTTATGAGTTTCCCGTCGACAGCGTTGTTTTTGCTGTGGGTGACAAAGTGGACGAGACCGTCGGTCTTCCTTATAAAGATGGTGTCTTCGTGACCAATCCCAACAAGACGGGAAACGATCCCGACGACTCCTTGTTTCAGGCTTATGACGAAAAGAGCGGGAAAATCGTCGAAGGGGTGTTTCTAGCAGGGTGGGCCCGCAAGGCCAGCGAGGGTTTGGTGGGCATCGCCAAACGGGACGGCGAGTGGTGTGCGGAAGTCATTTCCCGCTACCTCGAAACCAGAGGGTCGGCCTCGCCGATCTCCATTGATTCGGTGTTGGGCCAACTACAGGCTCTGTTGAAAGAGCGAAAGAGCCGCCCCGTCGATCTGGCGGCGTTGCGAATCCTCGATGGTGTGGAAAAGAAGCATGCTGGCTCGCCCGATGCCATCGGCGAGTTCAAGTTCGCGACCAACGCCGACATGTTGACCCACATCGAACGCGGTGTGGGATAGCCGCCGCTGACGGCTGCCTCAGCCGTCTCCCCATTTCAGCTTTTCGCGCAAGACTTCATAATACGTCGTTTCGGGGAACCGTATGAGCCTCGTCAGGTAATCCGATACACGGATTTCCACGCAATCCCCCTGCACAACCCCGATCCCCACCTGACCGTCCAGCGTCGCCATCGCGCCTTCGTCCTTACTGGTCAGCGTCACCTCGATATGGGTATCGGCGGGGACGATCAGCGGCCGGTGCGTCAACGTGTGAGGACAAATCGGCGTCAGGATCAATGAACGAACGGCCGGGTTGATGATAGGGCCTCCGGCTGAGAGCGAATACGCGGTGGAGCCGGTCGGTGTGCTGATTATCAAGCCGTCGCCGCGGAGACTGGTGACGAATTGTCCCTGGATGGCGATCTCCAGTTCGATCATCCGAGCAAGCGTCCCTTTGCTGATGACGACGTCGTTCAACACGACGCCCTGGGCGACCGTTTCGCCGTGACGATGCACGTGGGTCTTGAGCATGATGCGTTCATCCAGAACGAAGTCGTTGGAAAATATGCGTTCGAGCGACGGGTAGAGATGGTCCAGGCGGACTTCCGTGAGAAACCCGAGGCCGCCCATGTTGACACCGAGGATGGGAATGCTCCGCTCGCCTGCGAGGCGCGCCGCATTCAGCATCGTGCCGTCGCCTCCCAGCACCAGCAGGACGTCCGCCTTTGCGGCCAATTGGGTTTTCTGAATTCCTCCCGACTCTCCCAGCAACCCGGCAGAGGTGATGTCCAAGACCACCCCGATGTTGCGTGCCCGCAACCACGTGACTACCGCTTGCAGCGTCGTCTTGACCTCGGGAAATTTTGGTTTGGTGAGGATGCCGATGTGTTTACTCTTCATAGGCGGGCCCGGGGCCGTCAACGAGCGATGGCTAAAGGTGGCGGATTGTATCGGGACGATTCCAAAGGTGTCAAACAAGAGGCACAGCGAGATCCGCGAATCTGGTCGCTGATCATCACGAAGCGTTGCAGGTGAAATAGGGACGTTGAATGTCTCAATGCCTTGACACCCCACAGCTCTCTAGTTAGAATCAGATCATCACTTTTTCCGCTGTTTTTACGCACGTTAGACACGCAGACTCGGCTTCGCATAAAGACCCCATCACCATAAGGAGGCGGGATGTTCGAACGGTTCACGGATAAGGGGCGCAAGATCATCATTCTGGCACGCGAAGAAGCCGAGCGGCACCAGAACGACTATCTGGGCACGGAGCACCTCGTGCTGGCCATTCTTCGCGAAACCGATGGGATCGCGCTGATGATCTTGAAGAAAATGGGACTCTCCACCGAACAGATCCGCCTTGAGATCGAACGAAATCTGCCCGGCGGCGGGACGACTATGACCTTCGGTGAGATTCCCTTCAGCCCGCGAGTGAAAAAGGTCATCGAGTACGGTGTGGAAGAGGCCCGTCTTCTCGGACATAATCATATCGGCAGCGAGCACTTGCTGCTCGGTCTGCTTCGGGAAGAAGAAGGCATTGGCGGCAAGATCCTCCGAAGCCTCGGAGCGAACCTGCTGACGGCCCGACAATTGACAGTCACCTTCCTCAGAAAGTCCGCCCCACGCGAACGGGACCGCAAGAGCAATACCCCGGCGCTCGATGAATTCGGACGAGATCTTACTCAACTGGCGCAAGAGGGCCAGTTGGACCCGGTCATCGGCCGGGCGGATGAGATTGAACGAGTCTTGCAAATCCTCAGTCGGCGCTCGAAGAACAACCCCGTGCTCATCGGCGAATCCGGTGTGGGAAAGACGGCCATCGTCGAGGGGCTCGCACAAAGAATCGTGGCCTCTGAAGTCCCCGACAATCTGCTGTCGCGACGCGTCATTGCCCTTGATCTAGGTTCGCTCGTCGCGGGAACCAAGTACCGTGGCCAGTTTGAGGAACGCCTCAAGGTGGTCATGAAGGAAATCGTGCAGGCCGGCAACATCATTATTTTCATCGATGAGCTGCATACGCTCGTAGGAGCGGGCGCGGCTGAAGGCTCGATTGATGCCTCGAACATGCTGAAACCGGCGCTCTCCCGTGGCGAAATTCAGTGCATCGGCGCAACCACGTTGGACGAGTATCGCAAACACATCGAAAAGGACGGCGCGTTGAAGCGGCGCTTCCAGCCGATCCACGTGCAGCCCCCCAACACGGAAGAGACGATCCGAATCATCCAAGGCCTCCGAGATCGCTATGAAGAGCATCACGGAGTCGAAATCACCGAAGAGGCCATCGTTGAAGCGGTGAAGCTCTCTGATCGCTACATTACCGATCGGTTCCTTCCAGACAAGGCCATCGATCTGATCGACGAAACGGGCTCTCGGGCCAAGCTCCAGACCTATGCATTACCCTCGGAGCTGAAGGCCTTGGAACAGGAGTTGAAGAAGATTTCCCGGGACAAAGAGCTCGCCATCTCGATGCAGAATTTCGAAGAGGCGGTCCGGCACCGCGAGGAAGAGGAGCGTTTGCGCAAGTTGCTGGATGAGTCGAAGCGAGAATGGAAAAAGAATCAAGAGAAGCATAAGCCGGTCATTGGAAAGGAGGACGTGGCCTACGTCGTCTCCAAGATGACCGGTATCCCTCTGTTCAAGTTGGAGGAAGAAGAATCGAACAAGCTGCTGCGCATGGAAGAATTCCTGCACAAGCGGGTCATCGGGCAAGACGAGGCCATTTCGGCGGTGGCACGGGCGATCCGGCGCTCCCGCGCAGGCCTGAAAGAAGCGCGGAAACCGATCGGTTCATTCATCTTCCTCGGACCGACCGGCGTCGGCAAGACCGAGCTCGCTCGGACGCTGGCTGAATTTCTGTTCAACAGCGAAGATGCGCTCATCCGCATCGATATGTCCGAATACCAGGAAAAGTTCACGAGCTCGCGGTTGTTCGGAGCGCCTCCCGGATACGTGGGTTATGAAGAAGGCGGGCAGCTGACGGAAAAAGTCCGGCGCAGGCCCTATTCCGTGGTTCTCTTCGACGAAATCGAGAAGGCGCATCCGGACGTTTTCAACGTGATACTCCAGGTCTTAGACGACGGTGTGCTGACCGACAGCCTAGGGCGGAAGGTGGACTTCAAGAACACCGTGGTAATTATGACCTCCAATATCGGCACGAAGCTGATCCAGAAGGGTGTGTCCCTTGGGTTCCAGAGCGAAGAGCCATCGGGACAGCATGCGCGACGGCGAGACGAAGTGCTGGCGGAGCTGCGCCGTTCTTTCAGCCCGGAATTTCTCAATCGTATCGATGAAATGGTCGTCTTCCATCCGCTGGAGAAGGTGCATTTGATCAGCATCCTCGACATCCTGCTGCGCGAGTTGAACATGCGCTTGCTGGAGAAGAGCGTGACGATCGAAGTGGACGACGAAGTCAAGCAGTGGCTCATCAAGGAAGGCTACGAACCGTTGTACGGAGCCCGACCGATGCGCCGCACCATTCAGCGCGCAATTGGAGATCCGCTCTCGGAGGAATTGATTAAAGGCCGATTTAAGGATCATCGCAAGATCAAGGTCGTCCTGCGAGACGGTGCGCCGGCATTCATCGAACAGGAAGCCATGGCGGGCGTTTAAGTCCGCGCGTGACTCCCACACAAAGGAGAGAGCTCGGCTTGAAATTGGGGCGAGATCGAGGCAACCCCCGGTGGTCCGACGGGCCCCGGGGGTTGTTGCTTTCCAGGCCATGAGCGACATACCTGTTGGACCACCTGCGTGCCCGTAGTCACTTCTGTTGACGATGCAAGCCTCACAGAGCCTGCCAATACCTGGGCCCATCCTTGGAATTGAGACCTCCTGCGACGAGACGGCCGCCGCCGTCTTGGATCAAGAAGGCCGGGTGTTGTCGAATGTCATTTCATCGCAGCAGATGGTGCATGAGCGTTTCGGGGGAATTGTCCCGGAGCTGGCTGCCCGCGCTCATATTCAAAACGTGGACATCGTCGTTGATGCGGCCCTTAGAGGGGCAGCCGTTTTACGTGAGCATCTGGGGGCTGTCGCGGTGACCCAAGGGCCGGGGCTGGCGGGGGCTCTCTTGGTCGGGTTGAGTTATAGCAAGGCTGTGGCCTACACATTGAATATTCCGTTGATCGGCGTCAGTCATTTAGAAGGCCACATCGCCTCTGCTTGGATCGACCGCCCCGATTTTCCGTCCGATTGCGTGGTTTTAGTCGCTTCGGGCGGTCACACGCATCTGTTCCGCGCCGATGGATCTGCGGCCTATGAGTTGTTGGGGAGGACCATCGACGATGCCGCGGGCGAGGCCTTCGATAAGGGTGCACAAATGTTGGGACTGGGCTATCCCGGAGGTCCGCTCATCGACAAATCGGCACGAGAGGGACGTCCGGACGCGGTGATATTTCCGCGGTCGCGCGTGCGATCGGCCGGGCTGGATTTCAGTTTCAGCGGCTTGAAAACGGCACTCCTCTATCATGTGCAAAAGCTGTCCGCAGAGGACATCCGCCGCCGTCGGCCTGATCTCGCGGCGAGCTATCAAGAAGCCATCGTGGACGTGCTAGTGCGTCAGGCGTTCGAGGCCGTCCGGAGAACGCGCGTGCGCGCATTGGCCGTCGTCGGCGGGGTGTCTGCCAATTCCAGGCTTCGCGCACGATTATCCGATCGGGCTGTTCAGGAGGGCATACAGTTGGGCTTGCCTAAGATGGCGTACTGTACCGATAATGCTGCCATGATCGCGGCAGCCGGCAGGCGGGCCTGGGCACAAGGGCGGACGACCCGGTTGGACTGCGAGGCCATTCCGGATTTTGCATTGCCAAGCGGGAAATAGAAACGAATGTGCCCGACGACCGTAGTCGGCCTCGTCGCACCGGGGCGAGACAGTAGCGTAAAGGAGTAGAGGCTATTCCCACCATCCAGGGACAAACGAACGGCCTGAAGGCCAGTCATCTCGTTGCGCTGGAGCGGCTTTACCGGCGACGGGTTTCGGCCTCGGTCGTCATGACGCCCGAGCTGGCTCGAACGACCGCTCAATTGAGCCGAGAAATACGGCGGCCGATCGGATTGCTGATCACCCGGCGCGGCGTGATCGAGCAGGTCCTGGTCGGGTCGGGATCCATACCAAGCGTCGAATCGCTGTCGAAGTTCCGCGCCGGGATCCGTTCCCTACGGGGAGTGAGGCTGATCCGCACTCAGTTGACAGACGAGCCGCTCACGCAGGAAGACCTCACCAACCTTGCCTTATTGCGCCTCGATTTGGTCGGTGTTTTGAATGTGGATACTCAGGGCGAGCCGACGCTATTGCACCTGGCGCACCTGTTGCCGCCCAACAGTCACGGCCAAATCTGTCAGCTTCTCAAGCCCATGCCGGTCCACCACATGACGCTGCAGCTCGACGCGTTCCTGAAAGCCCTCGACAGCGATCTCCTCCAGCGAGATACCCACTTTACCGTGGTGGACGGAAAAGAGTCGGCCGTGCTTGTGAGCGCCAATCCCAAGAGCCGCGCGGAGCAGGAGGAACGTCTGGAAGAGTTGAGCGAGCTGGCGACTTCCGCGGGGGTTGAAGTTCTGGATCGCTTCCACCAGCGGACACACGAAGACTACCAACGATTCTTGCTGGGCCGAGGCAAGCTCAAGGAAGTGGTGATCCGTGCGCTACAACGCGGAGCCGACTTGTTGATTTTCGACCAGGATCTGGCGCCTGCCCAGGCTCGGGCCATCTCGGAAGTCACAGACATCAAGGTCATCGATCGGACTCAGCTCATCTTGGACATCTTTGCCCGTCGCGCCCATACCAGGGAAGGTAAAGTGCAAGTCGAGCTTGCGCAGTTACGGTACCTGCTTCCTCGACTCTCGGGACGGGGGACATCGCTTTCCCGGCTGGGAGGCGGCATCGGAAGCCGAGGACCGGGCGAAACCAAGCTTGAGACCGATCGCCGGCGCATCCGGGACAGAATCGCACATCTGGAAAGGGAACTCGGCCACATTGCCCGCCATCAAGATCAACGGCGGGCGCGCCGGCTGCGTCACGCCCTCCCGATCGTTTCGATCGTCGGCTATACCAATGCAGGCAAATCGACGTTGCTCAATGCCTTGACCGAAAGTCAGGTCGCAGCGGAAGACCGGCTGTTTGAAACGCTCGATACCACGAGCCGCCGACTCCGTTTTCCGGAGCACCGTGAAATCATCATTACCGACACCGTTGGTTTCATCCGAGATCTGCCGAAAGACCTGGTCGGAGCCTTTCGGACGACGCTTGAGGAACTGCGGGATGCGGACATGCTCCTGCACGTGGTCGATGCCACGGCGAAGGATATCGACCTGCAGATTGACTCGGTGGAGGCCATTCTCCGGACGCTTGGTGTCGATGACATCCCGCGGGTGCTGGTGTTGAATAAGTGCGATAGGCTTTCGGCTCATGAGTCATTGGTGTTGTGCGAGCGCTACCGCGCCATCAGCATTTCCGCCTTGCGAAAAGAAAGCCTGCGGCCATTGACGGCGCATCTGGAAGCGTTTCTGGCGAAACGCTCGACCGGTGACGAGCAGCGGGACCTGGGGGCGCAGGCGCGTTCTCCGGCACTTGCATCTGGTCGGTAACCTCTGCACAATTACGCGCCGCGCCATCCCATGACAGCCCTGGCAGGACAGCGACGATCCCGTACGAGCCCCGCGACCAGCGCGCGCATCGCACGTATTCTCGATGGGCTTCGGCATGCATCTCAAAAGGTGAAGGTCGAGTTGGATCACTCGACTCCTTGGGAGTTGCTGGTCGCGACGATTCTCTCTGCGCAATGTACCGACCAGCGGGTCAATCAAGTCACACCGCGGCTGTTCCGTCGCTATCGACGTCCGTCCGACTATGCGGCCGCCGAGCCTTCCGAACTCGAAAATCTCATACGACCGACTGGATTTTACAAGGCAAAGACCAAGAGCTTGATCCGTTGCGCACAGGCGGTGAACGACCGCTTCGGTGGACGAGTTCCGGATTCCATGGAAGAATTGACCGCACTGCCGGGAGTGGGCAGAAAGACGGCCAACGTGATCTTGGGAAACGCCTTCGGCAAACCCGCCATCGTGGTGGACACGCACGTGAAGCGAGTGGCCGCTCGGCTCGGATTGACGGCACAGACCGATCCGACGAAAATCGAATTCGATCTCCAAGCACAGATGCCGCAGCAGCAATGGACCGAAGGCTCGCAGCGTCTCCTCTTGCATGGCCGCTACGTCTGCTTGGCCCGTAACCCGAAATGTAAGGTCTGTCCGATTTACGCCGACTGCCGCTGGAAAGGAAAGCTGCCGCGATGATCCGCAGCATGACCGGATATGGCAAACGGGAACTGTCGTCCAAAGGGATGACGGTGATTGCAGAAGTACGTTCTGTGAACCACCGCTTTCTCGAGGTGGCGGTCAAACTTCCGCGGTCGCTTGGCGGGCTCGAAGATCAGGTCAGGAAGGCCGTCCAGCAGCGCTGCCTCCGGGGGCGGGTGGACGTGACGCTGTCTATCCAAAACAGCCGTGGAGGCGTGAAGTCTATCGCCTTGGATCTGGCTCTTGCGGAACAGTACCACCGCGCGCTGCGTACCTTGCAGAAGCAGCTTGGGCTCAAGGGGGCGATCGATGTTTCCGTAATGGCCGGCTTTCGCGACATCATGTCTCTCACCGACCAGCCTCTCGACATCGAGGGATCCGCATCGGCGGTGCTGAAGACGCTTCGCCAGGCGCTGGACGACCTCGAAAAGATGCGAATCCGGGAGGGGCAAACTTTGGCCAAGGACCTGTTGAGCCGATTGGAAGCGATCCGTGTAGCGAAGGCATCGGTAGCCCAACGGGGGCCTGAGGTCGTGCGTGAGGCTCTTGACCGTATGAAAGCACGTGTCAAACACCTCCTAGAAGCCGAGCCTCCTGATGTAACGCGGCTCCACCAGGAATTGGCGATCTTCGCGGATCGATCGGACATTTCTGAAGAATTGGTCAGACTCGATTCACATATGCTACAGTTCGACCACAGCTTGCGAAGCAAGGAGTCCATTGGCAAGACGCTGGAGTTTCTTCTGCAAGAAATGGGACGCGAGGTGAATACCATCGGTTCCAAAGCCAATGATGCCGCCATCGCTGCGATCGTCGTGCAGATGAAGGCGGAACTGGAAAAACTGAGGGAACAGGTTCAGAATGTCGAATAGTCCTGGTCTGGCCGCACCCGGTCCGCACGATGACGATGACGCCCCATACATCGAACGATAAGCCGTCGCAGGTCCGCCGAGGCATCCTGTTCATCATCTCGGCTCCGTCGGGTACGGGAAAAACCACGCTGTGCAAACAGATTGCCGCTTCGGTTCCTGGCCTGTGGCATTCCGTCTCCTATACGACCAGAAAACCCCGACCGGGAGAGGTCGACGGACGGGAATACTTCTTTACGGACGAGACCACATTCAGACAGATGATCGACCGAAACGAGTTCATCGAATGGGCTCATGTCTATGGACATCTCTACGGGACGCCCCGCAAGTCCTTGTCGGACAAGATGGAGCAGGGGATCGACGTCCTCTTGGAGATCGACGTGCAGGGTGCCCGAACGGTCAAGAAGAAATTCGAGGACGCGGTCTATATCTTCATTCTGCCGCCGTCGTTCGATGCCCTTCGGACACGTCTGCAGATGCGTGCCGGGGATTCCGCTGAAGAAATTCAACGCCGACTGCAAAAGGCCAAAGAGGAGGTCTGGAGCTACCGCGAATACTACTATATCGTCCGGAACGACGACCTGAAGCAATCGTTGAAGGAACTGGAAAGCATCTTTCTGGCCGAACGTATCAAGACAAAACGCTTGAACATGACGTGGTTGGAAGAAAAATTCATTCTCGACAAAGAGGGAAGGCAAGGGGCGGCCCCGGCGAATTCCCCAGCAAAGGAGTCTCTGCACCATGGTTGACATGTTGTCGTTGTTACCTGAATACACCGCCGATGAGTTTGATTCCCGTCATCGCCTCGTGATCGTGGCCGCGCAGCGGGCCAAGCATCTCATTCAAGGGGCCAAGGCCCATAGTGCATCTCGCTATACGAAGGAAACGACCGTTGCGCTGGACGAGGTGTTGCGGCAGCAAGTGAAGTATCTGCAGGGCAAGGAAGCGCGGGATGCTCTGAAGGAGTCGAAGCGTGTGAAGGAAGGAGAGACGGAGCGCATGGCGATGATGACCGGAGAGGACGCGAAGGAAATCAAGAAAGAACTGAGCGTGTACGTCGACGACACCGCGAAGCCCGCCCCCGCTCCGGAGGGCGAGGAATAGCACCCAGCCGTGGAGGCCCCTGTCCCATCGCTCGCCGGCGTACGCCTGTTGTTGGGCGTCACCGGGAGCATTGCGGCCTACAAGTCCGTCACCTTACTTCGCCTGCTGCGCCGAGAAGCTGCCGATGTGACCGTGGTCATGACGGCCGGCGCGTGCCGCTTCGTCACCCCTTTGACGTTCGAAGTTCTGTCCGGTCGCCACGTCGCGACCGATCTGTTCGAAGCCCATCAGGAAATGCTCCATCTCAGCCTGCCTCAACAGGCCGATGCCATTGTCGTTGCACCCGCCACGGCCAACTTCCTCACTAAAGCTGCCCTTGGGATCGCCGATGACCTGCTCTCCACCATGCTGTTGACCACCCGATGCCCCCTCATCGTCGCTCCGGCCATGGACGGAGACATGTGGCAGCACCCCACGGTGGTCGAGCATGTGGCGGAGCTCCGGCGAAGGGGAGTGCTCGTTGTAGAGCCGGAAGAGGGACCGCTCGCATCGGGGAAAGTGGGCACCGGCCGGCTGGCCGAGGAGGAACGAATTCTCGCGGCGCTCCAGAACCTTCTGCGACCGAGGAGGGATTGGACAGGGCGTCGTGTGCTCGTCACGGCCGGCCCTACGCAGGAAGCCATCGATCCGGTACGCTTCATCTCCAATCGTTCGTCAGGAAAAATGGGCTATGCCATTGCCGAAGCCGCCCGCACAAGAGGGGCATCCGTGGTTTTGGTATCCGGCCCGACTGCGCTGACGCCCCCCAGCGGGGTGGAATGTGTGTGGGTCACGACCGCTGAGGAGATGAAAAAGGCAGTGCTGACTCGGTTCGCCTGGTGCGATACCGTGATCATGGCAGCCGCGGTGGCCGATTTCCGTCCCAAGCGCCCCGTCGCCCGTAAAATCAAAAAGCGCCGTGACTCGGTCGGGGAGCTGCCTCTCGAGCCCACCGATGACATTCTGCACGAGCTTTCGAGTCGGCGTACGAGCCAGCTCTTGGTTGGATTTGCTGCGGAAACCGATGATCTCCTTGCTCACGCGCGCGAAAAACTGCATGCTAAGCACCTGGATCTCATAGTCGCCAACGATGTGTCCGCACCCGATTCCGGGTTTGGTTCAGAGACTAATCGTGTGGTGCTGCTGGATCGAAACGGCAGCACCCTAGAGGTTGCCCTGCTGCATAAGCGAGCATTGGCAGACCGTATCCTGACACATATTCTGGAACTCCGAGTTCGCCCTGGAGCGAAGGGATGATCGACGTCCGCACAACACCGAACCATCAGATGGAGTGAAGGATGGCTCAGCCGGAGCGCAAGAGCCTCGAGCAAGCTGCCGAGATCGATCGGCTGGCTACTGCCTTGGCGAAGGATCCCAAGTCAAAGGCCTTCATGCCTCTGGCTGAAGCCTATATCAAGGCCGACATGTGGGCAGAAGCCTCCGTCGTCCTCGAGGATGGGCTAAAGGTCTATCCTGGGTTCGTCACGGCCATGGCCGCGCTCGGTAGGGTCTACGAACAGCTGAACCAGCCGGTAAAGGCGAAGACGATTTTGGAGGAGGTCATCAAGAGTAGTCCGGATAATCTCCGGGCTCATCGCGTGCTGGCGAAGCTCTATGCGGAGGAAGGAAGCGCCGACCTTGCCCTTCGATCCTGTGCCGCCATTTTGGGCGTCAGCCCTTACGACGAGGAAGCCTGGTCGATCAAGCGACGCATCACCGGTGCGCCTGAAGACCCGGAGCCTCCTCGTTCCAAACGAGACAGAAAGCGCGCCAGGATCGAGCCCGCAAGCAAAGCCGCGCTCGACTCGCCTCGCCCGTACCGCGAACCGGCCACGATGGCTGCGCAGGTGGCGGTCTCAAACGAGGCGCAGGAACCACCGGATTCGACTGTCAAGGCATCGATCCATCCTGCCTTCCAGCCGACCGAAACGGAGCCGGCCGACAAGAAACATTTCCACACCATCGCGCGCCTTGAAGGCTGGCTGCGGCTCATTCAGGCCAAACGCCGCGGTCAGACAGCCCTTTTCGAAAATTCCCGCTAGTCCCTTTATTTTCCACGACGTTTGACCCTCTGGAGGAGGCCTGTTACAATGCCGCCGCTGCCAGCACCTGGATCAGCTGCAGCCTTCTGACAACTGAGACCTTCGACCGAGACATGCTGCGGCTCCTGGTGCTTCATGGTCCCAACCTGAATCTTCTAGGGACACGAGAGCGATCCATCTATGGAACGACGTCGCTCGCGGAAATCGACCGGATGATCGGTCGGTTCGCCCGCGATCGAGGCCTCACAATCGAAACGCGGCAATCGAACGAGGAGGGCGAGCTCGTCACTTGGATTCAGCAAGCCAAGGGGCGTTTCGACGGTCTTGTGATTAATCCGGCCGGCTACACCCACACCAGCGTGGCCATACCCGATGCGATCGCGGCCGTAGCCATTCCGACGGTGGAAGTTCATCTCA
>DASTLA010000316.1:0-4795 GCA_035715525.1 Nitrospiraceae bacterium
ACCTCGACGCCTTCATGGCGGTTCTGCAGGGCAAGCATGCGATCTATCTTCTGTTCCTGCCAGGTTCGGGCCCAATGACCCTGCGGGCTGAGCCAGGACAGACCATTCTTCTGCACAATACAGCGATCGGAAAGGCGATCCTCGCGTCCATGAGCGACGACGAGGTTCGAGAGTTGTTAGGACCGGGTCCGCTGCCGGCGATCACCCGGAAGACGATCACCGATCCTGAAGAACTGATCAGCCAACTGGCCGAAGTCCGCTCTTCCGGCTACGCCGTAAATGCCGACGAAAACATCGTGGGCATCACCTCGGTCGGGGCGCTGATCGGAGACCCTTCGGCTCAGACGCGTTCGGCGATCAGCGTTTCATTTTCGCCGCATTTCCAGCCGGATATTAATATCGACATGCTCTCACGGGCGGTCCAGTCTACGGCCCAGCAGATCACCCGGAATCTGTCGTCCCACTAATTGCAGGCCCGCTGCGCTATGCGGCGGCCAAGCGTTGCCGTGCCAGCGTGACCAGGTAATCAACTCCCACCGGCAGCACGTCGTCGTTGAAGTCATAGCTGTCGTTGTGCAAAGGCGGCGACGCCTCGCCGTTGCCGATGAAGGCAAAACAGCCCGGCACATGCGCCAGGAAGCGCGCGAAATCCTCGGAGGCCGTATGGGGCTCGGCGGCTTCGATCACCCTATCTGCGCCCGCTGCCATGCGAGCCGTAGCAAGGGCGGCCTTTGTCGCAATCGCATCGTTGACGAGAGGGATGAATTCGCGGCTGTAACGGACAGCGGCCTTGCAGCCATGACCCTCGGCGATGCCCGCCGCCATCCGACGCATCTCCGTCTCGATTTTTTCGCTGACTGCCAGATCAAAGCTGCGAGCGTCTCCGCGAATGATAGCAGCCCCCGGCAGGACGTTTCGTGTTCCGTCCGTGACAAGTTCGGTAATGGAGACGACGGCCGTATCCGTCGGCGACAGGCATCGCGAAACGATCGTCTGAAGCCCCGTGACCAAAGCACATGCCGCCACGAGAGGGTCACGGCCCTGGTGCGGTCGCGCGGCATGGACTCCGGCTCCCAGAAGCTCAATCTCGAAGATGTCCTCTGCCGACATGATCGGCCCGGCCCGCGTCAGTATATGCCCAGCCGGAAGTCCGGGCAGGTTATGCAGGCCGTAGATTTCATCGATGGGGAAACGTTCGAACAGCCCGTCATCTATCATTGCAAGGGCACCGCGCCCCCACTCCTCCGCAGGCTGAAAAATGAACCGCACGGTTCCATCGAACCCGCCTTCGGATGCCAGCACGCGGGCAGCACCCAGCAACATCGTCGTGTGGCCATCGTGGCCGCAAGCATGCATCAGCCCGGGGGTCGATGAGCGATAGAGGAGTTTACCCTTTTCCTGGATGCGGAGGGCGTCCATGTCGGCACGCAGGCCGATTGTTCGCCGTCCAGCACCTAACCTCAAAGTTCCGACAATGCCGGTGCCGCCAATCCCTTCGCTCACCTCGATAGAGCCGAACGACCGCAGACGTTCAGCAACGAGCCGGCTGGTGCGGTGCTCTTCAAACCCGAACTCCGGATGCTGATGAAAATCGCGCCGCCACTCGATCAAGTCGTCTGCCGGGAAATCTCTCTGTTCTCTCATGGCGCGTCCTCCGGAAATATTCCCTCGGTCACGAACAGCAAAATACGACTGGTGGCGTCGAGCTGGAGTCGTGTGCTGAGATCCCGGTCCTCCAAGGCCATCAGGAGACCTGCCAGGCCGGCCGCACCAGACGGAGTGGTCCGGGGGCCGTGCGAATCAGCCAGGACTTGCGGGGCTTCCGATAACAGTGCTTCAGGCACCGAGACAGCGGAGACGCCCTTCTGTGCCAGGATCCGGAGAGCCGGCGCGCTTGCTTCGCCACAGGAAAGCAATTCTGCGGTCGTTGCCAAATCGCCCTGGATGCGAACCGGGCGATGACATTCAAGGGCTGCGGTGACGCAGGCAGCCTCCACCGGTTCTACGACGACGAACTCGGCCGGCGCACTCATCCAGCCTTTGAGGTCTCGTGCCATAGTCGCGGCCAGTCCGCCAACGCCGGCCTGAACAAAGATGTGTGTCGGAGCTTGTCGCCAGTTCCCGGTAAGCTGCTGCCTCACCTCCGAGGCGATGACGGCGTAGCCGTCCATCACGTCGCGCACAACCGGATCGCATGCATTGTCCGTTGTGTCGGGGATTAGAATGCCTTCACCGCGCAGAGCTGCTGCTGCGGCCGCGTCCACGGCATCGTCATAGGTGCCGTCGATCCTCACGACCTCCGCTCCTTGCGCCTGGATCCGCTTCGACCGCGTCCGCGGGACGTGGGCGTGCAGATAGACCCGCGCGTTGGTTCCCGCGATCGCCGCGGCTGCGGCAACAGCCAGGCCGTGATTGCCATCGCTGGCGCACAGGAGGCGGGGCAGATTCTGTTCCCGTTCTGCCAGCAGGCTCTCGATGCTGATCCCGCTACTTCTAGCCAACGCATTCAGCCCAGCATAGGTGCCGCCCAGCGATTTGAAGTTCCCGAGGGCCCGGCGGCTTTCGTCCTTCGCGAATACCTCGCAAAGCTCCAGGCGAGCTGCCAGATGCGGAAGATCGTGAAGAGGCGTTGGTGCATAGTCCGGGGACACCCGCATTAGGAGGTCTCGGATGGCTTCGCTGCTTCGTTCGGGATGGTCGGGCGTCATATAGCGATCTTGCCAAATACAGATGCTTTTTTGCGCCGAATTTCGGTATGTTCGCGCCCGTTTTCGCAGAAATGAGCCCAGCCATGCCGGAATCCGTCGACCTCGATCAGTTCGATCATGCACTGCTGAGGCTGGTGCAGGTGAACAACCAGACACCCGCCCGGCTCTTGGCGGACAAGGTAGGCCTGTCGGAAAGTGCGGTCTTACGGCGATTGAAGCGTCTGCGCCGGGAAGGCGTCATCATCGCAGACATGGCCGTCGTGGATCCGGCAGTGCTGGGTACTCCGCTCACCATCCATGTTCTCGTGTCGTTGGAGAGGGAAGGAGCGACGCAGCTGGATCATTTTATCAGAAATGTCCGCAGCCGCCCCGAAGTGGCCGGTGCCTGGTACGTCACGGGCGAGGCAGATTTCGTTCTGCAGCTACGTGTCACCGGGATGGAGGCATATGAGGCCTTCAGCCGCGAGGTCTTTCATGGAGACCCGAACGTCAGAGGATTCAAAACGCTCGTCGCAATGCGAGCCATCAAAACTCCAGTCCATCCCACAAAGTGAGGCTAGTCTCTCTCGGCGCATGTTCTTCGGTTCGAATGGCGGCAATGATGATAAAGGGTCCTCTCCTCGGCGGGGTATCCTATTTCGGCGAGACGCCGCCATGGACGGTTTGGGCCGTCGCCATTGAAGATGACCAGTTTACAAGCAGAACGTCAGCCCCCCTTCACCTATCCCAGACCCTCCACGATTTTTCCGTTCCGGATGCGCATGATGTTGACGCCTCGTACCTGGTCTGCTTCGCGCTCGCCCCAGCGAAGCTGCCAACCAATGATTCAAATAAGTGCCGATCTACGGCTCGTCGCATTCAGCACGCAATAGATATACGCTGTACATATCCGCCGGCGAGGTCGCGGTATGCTCGTCCTTGCCGTCCTGCTCGTCACCACGCCTACCGCCACTGAGCGCTCCTGGTGGACGGCGGCCGCTCTGGGTTTTCTGGTGGCGGCCCATGGCGTGTTTGGATGCTCACCGATCCCGCGAACAATGCCTGGCTGAAGCGCGCCCAGCTTGCTGGAGCGGGGTCAGTGATCTTTCGCGCTTTTGCCTGCCCCTGACGCAGACTGACTCAGATGCGCAACATCCGGGAGTGGTCGCATATCACCCGAGCATGTCTGGCCATGCTCAGCTTCTTGTCGATGACTATAGCAGCCATGCACTAAAGGCCGGAGGTCGAAGGCCGCAGCAGTCGTAATAAAGGTTCGAAGGTCTAATAGCCAACGACACTCCGACGGTAGGTCATTCAGTCTGACTCCCGAGCATCCGCGAGATCCGGGTAGCACTTTCTTTTACGAGCCCGATTATCTTGTCGATATCAAACTCAGGAGCGGCCCATTCGGCGAATGCCGCGCTCACTGCTGCTACCGTCTGCTGCGATGCGTCGCGGATTGGAGCGCCGACAGATACGACGCCGGGAATGTTCTCGCCGATTACGGTGGCGTGACCCTGCCTCCGGATTTCTCTGATCTGATCGAGCAGGATGATGGGGTCAGTGCAGGTTTTCGGCGTGACCTGCTCCAACGGCTCCCTAAGTAGTAGAGCTTCGGCCTCTTCATCGCAGAGCGCTGCCAACAGGACCTTCCCCATGGCGGTGCTATGGAGATATGTTTCGCTCCCCGGCACGCTACGGATGACAATCGGGCCCTCGCTCTGCGTGGAAAGGATATAGATTGCCCGAGCGCCACGCAGCATGCCGAGATAGCCGTTCAACTGGTATCTCGACGCCAGCATGTCGAGCTCGGATTTGGCAATCGAGATGAGACGATCCTTTCGCGTCAAACTCCAGCCAAGGCCGAAAGCCCTGTATCCGATAGAATAGCGGCGCGTTTCCTGGTCCTGTGTCACGAACTGGTTCAAGGCAAGCGTATTGACCAGGCGCTGGACGATGGTGGCGCTAAGGTCGAGCTGTCGCGCAATTTCCCTCACGCCGAGAGGGGAGGCTGCCTTGTCAAGGATCATGAGAATATCCAGTCCCCTCTGGAGGGACTGGCTACTGCCTGTCAGATTTGTGCTTTTTGCCATGAGACACATTCGGGC
>DASTLA010000317.1:0-4345 GCA_035715525.1 Nitrospiraceae bacterium
GCAAAACCTCGCCGAAATGATCGTCGATTTCATCCGGAACATCATCCTCGATACGATGGGTGAGCAGGGCATGAAGTTCTTCCCTCTCATCGCGACCCTATTTTTGTTTATCTTGTTCTGCAATCTGTTGGGGCTTATCCCGGGATCTTACACTGTCACCAGCCAGATCATCGTCACCTCGGTGTTTGCCGTCGGCATTTACGGCCTGAGTCTCGTACTGGGTTTTGCACTTCACGGCGCCAAATTCCTCGGCATTTTGGTTCCGCCTGGGACCCCCGGATGGTTACTGCCTTTGATGGTGCCGATCGAGTTGATCAGCCAACTGGCCCGGCCGATTTCGCTGGCCGTGCGGCTCTTCGCGAATATGACGGCCGGCCATGTGATTCTCGGGGTGCTGTTCGGCCTGGCCATCAGCGGTGGGCTCTTGATTGGCTGGTTGCCGTTCGCATTTACCATCGCCATGAACGGACTTGAGGTCGGTATCGCGTTTATTCAGGCATATATTTTTACCGTGTTGAGCTGTGTGTATCTCGGCGATGCCATTACCTTGCACGGTCATAGCGAGCACGCGCATTAGGCGGCGTGCACATAAGGGAGGAAGGACAAACAATGGATGCAGCAGCAGCAGCGTTGGTGGGTATGGGATTGGCCGCAGCCGGATTTGCCGGAGCAGGCGTCGGAATTGGATACATCTTCGGCAAGATGATCGAGGCAGTCGCGCGGCAGCCGGAAGCAGAAGGCCGTGTAGGCAAGTATATGTGGATCGGGTTCGCGCTGGTCGAAGCCATTGCGTTGTACGGACTCGTCATCGCGTTCATCATCATGGGTCTACGAAAATAACGAGTTCCGAGTTCTGAAGATGAGTGTTGAGTTTACGATCCAGGACCTTCAACTCACGACTCTGAACTCCACCGAAGGTGGTTATGCCTCAATTTGAATCGCATTTCTTCTCGTCGCTCATATTCTGGGAGATCCTGTCGTTCGGCATCCTTTTTTTCTTGCTCTATAAATACGCCTTCCCGGGTTTGCTGGGGATGCTGGAAGAGCGTGAAAAGAAGATCAGGGACAGCCTCGACCAGGCCGAACGTCATCGCGCTGAGGCCGAGCGCAAGCTCAAGGAATACGAAGCTAAGCTGGCCGCCGCCTCCAAGGAAGCCGACGCCTTACTGGCCCAGGCGAAAGAGCGAGCGCAACGGCTGATGGACGAGAATGAGCAGAGAATGACGACGGAGGCCGAACGCATCAGGGGCGACGCGACCCGTGAAATCGATCAAGAACGGCGGCGAGCGATTCAAGAAATTCGGTCCCAAACGACCGATCTGGCCCTGATGGTGGCGGAGAAGGTTGTGGGCAAAGCGTTGACGGATGCAGATCATCGACGCCTTGCGGATGAGGCATTGGAGGCTTTGGCTAAGACCCACAGGAACTAAGTTCTGAGTTTTAAATTCGGAGTTCTGGGTTGACCGCCCGGAGGCCCATCTTTAATTCGTCACTCAACCCTCATCATTCAGAACTCACAACTCATCCTAGGCTCACGCCCCCCTGGCGATACCCCTCCAGATCCAGCGTCACAAACTTATATCCCAAGCGTTTCAGTTCGCTTACCACTCGAGTCCGACGGGCCGGGTCGATCAGCGTTCCGTATGCCTCGGGTGCGACTTCGATTCGCGCAATCTCCCCGTGATCGCGGACGCGACAATGCCGCAAGCCCTCGCCAACCATCACCGCTTCGGCCTGTTCCACCCGTGACAACGTGGCTCGCGTTATTTCAATGCCGCGTGGAATGCGGGAAGAGAGGCAGGCCGCGGCGGGCTTGTCCCAATTGCTCAACCCCAGCGTTTTTGCCAACTCGCGGACCTCGGCCTTCGACAGGCCGGCTTCAAGCAGGGGACTGCGAACTCCCCACTCTCGAGCCGCTTTGAGCCCTGGACGATCATCCCCGAGATCGTCCACATTGGTGCCGTCCACAATCTGGGAGTCCTGGCTCGCCCGACGCAAGGCGCCCAACAAGGAATACAAATCTGTTTTGCAGTGGTAACAGCGGGCCGCGTCGTTACGCACGAACTCCGGTATTTGGAGCTGGTCGGTTTCGACGATGCGATGGCGAACTCCGATCTCTGCGGCGATTCGGCGAGTCGCCTCCAGTTCCATTTGCGGAAAGGTGGGCGACACGGCGGTCACCGCCGTGGCCCGCTCTCCGAGCGTGTCGTGCGCCAGCTTCAGCACAAGCGAGCTGTCTATTCCGCCGGAGAAGGCCACAATCACAGAACCCAAGCGGCGAAGAACCTCTTCGGCTCGGTGGTGCTTGTCTGTGAGGCAGTTCGAAACGGTCATGGCGTTACCAGACTGACGCTGGGGAACCGGTCAGGGTCTTAGTTTGGCTTTCGAGATGGCGCCCACGACCACCAATGCATAGTGTTGTACGTCGAGATACTGCTTGGCGACCCGCTGAACATCGTCTTTGGTTACCTTTTCAATCGCCTTGGGGTATTGCGTGAAATAATCCAGGCCGAGGTTGTAAAACTCCACCTGAGCGAGCACGTTGGCCAGCTTTGCGCTGGTGTCGATGCGTAGCGGAAAGCTGCCCATGATGAAGGCCTTGGCCTCGTTCAATTCCTGATCCGTGACGGGCGAATCGCGAATCGCTTTCACTTCATTGAGCACGCCTGTAATGGCTTGATTGGTGGCCTCGGTCCTGGTCTGAAGGCTGATCAGAAAGGCGCCCGGCATGAGCCGGGTATCGAACTGGCTCATGATGCCGTAGGCCAAGCCCTGTTTGTCGCGAATCGAATCCATCAGCCGGGACGAGAATCCGCCGGCACCCAAAATATAGTTCATGACGGTGACGGCGTAATAGTCCGGGTTATTACGGCTGATTCCCGTATGACCGAGTACGATGGTCGATTGCGACAGATCCTTCTCGATGAACTGGACCATCTTTCGTTCCAATGCCGCCGGCTTCTTCAACTGGTATGCGGCGGAGGGACCTTTCTTCCACCCGCCAAAATGCGTCTGGACGAGACTGTTGACCTGCTCTAGCGTCAGATCTCCGACAACCACCAGAATGGTTTGATTGGGAAGATACTCCCGAGCATGGAACTGCTGCACATCGGCCAGCGAGATGCGATTCAGCGATTCTTCGGTTCCTTGGGCAGGCCATCGATACGGGTGCCCATGGAACACCAATTGATTGAACGCTTTCATCGCGACATGTCCGGGGTCATCCTCGTCGCTGAGGATCTCGCCGACAATTTGCGCGCGCACGCGCTCGAATTCCTGTTTATGGAAAGCCGGGTGTTGGAGGATGTCCGAGAGGAGGGTAAAGCCCAGCTCCACGTCTTTCTTCAGCACTTTCGCGGACGCGGTGGTGAAATCTTCGGAGGCTCGGGCTTCGAGTGAGCCGCCCACGAAGTCGATCTGTTCGGCGATTTGCTTGGACGTGCGCGTGGTCGTCCCTTCGTCGAGGAGGCTGGCCGTCAGGTTGGTTAAACCCGCCTTTTCGGCAGGGTCTTGCGCGGCGCCGATTTTGATCAGGGCATGGATTTCGGCCGTCGGCAGGTAATGCTGCTCCAGAAAGAGCACGGTCATCCCGTTCGGTGTGACGAAGCGAACCGGATTGATATCGGCGGCTTGCGCTCCGACCGGAATCACGAGTTCAAGCGCGCAGAGGAGGCTCGCTCCCGCAACCCCGAACCGGCCGAGCGACCTGACCAACAGCGACATCAGTCCCATCCGAAAACCCCTCATGGCATGATTCGTCAAGGCGACGGCGTCGGGCCTGCTGCTTGTTGGCGCGCCGGTTGGGGAATCAAGATGCCGGTTGTTCGAACGTCGGCGCTGAGGTACTGACCGGCAACACGCTGCACATCCTGAGCAGTCACGGCACGTGTCCGCTCCACGAACTGTTCGATCTTCCTCCAGCCGGCCCCCACCGTTTCAGCTTCACCCAGCAGCATGGCATGCCGAAAGTTGGAGTCCTGTTCGAAGATGTGGGCCGCTTCGACCTGATTCTTTGCCCGCTGAAGCTCCTGTTCCGAGGGAGGCTCTGTATGGAGCCGATGAATTTCTTTGAGCAAGGCGTCCTCGACGACCTCGGTCTTTTCGCCCGGTTTGACCAAGGCGTAGAAATAGAAGAGACCCGGGTCGGCCTGCATGAGGCCATAGTCGGCTCCGACCGCAAGGGCAAGTTTTTGCTCATAAACAAGACTCTGGTACAGGCGCGCGCTTTTCCCGTGGGACAAAATCGATTCCATGATATTCAAGGCGTAGGAATCGTCGCTCGTATAGTTCGGTGCACGAAAGCCCATCATGACGAAAGGCAGCTGAGCCTCCCGTTTCAGCAGAA
>DASTLA010000318.1:0-6238 GCA_035715525.1 Nitrospiraceae bacterium
GGAGGTTTCCGACGATCTACTCCACCTGCCTGCGGTACGACATCGACATCACCGAAGAGTGGATCCCCGTCTCGCCGAGCGCGCATTATATGATGGGCGGCGTGTGGACCGACCTGAACGGTGCGACGACGGTCCCCGGCCTGTTTGCGGCGGGCGAAGTCGCGTGCACCGGCGTGCATGGAGCCAACCGCCTGGCGAGCAATTCCCTGCTGGAAGGATTGGTCTTCGGGGTCCGAGCCGCGGCGGCGGCAATCGCCTATGGGGAGAGGCATGAGATACCGTCGGTGACCACCCACGAAGCCGCCTTGAAGCACGAACAGTATGGCTCGCTGGACGACGCTGAAAAATTGCGGAGCTCGCTACGCCGGACGATGTGGGGACAGGTCGGCGTCATCCGGTCTGGCGAGTCGCTGATTCGTGCCTGCGCGCAACTCTCGCGCTGGTCGCAGCTCGTCGCGCAACCGTTTTCTCAGCGCGCAGCGCTCGAGGTCAAAAACATGGTGCAGGTGGCGCAGTGTGTTGCGGAGGCGGCGCTGTGGCGGGAGAACAGCATCGGGGCCCATTACCGATCGGACTTTCCTCAAACGAAACGGCCGGGATGGCAGCAACACAGCCGGCTGTCGATGGGGGATGGACTCAGCGGGGCGGCGCCGCGGAAATCTCGTGGACTTCTGCTGGCGCTGACGGGGCGGGCCGGGTGACGGGCCGCTCGGTGATCACACCGTCGCGCACGAGGAAAGTCCGGTAATAGCGCAGCACCTTGCGGACGTATTGCCTCGTTTCATCGATCGGTGGCAACGACTGATACCGATCGACGATGTTCTCGCCGGCATTGTAAGCTGCCAGCGCCAGCGGCAGGTTGCCATGAAACCGGTCGAGCAACTGTCTCAAATACTTCGTGCCGCCTCCCACATTCTCGTCCGGATCGAACATGTCCCGTACCTCGAGCCGCACGGCGGTTTGCGGCATCAGCTGCATGAGCCCGATGGCTCCCGCGCGGGAAACGGCGCGGGGATCGAAGTTGGACTCCGCCTTGATGACCGCGCGGATCAACGCCGGGTGCAACTGCTGCTGAAATGAATGGCGCTTGATGAGTGGTTCCAGTTCACGCTCAGAAAGGACGTCGTGGAACCGGGCCGACTCCACCTCGATTTTTCGATAGCGCGCATCTGAGGGCACGTTGGTGAGCGAGATCGTGCCGTTAGGGCTGATATATTGGTAGATCTCCGCCTGCAGTCCGGCCGGCCACACGAAGGGCAACAGACTGAAACCCGATGCAACGACGATCGCGCGCACCGGGCCTACTCTCTGGCGCGAGACTGTTTCATGGTGAGCAGCCATTAATATGTCCTCACGATAGCAGTCTGTTCCAGCCTGTCAAGAAAATGCAGATCCCATGCCGGATGACAGCGCAAAAATAACGAAGAAGAACAAGAGGATCGGAGGGTAAAGGATTATGATTCGAGGAATTTTCGACGCTCGGTGACAAAAATTTGACGAAGCCGCTCGGTCAATGGTCCGGGTCTGCCGCTGCCGATCGGTCGGCCGTTCAGCTGCGTTGCCGGCATGACTTCCATCGTCGTGTTGCTCAGAAAACATTCGTCCGCCGCCACGAGCGCCTCGAGGTTGAATTGTCCTTCGTCCATCGGAATCCCTGCGTCCCGCGCCAAGGTTAGAATCACGCCTCGCGTAATGCCGTCCAGAATGCCGCACGACAGGGCAGGCGTGCAGAGTCGCCCGGCTTGCACGAAGAAGATATTGCTCACCGTGCACTCGGTCACGTGTCCTTCCCAATTGAGCAAGACACTGTCGAACGCGCCGGCGGCAATCGCTTCCCGTTTGGCCTGAATGTTGTTCAAGAAATTGGTGGCTTTGATCTGCGGGTCGAGCGCGCTCGGCAGATTTCGTCTCGTCTTGGCCACCACGAGGCTGACGCCGGTCCGATAACGGTCTGGCGGAGGCGCCTTGAGCGCTTGGGTGATGATCACGAGCGTCGGTCTGGGACAGAGCGCAGGATCCAGGCCGATGTCGCCTGCCCCGCGTGAGATGGTGACGCGGATGTAGGCGTCCGTGCGATCATTGCCCACGCCGTTACGGACCATGGATTCGTGCAGCAGCGACGGCCAGTCGCGGGCGGGAATGGTCAAGCCGATGGCGTCCGCGGAGCGACGGAGACGCGCCAGGTGCTGATCGCGCATGAAGAGCTTGTCGGCATAAGAGCGAATGGTCTCATAGACGCCGTCACCATAGAGAAAGCCGTGGTCAAAGACCGAGACGAGCGCCTCTGCTTCTCTCACGAACCGGTCATTGAGGTAGATCCACACCGTTACGCCCGCCGGAAGGAACTGAAAAACGCCTCTGCTTTGTGGAGGGTCTCTTCATATTCTTTCGCAGGATCGGAATCGGCGACGATTCCCGCTCCCACCTGCAGATACCCTGTCGTCCCCGTGAGGACGAGCGTCCGGATAAGGATGTTCAAATCCAGATCCCCGTTCCATCCGATGTATCCCGACGATCCGGTATAGAGACATCGGCGTACAGGCTCGAGTTCCTCGATGATCTCCATGCAACGGATCTTCGGAACGCCGGTGATCGTGCCGCCCGGAAAGGTCGCCCTGATCAGGTCAAACGGGGAGGCGTCCGCGCGGAGGATACCGGAGACATTCGAGACAATGTGACTGACGTGCGAATATTGCTCAATCGCCATAAACTCATCCACCTTCACGCTGCCGAACTCGCAGACGCGACCGAGATCGTTACGTTCCAGGTCCACGAGCATTACATGCTCTGCTCGTTCCTTGGGGCTCGCCAGCAGCTCCCCGACAAGACGTTGGTCGTTGTCGGCATCGGATCCTCGCGGTCGCGTGCCGGCGATTGGCCGGGTTTCGGCGCGCCGTCCCCGGAGGCGCACCAGCCGCTCGGGCGAAGAACTAATCAACGAGAACTCCTCAAAGCGCAGCAAGCCGGAGAACGGGGAGGGATTGACGGCGCGAAGCTGCCGGTAGAGCGCGTGCTCATAGCGCAACCGGTCAGGTCCGGAACGATAGCGAACTGGAATGTCGACAGTGAACCGGTGAGAAAGATTCGCTTGATAGATGTCTCCTGCGGCAATGTAAGCTTGCGTGCGTCGCACGCGATCGAGATAGGCTTCCCTCGTCTGTTCAGGGGCAAATGCCAGCGGTTCGAGCGCCACTGGCTCCTGTTTCGGCGCCGGACCCGTGAGGCGGGCTTCCCATTCCGCCAGTCGGTCCAGTCCTTCGCGGTACAGTTTCTCGCGAGCCTCTCCCAGGAATCGGTCCAACGATGGGCAAAAAATGATCTGCACGCTGTTGGCCCGATGATCCACCGCGGTCACGAGATCATAGAGCGCAAAGTGCACATCCGGAACCGTTAGATCGTCCGCCGCAATGGAGGGCAGCGTTTCGAGACGGCGGGCGAAATCATATCCGAAACATCCGACTGCGCCACCGAAGAAAGGCGGCAGGTCAGGCGTCGGTTCAATACCTGGCTTACCGATCGCCTGTCGGATCGGTTCGAACGGGTCTTCAAGGGGTCCTCCTATCGACCGTGCCGGAACAGATACGATGGCCACCGGCCCGCTTCCCAAAAATGAATAGTTCGTCTCAGTCGTCTGCCACTTGCCGCTTTCCAACAGGAACGACGGCTGGGAATGCGACGCGATTTTTTCGTACAGGCCGAGGGGATGCTCGCCCTGGCTCGCTATGGAGAGTACCAGCGGCTGCGGTGCGCCGCGCAGGAAGGAAGGTTGTGAGAATCGGGTCATCATGCGTCCGGCTCGATTCGAGCGAGACCGCTCACTATACCCCAGCGATTCGGTGATTTCCCAGCCGGCCGAAACTTGACAACTTCACGGGCATTCTGCTTGAATTGCGCGCCCGCCCTTCGGGAGAGTCCTTACTCAGGTACTCGCCTCAGTGGGTCACGGACAATGCCCCAGTCACAGGATCCGTTTTACGCGGGGCTCGGCCAAGCCGTTCGGATTGGAACAGAACTGCTCGCTGCCATGATTGTCGGTGGCGGGCTCGGGTGGGTCATCGATACCTATCTGTTGGGGACAGGCCCCTGGGCACTGATTGTCGGAATGATGTTGGGTGCGGCGGCCGGTGTGAGGAATGCGTATCGCATGGCGCAGCGGTGGCCAAAGTAATCGAGTGATACGTCGCGAAAGGTGCCATGGAAGAAAGTCCCCTGCATCCGTTTGAACTCCACAATTACATTACGATCAATCTCGGCGGCCTCGATATTTCCATCAACAAAGCCGTGATCATGATGTGGGTGGTCGTGGGGCTTATCTCCATCCTCATGATCATGGCGGGTTCCACCCGCCGGCTCGTGCCGGGCAAATTGCAGAACCTCGCCGAGATCATGGTCGATTTCATCCGCGGCATCATTCTGGATACGATGGGAAAGGATGGCATGAAGTTTTTCCCGTTGATCGCGACACTCTTCCTGTTCATTCTGTTTTGCAATCTCATCGGACTGATCCCTGGCTCCTACACGGTCACCAGTCAGATCGTGGTCACAGCGGTGTTTGCCTGCACCGTGTACGCGCTGAGCCTCCTGATGGGCTTCGTCTTGCATGGAGGGAAATTCCTTGGCATCCTCGTGCCGCCGGGCACGCCGGGCTGGTTGTTGCCCTTGATGATCCCGATCGAACTCATCAGCCAGCTCGCTCGTCCGATTTCGCTTGCCGTGCGGTTGTTTGCCAACATGACGGCCGGCCACGTGATCCTGGGCGTCCTCTTCGGGCTGGCTGTCAGCGGAGGCCTCCTAATCGGATGGCTGCCGTTTGCGTTCACGATCGCGATGAATGGACTGGAAGTCGGCATCGCATTCATCCAAGCCTACATCTTTACCGTGTTGACGTGCGTGTACTTGGGCGATGCGTTCCATTTGCATGGGCATGACGAGCATGCGCACTAAGGACAGGTGACGCCGCCGCAGACGAGCGGCCGGCCTCAGTTCGCAACGGGATCTTATTTAGCAAGAGAGGAGCAGGACACGATGGATTCAGCAGCCGCAGCACTGTTGGGCATGGGCCTCGCCGCCGCCGGGTTTGCCGGTGCAGGTGTGGGCATCGGGTACATCTTCGGAAAGATGATCGAAGCGGTCGCACGTCAGCCGGAAGCGGAGGGGCGCGTCGGCAAATATATGTGGATTGGATTCGCGCTGGTCGAGGCCATCGCGCTCTATGGGTTGGTTATTGCCTTCATTATCATGGGTCTCCGAAAATAGGGAGCGTTAATCGTTACTCGTGAACCCTTAATCGAGAACACTTCTCGTTTAACGATTCACGTATAACGTTTCACGAGAGCAAGCATGCCGCAATTTGAGTCACATTTTTTCTCCTCCCTGATTTTCTGGGAAGTGGTGTCCTTCGGCATTCTCCTCTTCATTCTCTATAAGTTTGCCTTCCCCGGCATTCTCAGCGCCCTGGAAGAGCGAGAGAAGAAAATCAAGGACAGCCTCGATCAGGCCGAACGGCACCGGTCGGAGGCTGAGCGGAGACTCAAGGAGTACGAAGCCAAGCTCGAAGGGGCCTCACGCGACGCTGAAGGGATTCTATCGGCGGCGAAGGAACGGGCACAGCGGCTGATGGAAGAGAACGAGCAGCGGCTCATCGCCGAAGCGGATCGCATCAAAGGCGACGCGACACGCGAGATTGACCATGAACGGCGAAAGGCGATTCAAGAGATCCGCACCCAGACGACCGATCTGGCCTTGATGGTGGCGGAAAAGGTGGTCCAACGAAGTCTCACCGACGCGGATCACCGGCGATTGGCTGACGAAGCGCTCGACGCGCTGTCCAAATCCTCGCGCTAGGGCTCGCCATTCACTGCAAGCGGGTGCCACCCGGCCGATAGCCCTCCAAATCCACACAAATGAAACGGAACCCGACCTCTCGCAGGCGGGCGCTTAGTGATGAGCGGAGAGCCGGTTGGTTAAGCCGCGGAAATTCCTCGGGGGCGAGTTCTATCCTCGCAATGTCGCCATGATCTCGGACGCGGACCTGGCGAAAGCCTTCAGCCTGCAAGATCGCTTCTGCCTGCTCGACCCGGCGTAGCTTTTCGACGGTAATCGGCACACCGCGGGGAACCCTCGAAGACAAACAGGCCGCCGCGGGCTTATCCCACATTGAAAGGCCGAGACTGTGAGCCGCCGCTCGGACGTCGGCCTTCGTCAACCCCGCTTCCACGAGCGGACTCCGCACCTGCCA
>DASTLA010000319.1:0-4211 GCA_035715525.1 Nitrospiraceae bacterium
TCAGGATCGCCTCGAACTCTTCCTCCGTCAACCTGTGCATACCAAGCCCCATACGCCGGGAAAACTCGGCCTGTTCCGGCACATGAAGGACGCGCTGTAGCAACGCCTGGCTCTCCGGCGCAGATGATTTCCATCGTCGCAGCGCCTCCACTCGCACAAAACCATAGCGCGCCTCGGTCTGCAATTCATCCTTGAGTAAATCGTCCAACTCGCTGAAGGGCTGCACGGGAGAAACGATCCGGAATTCTGCACAGATTCCCCCCTTCAACACGTAGACCAATCCATGCGAGTGAGGCGTGAGGAATTTCCTCAAATTGTCCCGGATCAGTTCTGTTCGTAAACCCCACAAACCAGCGTTCAATTGAAGATCTGCGCTGTCCTGTGAAGGACGTTCCCGCAACGCTCCGGCAATGAACAAAAAGTGGCTGATGAGCATCGTATCCAATCACTTAGACCAACTGCCCCTTCGCACGGCCCGGTGCACCGACGCCGCGGCGCACCAGCGCCAACATCATGTATGGCAAATTCCGGACGGAGATGTAATCGTCAGTATATCGGTGAGACAGAGAATGGACGACCGGCGGTGTGGCACCTCTTGTTCCTAGTTATTGCGATAATCATCAGCGTCATCCAGAAGGTCTTCTGACTTCTCCAGATAATCGACGTCGCGGTCTTCATCGTCGAGGCTCAGTTCTTCCTCCATATCCTCTTCGATGTCTTCAGGCATCTCGTCCAGATCCTCGGAAAGTTCTTCCTCTTCCTCCAGATCAGCCTGCCCGGGCACCATAGCTTCCTTCACCGGTTTCGTCGGAGCCTTTTCGGGTTTGGCCGGCTTGGGTTCCGGTGCCAGGACTGGCTTCGCTGCCTTCTTGACGCCTTCGGGCGCAGCCTTCGGAGAGGAAGAGGACTTTGAAGTCTTCACGGCCTTCTTTTTGGCTACCGCCTTTTTCTTCGCCGGCTTGGCGACCTTTTTCTTGGCGACCTTCTTCGCCGGTTTCGTGCGCGCAGCGGATCGTGACCGCTTATTTTTCGCGGCCGAACCTGTTTTCTTTGCACTCTTCTTCGCCATTCGACTTCCTCCTCTGAATTCCTCAGCGTAACATCGAGGCTTCGGCGGCCACCATCTAGCATGAACCAGCGTACTCTTGCAACCACTCCGCGGACCAACCAATTTGTCTCGCCCAGGTAGGCCAACCCCTCCCCTTCGGTAGAAAAATGACCGTGTTAAACCCCGTCATTTCGCCTCTCTCAAAGAAATTTTGAATCCTTACACTGGGGTGCATCCTCTATGTATAATAGGAGCGGAGAGGGATTGTTGATATGCGCATCACCGGTATCAGCTTACGCAACACGATCATTTGCCTCTGTTTTGCCGGCATGGCCGCCTTTCCGGCCAAGGCCGCGGCTCCTGTCGCCCATGTGTTGATGGACAGCGGCTCCCCTTATTACGTGCCGGCCTCCGTGACGGTTACAGCCGGAGCCGCCATTCGCTGGGATAATCCGACGCCCACGCATCATACGGTGACCCACGACGGCTGTTTTCAGGAAGCCACCCGCTGCATCTTCGATTCAGGTGCCGTGGACCCCGGCAGCAGCTATACAATTCCAAGTCTGCCTCCCGGGCGGTATCCTTATCAATGTCGCATTCATCCGATCATGCGGGGATTGATTATCGTTACCGACTCTTCGTCAGTACCCTCACAGACATAATCTCCTCCACCGATTCCACTCACAGTCCCTTTCAGGCTTCTTGCAGACGGGCAGCTGGCTCGTGTAGGCTGCAATCCCGCAGCAATCCGAAGCAGATCACATGAAAGCCGCCGCCGCCAT
The DNA here is from genome assembly GCA_035715525.1 of Nitrospiraceae bacterium. Lineage (GTDB taxonomy): Bacteria > Nitrospirota > Nitrospiria > Nitrospirales > Nitrospiraceae > JAHBWI01. Next base: position 1,831 of record DASTLA010000319.1, read on the forward strand.
TCAGGAGCCGCTGAGCCTCGCCGGAGACATCCTGGCCAAACGCGCATGGCGAATTCCCGATCTTCTGACCTATCAGCATGACGTCGACGAATGGTGGTTGGCGCCCCTCGATGACGATTTCCCGATCGTGCGACTCAACTCCGTCGGCCTCGCCATGCTGAGGGCGATGAACGGTCACATCACCGTTGGCGCCCTGCTCCAAACATACGGCGAAAAGATCTGCGGCCCCGACGGCCAACCCGGCGTCTGGCATCTCGAGCGATGGGCCATTCCCAATTATTCGCTGTGCTATTTTGGAACGGAGCCCCCGGGCGGCCATCGACACAAGGCCAAGTGGGACCTACTGCTCCAACAGATTCGCGAAGGATGGTCCGGACGAGAGGAGTTCGAAGGAGAAGAACACCTCGAAAACTTTCACCTCCACGAGTTGAAGGAAAGCGACCTCGAGGACGGACACTTTGACCTGGTCGAGACGACCGTCTCTCATTTGTTTCGTGAGCCATGTGATGCTTTGGGCGGGGCGACGTATGGCCGGCTCCTCATGCGTCAACTGCGGCGGCTTGGTTGGTTCAAGCCAAAACCGAAGTTCATGGTCGAAGTCGGCGGGGGACTGGGATACGTCGCCCGCGAACTTGGACAGGAGCTCCTTCCGTTTGAAAAGCAGGGCATTCATTACGTCTCGCTTGACGTCACACGGCCGTTCTTGCGTCTTCAGGCTCAGCGGGCACGCGCAGGCGGATGGGCCTGTACCGGCGCTCACGCAAACGGCGAGTACCTTCCTTTTAAGGACAACTCCGTCGATCTTATTATCGACAATGAAAATATGGCCGACATGACGCCAGTGAGGTTGACCCGCAAAGAGGTGACGGAAGGGAAGGGCAGCACTGAACAGCACCAGGAAGCTCTGGATTGGATTAGGCGGCTTCGTTTGCCGTTGGGGACAGACCTCCCGAAGGAGATGATCTTCAATCTGGGACCCATGCGGTTTGCAGCTGAGGTCTGGCGAGTGCTCAAGCCGGGCGGACGAGCCTTCCTGACGGAATTCGGCATCGAGGACGGCTGGCCCGCCGCCGTGAAGCTTCCGCATCACACGGAATATGAGGTCCAGTACAGCCACCTCCGCCAGGCGGTGCGGTGGCTAGGTTTTCAAGAGCGTTATTTCCCGCTACCCCAGTTTCTACAGATCAAGCCCGACACAAAAGTGCTCTGCACCGGAGCCGCCTATACGATCCAGCGGTTCTGTCAGGCGCTCGGCAAACCCTTTGCCGTGAGAGCCTATACGGAAAGGGAGCTCGAGCAGAAGATAGGCGACATGCTTCCAAAACTACAGGGCTGTCATTACCACGATGTCGCCGACCCTGCCTGGTTTGGCTTGATTGATTTCAAAGTGCTGCTGCTCGAAAAGCCCGGTGGAGCACCCCAAGCAGCGTTCACCGAACGGAAGGGCGGATTCCGCTGGTATTCGCAGAGATAGCCAGGGAGACGAACAGCTGCAGACTTTCGGTGACTAGCTGGTCAGTACCCGTTACGCTTCTCGGTTCGCTCGATTAGCCAAATCGATCAATACCCCCTCACGCAAACCGAGGTCGCTGACCAGTACGCTGGACGCCTCCAGGCTCTCCATCACCGTTCGCAAGATAATGGCACCGGCCGCGATTACATCTTCTCGCCCCTTCTCCAGGCCCGGTAGGCCCGCACGTTGTACATTGGAGCAGTTAAGCAGTCCCTGCTCGAGTGCGATAACTGCGTCGAGCAAGAGTCGGTAGTTATGGATTCGGGCAGGCTCGTAGGCTGGCAGTTGCTGAGCCATGGCTGCGAGGCTCGTGATCGTGCCGGCGGTGCCGACCAGTGTGCTCACGCCTGATCTCGGCATATCGGCCACTGCTGCAGCGGTTTCCTGTCTGACCCACTCGCGTGCCTGCTGCACTTCTGATGTCGTCGGAGGGTCGTTCTGCAGCACCCGCTCGCTCAAGCGCACTACTCCGATATCGATGGATCGCACCATCGGCGGATGACCCGGCCGATCCAAGATAAATTCCGTACTGCCGCCTCCAATGTCCAAGGCCAGCATTTCGCCGACTCCCGGGGGTAGCCCCGACCGAATGCCAAGCATGGTCCGACGCGCTTCCTCTTCTCCTGTAATGATTTCGACGACAAAACCCGCTTCTTCTTTCACGCGGTTCAAAAAAACTTGCCGGTTCGCTGAATCCCGGACGGCACTCGTCGCAACCGCCGTCGCAGCTTGGACAGTCATACGTTCGATGATCTGCCGCCACTCCTTCAGCGTATCGATCACACGATCCATCGCCTCGGTTCGCAAGAGACGGTCTCGATCCACGCCCTGCCCAAGCCGGAGAATGCGACGGTCGGAGTAGAGCTCT